>JBCDAK010000102.1:0-16113 GCA_039185545.1 Actinomycetota bacterium
CCGTCCTCGTCATCGAGACCGACAAGACCGAGACCGAGGTCGAGGCACCGATCTCGGGCCGCATCCGACCCTCGGGTGCGGTCGGCGACACGTTCGCGTGCGGTGAGGTGATCGGCACCGTGTACGCCGACGGCGAGGACGTTCCCGACGGTCCCGCCCCGTCCGGTGGCGGCGCGCCGTCCGGACCTCTGCCGGAGGAGACCGCTCCCGACGTAGCGGCACCGTCGGCGGCAACCCCGGCGCCGGTCGCTCACGTAGCGGCCGCCGTCGCCACCACGTCGACCGGACGGATGATCGCCTCTCCGAACGCCCGTCGCGTGGCGGCCGAGCTCGGGGTCGACATCTCGACCGTCGCCGGGACCGGGCCGGGCGGACGGATCACCTCGGAAGACGTCGAGGACGTCGCGTCCGGTCGCGCCGCGGCGGTGACCGCGGCACCAGCTGCCGCACCATCACCGGCCGCACCGTCGCCCGCCACCTCGGCGACACCCCCGGCGGCGGCATCGGCGGCCGCCGCGCCGGCCACCGCCGCAGCGCGACAGCTCGCCGAGCTGCTCGGCGTCGACCTCACCGGCGTCCCCGCCGACCCGACCGACGGCCGGATCAGCCGAGACGGGGTGGCGCGTCACGTGCGCGCGCTGCTCGCGGGCGGTGCCGCGGCCGCACCCGAGGGAGCCGCGCCTCGACCGACGGCGACCGGCGGGTCGGCGCCGGCGACGCAGACCCCGTCCGAGACGATCCGGCTGTCGGGCATGCGGGGCACGATCGCCAAGCGGATGCACGCGTCGCTGCAGGAGATGGCGCAGCTGACGCTCACGATGGACGCCGCCATGGACGCCGTGGTCGCCGATCGGACAGCGCGCAAGGACGCCGGGAGCGCACCGGGCTTCACCGACTACGTGATCGCCGCGGCGGCCCGGGCTCTGCGGTCCCACCCCCGGGTCAACAGCCAGGTGACCGACGACGGGATCGCGTTGCTCCCCGAGGTGCACGTGGGGCTCGCCGTCGCTCTCGACGAGGGGCTGATCGTCCCGGTGGTCAAGAACGCCGACCGACTGTCGCTCGGCCAGCTCGCTCCCGAGACCACACGTCTCGCCGACGCCGCGCGGTCCGGCTCGCTCACGCCCGACGAGGCGACCGGTGGCACCTTCTCGGTCACCGCTCTCGGGATGTACGGCGTCGACGCGTTCACCCCGGTCATCAACCCGCCGAATGCCGCGATCCTCGGGGTCGGGCGGATCCGCGACGAGCTGGTCGTCGAGAACGGCGAGGGCAAGGTCGCCAAGCGGATGACGCTCAGCCTCACCTGGGACCACCGCGTGCTCGACGGCGCACCGGCCGCCGAGTTCACCCAGACGATCTGTCAGCTGCTCGCCGATCCGACGCAGTTGGTCTGAGCCGCGAGATGGGCACCACGACCACGGACACCCGGACCACGGACGCCACGATGCGGCTCGACCTGACCGGCAAGCGGGCGGTGGTCACCGGAGCGAGCCGCGGCATCGGCGAGGCGACCGTGCGACAGCTCGACCGTGACGGCGCTCGTGTCGCACTGGTCGCTCGCAGCGCCGACCGGCTCGAGGCGATCGCCACCGACCTGTCGAACGACCCGCTCGTCGTCCCGACCGACCTGTCCGACCCCGACGCACCCGCCGCCATCGCCGCCGAGGTGCTCGATGCGTTCGGGGGGATCGACATCCTCGTCAACAACGCGGCGGTCGAACGGAACCAGCCGGCTCATCGGGCGACCGGCGAGGCGATCGACGAGACGCTGTTCGTCAACCTGCGCCAACCGTTCCTGCTCTCGGCCGCCTTCGCGAAGCCTCTGTTCGCATCGCAGGGGTCGGTCGTCAACGTGTCCTCGACGGCGGCCACCGGTGCGGCGGCGACTCAGGGCGCGTACGCCGCGTCGAAGGGTGGTCTCGACACCCTGACCAAGAACCTGGCGAACGAGTGGGCCGACAAAGGTGTGCGGGTCAACGGCGTGGCCCCCGGTCTCGTCGACACCGAGATGTGGGAGTCGACGTTCGAGAAGCTGGGCGAGGAGATCGTGCGGAACAGCTTCGTGAAGCGAGTACCGATGCAGCGCTGGGGAACGGCCGACGAGATCGCCCAGGTGATCTGTTTCCTCGCGTCCGATGCGGCGGCCTACGTGACCGGCCAGACCATCAAGGTCGACGGCGGGATGACCAACAACTGAGCGTCAGGCCGCCGGCTCGCACTCACCGTCGTGCTCGACGCACCACGGCGTCGTGCCCGGCAGTCGTCGACGGTTGCGGGCGATGACACCGTAGATCCCGTCGAGCACCGGAGTGACCCCCGGGACCCGGAAGGGGAGCATCGGGATCGTCGTCTGCCAGGCGACGGCGAGGTGCAGCGCGATCGCCTGCGGACCGCCGACCACGATCGGGGCACCGTCGACCTCGGCGACGGTCCACGCCGCCGCGTCGGTCTGTTCGACGGTGAGCCCGGTGCGTTCGCGCACGCCGTGAGCCTGGGAGGCGGCCAACTCGACTCGGTCACGCCGGTCGATCCGGTCGAGCCATCCGGCCGACCGGGTGCAGAATCCTCAATACCCGTCGAAGACGAGTGTCGCCGCCGGCGGGACCTCGCGAGGGAGACGATCGACGGTGGCCATCGCCGTCCAGTCTGCCGGGTGGGCGAGCGTTCCGACCGGGCGATCAGCGCCGGTTCATCTCGACCGCCTTCACGAGGCGATCGAAGACGGAGTCGGGGTGGCCGACCCCGTTGACCACGGCGAGGCGGCCCTGGTCGCCGTAGTGCTTGATGAGCGGGAAGGTCTGCTCCTCGTAGAGGTCGAGGCGCCGGTTGACCGACTCGGGCGTGTCGTCGGCGCGCTGCTTGACGTCGCCACCGCACACGTCGCAGATCCACGGATCGGGGTCGTTGCCCGACGACGTGTAGTTGGTGCCGCAGTCACGACACACCCGCCGAGCCGAGAGCCGTTCGAGGACGATCTCGCGCGGCACGTTGAGGTCGAGCACCACGTCGATCTGCTTGTCGGGACCGGCGATCTCGTCGAGGGCGTCGGCCTGCTCGATGGTGCGGGGAAAACCGTCGAGGATGTATCCCCGGACGATGGCGTCGTTGGCCGAGAGCCGCTCACGGACGATCCCGATCATGACGTCGTCGCCCACCAGGCCGCCGTCGTCCATGATCTTCTTGGCCATCCGCCCGAGATCGGTGCCCTGTCGCACGGCGGCGCGCAGCATGTCTCCGGTGGAGATGTGTGGAACGACGAAGTGCCGGCTGAGGCGCGTGCACTGCGTCCCCTTGCCCGCACCCTGTCGCCCGAGGATGATCAGTCGGGCACCAGGGATCATCTGGCCGAGCGCCCTACTTCAGGAATCCTTCGTAGTTCCGCAGGGTGAGCTGGCTGTCGATCTGGCGCATCAGCTCGAGTGCCACGCCGACGGAGATCAGCACGCTCGTGCCGGCGAATCCGAAGCTGTTGACGTCGGCCGCCAGCAGCAGGATGTACGGCAGGATCGCGACGACGGCGATGAACACGGCGCCCGGCAACGTGATGCGGTTGACGGCCTTGGCCAGGTAGCGCTCGGTCTGCGGGCCGGGACGCACACCGGGGATGAATCCACCCTGGCGGCGCAGCTGGTCGGCCTGGCGGACCGGGTCGAACGCGATGGAGTTGTAGAAGTAGGCGAACGCGATGACCATCAGCGCGAAGAGCGTGATGTACACCACGTTGGTCGGCTCGAGGATGTACTCGTCGACGATGTCGACGATGTCGCCGCGCCAGCCCTCGCCGGAGCCCAGCACGTTGGCCATGATGACCGGCAGCAGCAGGATCGAACTGGCGAAGATGATCGGGATGACGCCCGACTGGTTGACCTTCAGCGGGATGTAGGTGTTCTGGCCGCCCATCATGCGACGGCCGACCACACGTTTCGCGAACTGCACGGGGATTCTTCGTTGCCCGAGTTCGACGAACACGACGGCGGCGATGATGCCGAGCGTCAGGAGGATCATGGCGACGAACCAGAACTCCTTGTTCTGGACGAGGATCCCCCAGAAACCGCCGGGCAGTGTGGCCACGACGGAGGCGAAGATGATCATCGACATGCCGTTGCCGATGCCTCGCTGCGAGATGAGCTCACCGATCCACATGAGGACGGCGGTGCCGGCCACGAGCGTGGGGATGATGAGGTACCCCCGTGGCCAGACGCCGTTGGGCAGCAGCACGACCGACGGGGTCACGCCGGCACCGAAGAACGCCTCGCCTCGACCGGTGCCGAAGATGAACACCAGACCGGTGGCCTGGAGCGTGGCCAGCGCGATGGTGACGTAGCGCGTGTACTGGGTGATCTTGCGCTGGCCGACCGCGCCCTCCTGCTGGAGCTGCTCGAGCTTGGGGATCACCACGCCGAGGACCTGCATGATGATGCTGGCCGTGATGTACGGCATGATCCCGAGCGCGAAGATCGAGAACGACTCGAAGGCCCCGCCGGAGAAGAGGTTCAGGAAGCTGAGCGCTCCCTGCTGATCGGTGGCCGCCCGCAACTGCTCGATCGCGAAGGGGTCGACGCCCGGCACCCGGATGGCCACGCCGATCCGGTAGACGACGACCATTGCGACGACGAACAGCAGCTTGTTGCGCAGGTCGGCGATCTTGAAGATGTTCAGGAAGTTCGACAGCATCGTTGATGTCCAGGCGACGACGGGCCCGCCGACACGGCGGGGGCCCGTGCGGACCAGGCGTCGAGACTACCAGCGCATCGCGGTCGCCGAACTAGCGTCGGGGCATGGACGTGGTCGAAAACACGATCGACACCAGCGTCGACGACGGCGCGGACGGCGACGACGGTGCGGGCGAGACCGAGATGTCGGTCGTGGTGACAGAACCGGTCGAGCGGCCGGACGACGGTGGCGATTGGCCGACCGTCGCACTCCTGATCGACGCCCCCGGACTGCGGCCCGCGACCCGACAGTTCATGGCCCGGCTGGCCGATCACGGGTACCGCGTGGTCACCCCCGACCTCCACCATCGCCACGGCCGGCTGCTGCACTTCGAGCCGAAGGACTTCGCGGCCGACCCCGAGGCCCGACCGACCGTCATGGGCTGGATCGCGTCGATGACCGACGACCAGATCCAGCGCGATCTCGACGCCGGGCTGGCCGCTGCCGGCGTCGCCGACGACACGCCGATCGCCACGATCGGCTTCTGCCTCGGCGCTCGGGCGGTCGTCCGGTCGATGCAGCGACTCGGCGAGCGGGTGGTGTCCGGTGCCGGGTGGCACCCGTCGTTCCTGGTCGACGACGAGCCCGACTCGCCACATCTCGGCGTCGATCGGATCACGGCGCCGCTGTACCTCGGGATCGGTGAGGCCGACGAGGTGCAGTCGATCGCGATGCACCAGAAGTTCCTCGACGCCGTCGCCGACCTCGACCACGTCGACGTGGTCACCTACCCCGGCGCCGACCACGGCTACACGTGGCCGGGCTATCCCACCTACGACGAGGCGGCGGCCGAGGGCAGCTGGACCCGCACCCTCGCGATGTTCTCGACCGCATTCGGGTGACCCGACCGTTCCGGCAGGTCGACGTCTTCGCCACGGGAGGCGTGCACGGCAATCCGGTCGCGGTCGTCCACGACGCCGCAGGCCTCACGACCGACGAGATGATGCGGTTCACCGAGTGGACGAACCTCTCGGAGGCGACGTTCCTGTTGCCATCGACCGATCCCGGCGCCGACTACCGGGTGCGGATCTTCTGTCCGGGACGCGAACTGCCGTTCGCCGGTCACCCGACCCTCGGCACCTGCCGCGCCTGGCTCGACGCCGGCGGGGCACCCTCCGACCCCGATCGGATCGTGCAGGAGTGCGGCGCCGGGCTGATCCCGATCCGCCGGACCGGTGACCGGCTCGCGTTCGCCGCACCACCGTGCTCCCGGTTCGGGCCGGTCGACCCCGACGACCTCGCACTTCGCCTCGACCTCCTCGGCGTCACGCCCGACCGGGTCGTCGACGCCCACTGGGTCGACAACGGCCCGGGCTGGATGGCGATCCTGCTCGCCTCGGCCGATGACGTGCTCGGCGTCGTCCCGCCGGCCGGCTCCCACCCGGACTTCGACGTGGGGCTCGTCGGACCGGGGGCACCCGGCTCGAACGCCGATCTCGAGATCCGGGCGTTCTTCCCCGACGCGTCCGGGTCGATCCGCGAGGATCCGGTGACCGGGAGCCTCAACGCGTCGGTCGCACAGTGGCTCACGTCGACCGGGCGGATCGAGACGCCGTACGTCGCCGCCCAGGGCACGGTCCTCGGTCGGGCCGGGCGGATCCACGTCGACGCGGCCGACGGCGAGGTGTGGATCGGCGGCGACACGACCGTGACCGTGTCGGGCTCGGTCACCCTCTGAGGGGTCTCACGACATCCTCAAGATCGTCGTCGGGGGGTTCCCCGCTCGTGCCGGGATCGGTACGTTCGAAGACCCGCTGGAGGTCCCGGCGGTTCCTGGCGGAAGGAGTGGCGGGTGGAGCAGAACGCTTCCAACACGGTGGATCAGCGGTCGGTGGGCGAGCGCACCTCGGTGATCGTGGTGCCTCGACAGCGATGGAGCCTCGCGGTGAGATCCCTCGAGGCGGTCCTCGCCGAACTCCCCGAGGGCGCTCAGCTCATCTACGTCGACGGCGGCTCACCCGACGAGATCCGACGGCAACTGCAGACGATGGTGGAGGCCGCCGGAGGAGTCTGGATCCACCGCGACTGCATCCTGACCGGCAACGAGGGCCGCAACATGGCGATGGAGTTCGTCGACCGCGAGTTCGTCGTGTCGGTCGACAACGACGTCATCCCGCACCCCGGCTGGATCGATCGCATGGTCGAGTGCGCCGACGAGACCGGCGCCGGCGTGGTCGGCCCGCTCATCTTCCACGGCCCGAAGCCCGAGTCGGCCAACATCCACATCGCCGGCGGTGCGATCGAGATCCACGACGGCGTGATGACCACCAACGACAGGCATCACTCGTACCTCAACGTCGATCAGGTCGAGGATCAGCTCGAGCGCCGCGAGACCACGCAGCTCGAGTTCCACACGATCATGATCCGCGCCGACCTGATCCGGGAGATCGGGGGCTTCGACGAGAACCTCATCACGTTCGGCGACCACGAGGACCTCACGCTGGCGGCGATCGAGCGAGGTGTCGGAGTCTGGTTCGAGCCGGCGGCCCGCATCACGTATCTCACGATGATCGCGCTCGACGAGAACGAGATCGGGTACTGGCAGCTCCGCTGGTGCGAGGAGTGGAACCGATCGAGCCTCGAGCACTTCGGACGGAAGTGGAAGATCGAGACGTCGAGCGGCTGGCCCGTGACCGCACGCCTGTGGGGCACGCGCGAGCGGACCCGCTGGTACCACGGCCGGAACAAGCTCTACAAGTACGGCGGTCTGATGGTCCGCGGCCTCAACAAGAAGCCTGCGACCGCCAAGATGAGCCGCCACGTCGAGGAGCGTCTCATGAGCCGACGGACCGACGTCGAGGTCCAGCGTCGAGTCGACGAGGGGCTGCCGGTTCCGTACGGACCGTCGGCCGCCGTCGCCCGGTCGGCGGCCTGAGCGTGGGCGGACCCGTCGCCACGGGCGCGGCCACGACACCGAACGACGACCACTGGATCGACCCCGAGCGGGTGTCGGTCGCCATCTGCACGAAGGGTCGCGACGAGACCGTCGCGCGGGCCGTCGCCACCGTGCTCGTCGATCCGACCGAGGACGTCGAGTTGATCCTCGTCGACCAGAACGACGACGATCGGCTGGTCGAGCTCCTCGCCCCGTTCGCCGCCGATCGACGGCTGACGCACGTGCGACTCGACACGCCGGGCGCCGGACGTGCCCGCAACGTCGCGCTCGAGCTCGCCACCCGCCCGATCGTCTGCTTCACCGACGACGACTGCACGGTCCCGGTCGGCTGGGCTCGCGACATGACCGAGCTCTTCGTGTCGCGGCCGCTGCTCGGCGTCGTGTTCTGCTCGGTCGTCGACGCCGTGGGCGCTCGAGGTGACGGCTTCACGCCCGACTTCGTGATCCCGAACGAGGCCGTGTTCCATCGGTGGAACCTCGGCAGCCGAGCGAACCGGCTCGGCATCGGCGCGGGGATGGCGGTCCGACGATCGACCGCGCTCGCACTCGGCGGATTCGACCCGATGATGGGTCCGGGTTCGGCTTTCCCCTCGGCCGACGATCGAGAGCTCGCCGTCCGGGCGCTGTTCAGCGGATCCCACGTGATGCTGAGTCCGGTCCCGACGGTCGACCATCACGGACACCGGCCCGACGGTGATGCGGCACGGGCGCTCAGCCGCCGCGATCACCTCGCCCTGGGAGCGATGTTCGCCAAGTCGATCGACGCACGACCCGTCGTCTCGTCAGCCCAGCTGCTCGTGTTCCTCGGCGAGACCGTCGGTCGGATCGTGTCCGACTCGCTGCGGCGCCGTCGACCCACCGGATTCGGGAAGATCGTGTCGGTGCTGTCCGGTCTCCTGACCGGCCGACGGGCGCCGCGAGATCGCGCTGCGGTCTCGTACATCGACACCGCTGATGCGACGTGGACGATCGAACCTCGGGGTCGCGCCGACGTTCTCGTGAGCGCGTGACCCGTCTGGGGTGTCACGCGTTCAGGAGATGAGCGACATCACGCCTGGGGTCAGACCCCAGGCGTGACATCCGTACCTCAGAGGTCGATCGGACGCAGGACGCGGTTGACCGTGTGGACGAAGCCGTTGCCGACGGGAGCGTCGAACGGACGGCGGATCTTGGCGTCCCGGTCGTCGGTGTCGGCGTCGATGACCGTGCGACCGTCGACGGTCACGCTCGGGCCGAGCAGCGTCGGCACGTCGCCCTGCAGCTCGGCCACGGTGCCGCCGCCGGGGGCGACGTGGTACAGCAGGACGTCGGCGAGCAGGCCCGGCTCGTCGGCCGACTGGAAGCCGGTCGCCTCGGCCAGGAACGCGAACGCACCGGCCTCGTCGTGTCCGCGGAAGCCCAGGTCACGGGCGAGGCGGATGAACGCCCGGTCGTTCGGCGCGAAGACCGTGATGTCATCGGCGGAGGCGACCGCGTCGGCGAGACCGGTCGCAACGAGCGCCTCGCGGAGCAGGTCGTAGTCCCGACTCGAGTGATCGAAGCCCTCCGCGCCCGAGGTGGCGATCACGAGATCGACGGCGCTCGCCGGGACCTCCGGCGGCAGGTCGATCGGACGCAGGACCCGGTTGATCGTGTGGACGACGCCGTTGGATGCCTCGACGTCGAACGGTGTGCGGATCTTCGGGTCGCGGGCGTTGAGGTCGCCGTCGATCAGGCGGAAGCCGTCGGGCGTGACCGAGGCGCCGAGCAGCGTCTCGATCGGCTGACCGTCGACGAGGTCGGTGCTGCGCACCACGCCGGGGGCGACGTGGTAGAGGAGGACGTCGGCGAGCAGTCCCGGCTCGTCGGTCGACTGGAAGCCGGTCGCCTCCGCCAGGAACGCGAATGCGCCGGCCTCGTCCCACCCGTGGAAGCCCAGGTCGCGGGCGAGACGGATGAACGCCCGGTCGTTCGGCGCGAACACGGTGATGTCCGGTGTGGTGGCGACGGCGTCGGCGAGGCCGGTGGCGAGGAGCGCTTCGCGGAGCAGGTCGTAGTCGCGGCCTCGATGATCGAAACCCTCGGCGCCCGACACGTCGAGGACGACGTCGACGATGTTCGAACTCGATTCGGACGAGTCGCTCTGGGCGGCGACGGACGCCGCTCCGGTGGCGACGGTGGTGGTGAGGGCGGCCGCCGCCAGGGCGACGGCAACGGGGGTGCGCAGCTTCATGGTATGTCCTCCGGGGGTGGGAACGTGGGTGAGAGAAACGTGGATGGCGGACCGCCGTCCACGTCCTCTGCTACGGAGGAGGGTCGAGCGCTGGATGCGCCCGCCGAGTGAATCGGGGGTGAACGGCGCGACGCTCAGCGGAGTTCGCGGCGCCAGACGACGCGGAGACCGCTCCACACGTCGCTCACTGCGCACACCTTGTTGTCGACGAGACCGGTGGGGAGGGCGACCTCGCGGACGATGTCTTCGGTGATGTCGGTCGGGACACCCGACGACTTCTTGGGCCAGCAGATCCACAGTCCACCCGCCGGGAAGATCGAACGTCCCATCGCGTCGAGGCGGCGCTCGAAGGCCGCCCGCCGGGTGAAGAACGCCACGATCACGTCGGCCGAGCGGCGCAGATCGGTGCGAATCTCCTCGACAGCAGGGAGCGGCTCGAGCCACGTCCGGAACTCGGCGGGCTCGTCGAGGGCGACGACCACTGCGTCGTCGCCGATGCCCAGCTTCTTGGCCAACGGGGTCCCCGAGTATCCGGCGGGCATCACTCGATCATCGCGGATCGGCGGCCGGGGTGCTGCCCGTTCCGAGTCCCTCGATGAACTGTCGAACCGCACGCTCGAGGTCATCGGTCGACGTGGGCGGAGTTCGGTTGATCGCCGCGAGGGCCGCCTCGGCGAGCATCGCGTTCACGAGGCGAGCGGCGAGCGGGACCGAGACGACGTCGAGCTCTCCCGACGCCACCGCCCGCTCGAGCGCTCGGGTCATCACGCCCAGGCTCGATGCGCCCTCGAGTTCGCGCGCACGCCCCCATCCGAGCACCTGCGGTCCTTGCCCGATGAGGATCGACGCGACGTCGGGCTCCTGGACCACTCGGAGCCAGGCGAGGCACGCGTCGACGAGACTCGCGAGCGGGGTGGCTCCTGATTCGCCGGACCGGACGGCGCGGTCGACCGCCTCCGTGGACATCTGGACGAAGACGGCCTCGAACAGCTCCCGCTTGGACGAGAAGTGGTGGTACATCGCCCCGCGCGAGACACCGGCACCGGCGAGGATCCGCTCGGTCGGGGTGTTCTCGTACCCATCGGTGGCGAAACGCTCGGCGGCCACTGCGAGAAGCCGTTGCCGGGTCGCCGCCCGTCGCTCCGCCTGTGTGGCCACGGCGAGATCCTACGACGGTCGCCACCCGAGATCTTGACGTTACCGACCGTCCGTCGGTAAGTTACCGACAGACAGTCGGTTGATGAGTCGAGCCGACGACGGAGTCCCGAGGAGGAGACCATGACCCAGATCCTGGAGTCGTTCGACCTGATGCTCGCCGCATGGAACGAGAGCGATGCGACGAAGGTGCGCGGCCATCTCGACCGGGCGCTTGCGCCGAACGTCCACTTCGTCGACCCGTCGGTCGACATCGTCGGCATCGATGCGTTCGAGGCGAATGTCCACGAGGTCCACGCCCAGATCCCGGGGGCCGTCTACTCCCGTGTGAGCGACGTCGACAGCCACCACGACCACCACCGGTACCACTGGGCGATCCACCGCGACGGCGAGTTGGTTCTCGCCGGCTTCGACGTGACCGTCACCGACTCCGAGGGTCGCGTCGAGAAGGTGATCGGCTTCTTCGGCCCGCTCGAGCCGCACGCCTGACCGCTCTGCTGGGGCAGCCCCGTCGCCGTCAGTCGGTCAGGGGCGGACCGACGTTGATCGAGTCGTACTCGGCGCCGAGTCGGTCGAGCACCTCGACGTCCGTCTCGCCTGCAGCGAGGAGCTCGGTGAGTCGCTCGAAGTACTCGTCGATGTGCGCCGCAGGTGTGACGAGGAACTCGAGCGTCGACGGCGTCGACGCGACGTTGCGGAAGCCGTGCCGCGTCTCGGGCGGGATGATCGCCACGGTTCCGACCGACGCACGATGCCGCTGGTCGCCGATGAGGAACTCGAACTCACCGTCGAGGACCCGGAAGTACTCCCACTGGCGTCGGTGCACGTGGACGGGTGGGCCCATGCCGGGCTCGGTCGTTTCCTCGAATGCGGCGAACGCACCGTCCGTCGCGTCGTGGGTGATCTTGACGGTGTTCCGCACGTCGACACCCGGGAGGTGCTGGCCGTCGTCTGGCCGCACGATGAGTCCTGAGGGAGTGGTCATGTGTCTTCACAATAGGTGTTTGAGCAATCATTGTCGAGGCACATATACTCAGGACATGGCTCGTCGCCCGGCTCCATCCACCGATGCATTGCGCCCGACCGGTGCTCTGCTCGCCACGCAGATCGCTGTCGCCGAAGCGATCGAGCAACGTGCGGTCGCTGCGACGGACCTCGACCCGACGACGTGCGACCTGCTCCTGCGCCTCGGACGAAGTCCATCCGGTGAGCTGCGGGGTGCGGAGCTGTGCCGACAGCTCCGACTGAGCCCGGGCTACGTGTCACGACGGATCGATCGAGCCGAGGCGGCGGGCCTGGTCGCCCGGCGCGCCGATCCCGACGATCGCCGAGCCCAGCTGATCTCGATGACCGACGCCGGGCGCGAGGCACTCGCCGACTTCGAACCGCGCCTCGTCCAGGTCGTCGATGAGGTCGTCCACTCGCATCTCACTGACGACGAGGTGGCGACCCTGATCGAACTGCTCGACAGGATCGAATTGGCCGCGACCACCCTCGTCAACGATCACGACGCCGTCGCGGCCGGAGTCTGAGGGGTCGACGATGGACGAACACCTGACGGCCCTGGCCCGCACGGAGCCCGCCGCCAAGGGTCGGCTCCGGCCTGTCGCGCCGGGACTGTGGGCCACGCCTGACGAGCCGCTCGGCGGGCCCGCCAACACGTGCGGGTTCCTCGTCCAACGTCCGGACGGCAACGTGTTCGTGTACTCATCGAACCGCATCGAGGAGTACTTCGATCACATCGACGAGTTGGGTGGTGTCGATCTGGTGCTCTTGAACCATCAGGACGAGGCGACCCGGTTCGTCACGGTTCTGGCCGATCGGGTCGGGGCGCCGGTCCGCACCCATCGCCTCGAAGTCGACGCGTGCGTCGACAGCGGCGTTCGCGAGATCGACCCGTTCGACGGCGACACCGAGTTCGGACCCGACCTCCGCGCGATCCACGCACCGGGCCACACGCCGGGGACCACTGCGTACCTCTGGCACAACGAGCGGGACGGCCGCCGATACCTCTTCACCGGCGACACGTTCTCGAACTTCACGGTCGACCGCTTCCCGGCCGTGCTCGGCTTCCATCGGTACGAGGGGAACATCGACGACGCTCGCTCGACGTTGGCGCGCCTGCGGGCGGTCGAGAGCGATGTGCTGACGCCCGGCCTCGCGAACGGTGTGGTGAATGCGTATCGCTGGTCGACCTCCGAGCGTCATCGGTTGTTGGACCACTGCCTCGCCCAGCTCGACTGAGCCGGGACCGAGACCGTCAGCCCGTCGGCTCGGCCTCGATGGGGAACTGCATCTCGGTGCGCCACCGGGTGATGTCGTCGGGGCAGTCGAGGTAGACCTCTCGGGAGTAGCCGGTGGTGCGGAAGCCGTGCTCGCGCATCCAGTCGAAGATCGACGGGATGGTGTCGACGTCGACGGTGGCCATGTCGCCGCGGTGGACCGCAGTGACGGCCAGTTCGACTTCGGGGAGTTCGACGACCTCGAGTCCGGGGACCTCGTCCACATCATCGTCGACGGGAAACCCGGCGTGGACCCCGACGCCGCCGTCCTCGCTGTCCTCGTAGAACGCGATCGACGGGCGGTCGATGTCGAGACCGGCCTCTGCGAAGGCGATGAAGAGCTGCGGATTGAGGGGCTGGATCACCGGTCCGACGTCGGCCGAGGCGAAGCTCGGGCTCACCGCCGACGCGACGGCGAGTCGCACCCCCGGCAGGGACTTCGTGGTGACCGGGACGTCGCCCGTCGGTCGTCCGCTCATCTGGTTCTCCAGTCGTTGGATGTGGACCTCGACCCGTTCGAGGCGAGTGGTGGCTTCGTCGAGCTCGGACTCGAGTTCGGTGCGACGCAGGAGCAGCATCCCGCGGAGCTCGGCCGGACCGACCCCACCGTCGACGATGCGAGCGATGTCGGTCAGCGCCATCCCGAGGCCCTTGAGGGCGAGCACCTGGAGGAGATCGGCGAGCTGCGATTCGTCGTAGCGGCGGTACCCGGTCGCCTCGTCGACCTCGGCCGGAACGAGCACGCCGAGCTGGTGGTAGTGCCGCAGCATCCGGGGCGTCACGCCCCCGAGCTGGGCCAGATCGCCGATCGAGTACACGAGTCGGACCGTACGAGTTGACACTGCGTCAGAGTCAAGAGAGTCGTTCGAGTTCCGACGCTCGACTTTAGTTCGACGTTGGTTACCGAACGGATGTTTGGTATCATGTCTTCATGACGGCGACAATCTCGACCAGCTCGGTCGACACGTCGACGTGCCTGAGCGACCTGACCGACGTCGAGCTCGACGAGCGGATCCGCGCGATCGAGGCCGAACGTCGTCGTCTCGATGCGGAGCTCGCGTCAGCCATCGCCGAGGGCGAGGCCCGCCAGTTGAACGCCGTCGATGCCCATCGCTCGATGCGCGGCTACTGCCGGGCCACGGCCAACTGGTCGGGGCCTGAGACCACCTCGTGGATCCGGGCATCACGTGTCGTTCGCACCCATCCCGCCATCGGCGAGGCGTGGGCTGCCGGTCGGATCGGACTCGCCCAGGTGAAGCTGTTCGGCCGGTGTCATGTCAATCCTCGGGTGACCGATCGGCTCGGCGAGTTCGTCGAGATCCTGCTGGAGCACGCCGAGCAGCTGACGTACCCCGACTTCTCGGCGGTCGTCGAGCGGTTCGAGATGCTCGCCGACGTCGACGGCACGCATCGCCCCGAACTCGACGAGCCGGGTGCGGCGCGAACCGCCGTGGTCGCCACCATCGACGGATCGATCGAGCTGCGCATGTCGGGAGGCGACGGCCTCACCACCGCCGAGTACCTGGCGATCCTCGAGCGGTACGTCGATGCTGAGTGGAAGAAGGACCAGGAGTCCGGCACCATGCGGAGCGCCGGCCAGCGTCGGTTCGACGCCCTCGTCGCCATGGCTCGTTCCGCTGCGGCCAACGACGGCTTCGTATCGACCCCCTCCGAGCCGCTCGTGTCGATCGTGATCGACGAGCGCACCTGGAGCGATTCCCTCGCCCACTCCGGTCTCGGGGCCGCCACATCGCTCGACGGCGAGGCGATCGATCCGTTCACCGGCCTCCCCCGCCCCGCCGACCTGCTCGACGATCTCCTCGGTTCGCCCGAGACCCTGCTGTCACGTCGGTGCGAGACCACCAACGGAGTCCAACTCCGACCGATCGAGGTGCTGCAGGCAGCGCTGTCGGGCCACGTCCGCCGAGTCGTGCTGGGGGCGAAGAGCGTGCCCATCGATCTAGGCCGGTCGAGCCGCCTCTTCACCGGGAAGGCACGGGAGGCGGCGATGCTGCTGATGCGCCGTTGTGATCATCCCGGCTGCGATCTCCCCGCTGAGTGGTGCCAGGTCGATCACTCCACCGGGTGGCTCGATCACGGGCGCACCGACCAAGACAACGCCGGCGTCGAGTGCGGGTTCCACAACCGGGCCAAACACCGCAAGCGATTCCGGACCCGGCGGGCGCTGAACGGCCGGGTCCACACCAGCCGCCCCGACGGAACGATCATGCTCCCCGTCGGCTGCCGCGAGCCCCGCTTCGACGAGCCAGCCGACGATGACGACCTCGACGACAGACCCGACTCCGCCCTCGACGAGACGTACCTGCGGGTGCTCGCCGAGAGCGCCCGCAACCGCCTCACGGTGTTCAGCGAACCGAGTGCGCGTCGACCGGCCGTTCACCGATCTCGTACCGTCGGCTCTCGGTGGGGGCCGAGATCAGGTCGATCACCAGCTACGACGTTCAAGACCCGGCGACATGGCGACCGAAATCGGCTGGCTGGTCACTGGGTGTCGTCATGCGCATCGGCCCGAAGCACGAGGAGGGCGAGGAGTCGTTCCATCTCGAGGTCTGCGATCCTCGGTGGATCGCTGAGCGAGTCCGACGCGAGAGGATCATCGACGGGCGCCACCTGCTCGTCGTCGAGGAGTTCCACTGGCCGACCATCGTCGGGTTCCTGGAGAAGCGCGTGAGTGCCTACGAGGTCGACTCGTGGAACGGCCTTGGCGAGCGGCTGTCACGCCTTGGCCACTGGGAGTTCGAGGGCGACTGATGCGAGCCCGACGGCTCCGTTCGTTCCGTCCGTGGTGCTGATCTGAGCGATCTCGTGGAGTCTGTGCGCATTCGGTGCGC
>JBCDAK010000103.1:0-16069 GCA_039185545.1 Actinomycetota bacterium
CGGCAGATCGGCACGCTCGACCAGATGATGAACGGCCGGCTGACGATCAACATCATCTCCTCCGACGTGCCCGGCGAGACGCTCGACAGCGAGCCGCGGTACCGGCGGTCGACCGAGATCATGTACGCGTTGCGCGAGCTGCTCGATGGGCGTGGCGTCGACTACCACGGCGACTTCGTCGACCTCACGATCGAACCGCCTCGCGCCCGGACCGTCAGCGGGAACTCGCCGCTCTTCTACTTCGGCGGCCTCTCGCCCGCGGCCCGTGACTGCGCGGCGGCGGGAGCCGACGTGTTCCTCATGTGGCCCGACACGACCGACAAGGTGCTCGAGGTCAAGGCCGACATGGACGCACGGGCGGCAGCGAAGGGGCGCACACTCCGGTACGGCTGGCGCTCGCACGTCATCGTGCGCGAGACCGAGGAGGAGGCGCGCCGCGCCGCCGCTCGCCTGCTGTCGAAGCTCGATCCCGACGAGGGCGCGGCGATCCGTCAGAGGTCGCTCGACTCGGCGTCGGCCGGCGTTGCGAACCAGGCCGCGCTGCGCGAGAGCGCCGACGACGACGGCTACGTCGAGCGGCACCTGTGGACCGGAGTCGGCCGCGCTCGCTCGGGTGCCGGCGCGGCGATCGTCGGCGATCCCGATCAGGTGCTCGCCAAGATCAACGAACTCATCGAGGCCGGCATCGAGGCGTTCATCCTGTCCGGATACCCGCACGCGGCCGAGTGTGATCTGTTCGCCCGCCACGTGCTCGATCGCATCGATCACGGCCGTCTCGAGTTCACACCCGATCCGGTCGCCGTCTGACCGTGGCACGGTCCGCGGCGACCGACCGACGTGCGACGATGACCGTCTCGTGAGCAGCGAGACGACCAGCGACGCAGCGAGTCCGGCGACCGCGCCGGCCCCGAACGTGTGGAAGCAGCGCGCGCCCGGGTTCGGGTTCGTCGCCGTCCTCGCGGCGATCGCCTGGCTCGCCGCGTCGACCTCGAGTGCTCTGTCCCCGTTGGTGGTCGGCGTCGCCCTCGGAGCGTTGGTCGCGAACGTGGCCCCGATCCCCGATTCGTTCGCACCGGGGATCACGTGGGCGGCCAAGCAGGTGCTGCGCATGGGCATCGTGTTGCTCGGTCTGCGCTTGTCGCTCGGTGATCTCGGAGAGCTCGGTGCGCGGGGTCTCGTCGTCGTCACCGCCGTGGTGGCGACGACCTTCTTCGGCACCCAGTGGTTGGCCCGACGATTCGGGATCGGCGACGACCTCGGCCTCCTCATCGCCACCGGATACTCGATCTGCGGCGCGTCGGCCATCGCCGCGGTCAACGGCACCGTGCGCGCCGATGACGACGAGACCGCCTACGCGATCACGCTCGTCACGCTGTGCGGCTCGCTGTCGATCATCGTGCTGCCGGCCATCGGGACCCTGCTCGGCCTGGACGACGCGACGTTCGGAACCTGGGTCGGTGGTGCGGTCCACGACGTCGGCCAGGTCGTCGCGACGGCGTCGACACATGGCGACGAGGCGGTCGAGACGGCCACGGTGGTGAAGCTCACCCGGGTGGTGTTGCTGGCTCCGCTGGTCGCGCTGGTTGCGCTGAACCGGCGCAAGCGGGACTCCGAGGCGGCTGCGGCGACGGGCGAGGACGTCGGGAGCCGCCCCCCGATCCTGCCGCTGTTCGTCGCCGGCTTCCTGGCGATGATCGTCGTGCGGACGACCGACGTGTTGAGCGACGATGTGCTCGACGTCGCCGCCGATCTCGAGAAGATCCTCCTCACGGTCGCTCTCGTCGGCCTGGGACTCGGCGTGCGCGTGGCGAAGATGCGCAAGCTCGGCGGCCGGCCGTTGGTCGTCGGTCTCCTCGCCTGGGTCCTCGTCGCCGGCGTCGCCGGCCTCGCCACCCCCGTGACCAAGAAAAAGCACATCCGGTGCCGGGTCCGAAGCGTGCTGTTTGCAGCACATCCGGGACCCGGCACGAAGCGTGCTGTTCCTAGGAGCAGGCGGTGACGAGGTGATCGACGGCGTCGCCGATCGGCACGTCGACGCGGTCGCCGGACCGGCGGTCCTTGACCTCGATGGTGGGTGACTCTTCGTCGGCCACGCCCCGACCCGCGATCGCGATGGTGGGGACACCGATGAGCTCGGCGTCCTTGAACCGCACGCCGGGCGACACCCCGAGGCGATCGTCGATGAGCACGCGGAGCCCTCGGGACTCGAGGTCGGCGGCCAAGGTCTCGGCGGCGTCGCGCTGCGGGCCGCCCTCCTTGCCGGCGATGACCACGTGGACGTCGGCCGGGGCGATCTCGCGTGGCCAGCACAGCCCCATGTCGTCGACCGTCGCCTCGGCGATCGCCGCGAGGCAGCGAGTCACGCCGACGCCGTACGAACCCATGGTGGGCGTGACCGGTCGACCGTTCTCGTCCTGCACGGTGAGTTCGAGCGCCTCGGCGTATTTGCGGCCGAGCTGGAAGATGTGGCCGATCTCGATCCCGCGGGCGATCTCGACCTCGGAATCGCACGCGGGGCACTCGTCGCCGCCGCGCACCTCGGCGGCCTCGATGGTGCCGTCGGGTGCGAAGTCGCGGCCGGCCGTGAGATACAGCGCGTGGTTGCCGGGTGAGTCCGCACCGGTGATCCACTGCGTGCCGTCGACGATGCGCGGGTCGACGAGGTACCGGATGCCCGACGAGTTGTCCGACCCGAGGGCGCCCGGACCGATGTAGCCCTTCGCGAGCGACGGGTGCGCGGCGAAGTCGGCTTCGGAGAACGGCACCGGTTCTGCAGGCGCGACCTGCGCTTCGAGGCGCTTCATGTCGACCTCACGATCGCCGGGCACGCCGATCGCCAGCGGCTCGGTCGTGCCGTCGGGGTGGTGCAGCACCACGACGAGGTTCTTCAGCGTGTCGGCCGCAGTCCAGTCGCGATCGGGGTGACGCAGCTCGGGGTCGGCGTTCACGAAGTCGACGAGCGTGTCGATCGTGGGCGTGTCGGGGGTGTCGTGCACGACGGCGTCGTGGAGCCCGACGAACGGAACGGACGGGGGAACCGGTGTGGTGACCGCCTCCACGTTCGCGGCGTAGGCGCAGTTCGTGCAGCGGATGTAGGTGTCCTCCCCGATCTCCATCGGGCTGAGGAACTCCTCCGACGCCGAACCGCCCATCGCTCCCGACATCGCCGACACGATCACGTACGGCAGACCGAGACGATCGAACAGCTTCACGTAGGCAGCCCGGTGGGCGTCGTACGACGCCTGCAACCCGTCGTCGTCGAGGTCGAAGCTGTACGAGTCCTTCATCACGAACTCGCGGCCACGGAGGAGTCCGGCGCGGGGTCGGGCCTCGTCGCGGTACTTCGTCTGGATCTGGTAGATGCTCAGCGGCAGGTCCTTGTACGAGCCGTACAGGTCCTTCACGAGCAGCGTGAACATCTCCTCGTGGGTCGGCGCGAGCAGCATGTCGGCGCCCTTGCGGTCGACGAGGCGGAACAGGTTGGGTCCGTACTCGGTCCACCGATTCGTCCGCTCATAGGGCTCGCGGGGGAGGAGCGCGGGGAAATGGACCTCCTGGAAGCCGGCGGCGTCCATCTCCTCACGGACGATCCGCTCGACGTTGCGGTACACGATCCACCCGAGCGGCAGCCACGAGAAGCCACCCGGTGCGGCACGCCGGATGTAGCCGGCCCGCACCAGTTGCTTGTGGCTCGGGACCTCGGCGTCGGCCGGATCATCTCGCAGGGTCCGGAGGAACAGCGTCGACATCCGCAGCACGGCGAGAACCTACCGCCCACCGTTCTCGTGAGCTTGGACGACTTCCGGTGTCGTCGGAGCTCACGAGAACGCGATCAGCTGATGGTGGGGTCGGTGACCTGGCCGGCGAAGAGGACGAGGCCGGTCGGGCGGTGCCGGATGACATAGAGGTACGGCTGGTCGGCGGCGACGACGAGCTCCGGTTCGGGCGGTCCGGACTCCTCGAAGCCGAGCGCGGTCGCCGCAGCAGCGACCGTTCCCATCTCGTCGACCGCGATGTCCGCGCCGTGGACCGCGCCGCCGAGAACCGCCGGCGGTGAGATGGCCGGGTACGACCCCGGCATCGCACCGATCTCGCTCAGCCACGGAGCGAGATCGATCGCCGTCGTGGTCTCCCACTTGGGGAGCCGCAGCTCGTACGGCCCGGTCGTGAAACCGGCGTCGACTCGGTCGAGGAGGTCCTGATCGAGCCGGTTGCGCACCTCCTCGAATCTCCCCTCGTCGGGGACGATCACGAGCATCGAGAAGTCGTCGCCGACGTACGGGATCTCGGCGCCGACGAACCCGTCGCCCTCGCCTCGGCGGTCGTCGAGCTCGAGTTCGACCATGAACGTCTCGCCGACGCTCGATCCGTCGAGGCGGGTGAAGGACGCGATCTGTTCTCCGTACTTGCCGAACGGTCGAGCCCAGTCGGCCTCGAAGTAGAGCGTGTCGGTGAGCACGAGGACGGTCTGCGGCCTGAGGAAGCCCTCCGGCAACAGGGTCGGGATGAGCCCCTCGGTCCGGTCGGACACCCACCCGTTGATCGCATCACGGCTGCCGCCGGGGTCGCCGGCGAAGTCGAGCGGCTGGACGTCGGCGCCATGCTGTGCAGCGAGGAGGTCGATCCACTCCTGGTCGGGCTCGACGTCGAGACGCGGCCAGATCCGGTCGGCGATCGTGACCGTGACCTGATCGTTCTGATCGTCGGCGATCACTTGGTCGATCGCGTTCCACGCCGCATGAGCGCCGTCGGGAAGGCCGAACGTGTCGACGATGGCCGCTCGCGTCGGCTCATCCGCGGCTGCGGACGCCATCAGCAGTGCATGGCCGATGCTCGACGGGCTGAACACGACGTTCTCGTCGACGGGCTGGAGTCGGAGGAGCTCGAACCCAGCGCCGTTCAGCCCGGCTGCGAGTGCGTCGATCGGCGTGTCGTCGTCGGCGGGGGCTCGTTCGACCCCGGGCGTCGCGGCGAACGGCTCGACCTCCGGCGGTGGTGGAGGTTCGTCGCCACCGCTGCCGCCGGTCGTCGGGGCCCCGGCGGGCTCGGCGGGCGCCGGCCCCGACTCGACCGCAACGGGGAGGTCGGACGTCCCCGATCCGTCGGAGCCGCACGCCGAGGCGATGAGCGCACAGCCGGTGAGCCCGGCGACGATGTGGGCGAGGCGAGACGCGTTCACCCCGGTTCGACGTTCGCACGTCGTCGCCGGTTCCCGGCATCGTCGAGGTCTGGACGGCGTATCCCTGGTGTCTGGCACGCACCGACATCGACATCGACGACGAGGCGTGTCGCGTCGTGATGGACCGGTTCGACCTGTCGACGAAGCGCGACGCCGTGAACTTCGCGCTGCGAGCGGTCGCCGGCGAGGCGCTCGACCTCGACGACGCCCGGGCGCTGCGCGGTTCCGGGTGGGAGGGAGACCTCGACGAGATGCGCGGCGCACGCGTGCCGTGATCCTCGTCGACACCTCGGCGTGGATCGAGTTCCTGCGCGGCAACGACTCGGCCACCGCCGACGAGGTCGATCGACTGCTCGCCCACGAGATCGCGATCTGCGACGCCGTGTCGATGGAGGTCCTCGCCGGCGCCCGCGACGACGTTCATCTCCGCTCGCTGCGGGGTCTCCTCGCGCGCGCCACCCGACTGCCGACCTTCGCGTCCGACTACGACGACGCGGCTGGGCTCTCCCGACCGTGTCGTCGCTCCGGCGTCACCGTCCGGCGGATGATCGACTGCCTCATCGGCGCGGTGGCCATCCGCGCCGGTGTGCCGGTCCTCCACGCCGACGCCGACTTCGACCACCTCGCCGAAGCCACCGATCTCCGCACCCACCCGGTGCCCTGACCCGAGCCGGAGACCCTTCCGGAACGGTCGGATCTGCTGCTACCATCGGTGGTCGCAATTTGGTTTGACGGCCAAGGCGTGGGGCTCTGCCTCACGCCTTGTTTGTTGAATGGAGACAGGGACCGGGGAGGTGACCGACACGTGAACGAGACGGGGACGACCACGACCGAGATCGACCGCGTGCGCGCGCTCGCCGCTCCGATCGCGTCCGACCTCCAGCTCGACCTGTACGACGTCGAGCGCCGAGGCGGCACCATCCGGATCACCCTCGACACCCCGCCCGGATCCGACGGCGGCGTCACGCTCGACACGCTGTCGCTCGCGACGCGGATGATCTCCCAGGAGATCGACGTCGCCGACCCGGTCCACGGGAAGTTCACGCTCGAGGTCACCAGCCCGGGCCTCGAGCGTCCGCTGCGCACCCCGGCGCACTTCCAGCGCGAGGTCGGCAAGGAGATCACGGTGAAGCTGGTGGGCCGAGCCGTCGCCGAGGGCGAGCAACGACGCATCGACGGTCGACTGAGCGGTGCCACCGACCACGACTTCACGATCCTCCTCGACGACGGAACCGAGCGCACCGTCGCCGTCGCCGACGTCGACAAGGCACGCACGGTGTTCGAGTGGGGTCCGAAGCCCAAGCCGGGCAAGGGCCCCGGCAAGAACAAGAAGAGCGGCACGAAGCAGAACGGCGAGAAGGAGACAGCGAGTTCATGACCGACATCGACATGCGTGAGGCGATCGGAGCCCTGGCGGTCGCCAAGGGACTCGACGAGGACACCCTCCTGCACGTGCTCGTCGAAGCGCTCGCCGCGGCCTACAAACGCCGCCCCGACGCCGCCGACGAGGTGGTCGTCAGCGTCGATCCCGACACGCTCGACTTCACGTTCACGGCCTACGACGTCGACGAAGACGGCAACTGGGTCAACGAGCGCGACGACACCCCGTCGCGCGACGAGCTCGGTCGCATCGCCGCACAGACGTTCCGGCAGGTCATGAGCCAGGGCATCCGCCAGGTCGAGTCCGAGCGCAAGTTCGAGGAGTACGCCAACCGCGAGGGCGACATCGTGACCGGCATCATCCAGCGGACCGATGCCCGGTACACGCTGCTCGACCTCGGCCGTGCCGAGGCGCTGCTGCCGCAGGCCGAGCAGGTGCCGTACGAGCGGCCGCCGCAGGGTGAGCGTCAGAAGGCGTACATCGTCGAGGTCCGTCGCACACCGAAGGGCCCGCAGATCGTCGTGTCGCGAACCCACCCGGGCCTCATCAAGCGGTTGTTCGAGCTCGAGGTGCCCGAGATCGCCGACGGCATCGTCGAGATCAAGGCGTGCGCTCGCGAGCCCGGCCACCGCACGAAGATCGCCGTCTGGTCGAACGACCACAACGTCGACCCGGTCGGCGCGTGCGTCGGCGCGCGTGGCGGCCGCGTCCGCATGGTCGTCAACGAGATGCGCGGCGAGAAGATCGACATCGTTCCGTTCTCCGAGGACCTCCCTGACTTCGTGGCCAAGGCGCTCTCGCCGGCGAAGGTCACCCAGGTCAATCTGTCCGACGACCTCACTCAGGCCGACGTCATCGTGCCCGACCATCAGCTGAGCTTGGCGATCGGCCGCGAAGGCCAGAACGCACGCCTCGCCGCTCGCCTCACCGGCGTTCGCGTCGACATTCGCTCCGAAACGCAGCTCGCCGAGGGCGTCCCCGCCGGCGGACGTGACGCCGAAGACGTCGACTACGCCGACGGGCAGTGGGTCGCCAACGCCGAGACGGGCGAGATGGAGTGGCACGCTGCCGACGGCACGGTCATCTCCGAGAGCGCGTGGCAGGACCAGCAGGCCGCCGAGGCCGCCGCCCAGCGCGCGGCGGCAGAAGCCGAGGCCGACGCCGAGACCGAAGCGCCTGTCGAGGACGCCGCGTCTGCCGACGCCGAGACACCCGCAGAGGACGCAGCCGAGGCTCCGGCCGAGACGCCTGCCGACGCGGTCACGAGTGACGAGGCGGGCTCTGACGATTGATGCACGCTCGCCGATCCGCACCTGCATCGGTTGCCGTCTTCGGCTTCCGATCGCCGACCTGGTCCGCGTCACGCGGTCGGGTGATGGCGCGCGCTCCGCGATCCGAGTCGACGGTTCGAGTCGCGGTCGGGGTGCGTGGCTCTGCCGATCGGCGGTGCTCGAGTGCTGTGAGGCGGCCATCGGTGCACGGCGGTTCGACCGGGCGTGGCGTGGTCGGGTCGGCGCGAGAGAACACGAGGAAGTCCGGAGAGAGGTCGGTCGCTTCGTCGCGCTGACGAGTGAGCCGACGAGAGACGCGCCTCCGGACGAGGGAACGACGACAGGGAAAGGTTGAATCGAAGAGTGCCTGCGAAGAAGATCAGGATCCACGAGCTCGCCAAGGAGCTCGGGATGACCAACGCCGAACTGCTCGACCTCGCGTCGACGGCCGGCGTCGCAGCGAAGGGACCGTCGTCGTCGCTCCAGGAGGCCTACGCCGACATGCTCCGGCGCAAGGCCGAGCGTGAGGGACTGACCCGCGACGAACAGCCCGAGGAGCCGAAGCCGAAGAAGGCGGCGGCCAAGAAGAAGAGCACCACGAAGAAGGCGGCGGCCAAGAAGACCGCGGCCAAGAAGACCGCGAGCACGAAGGCCGCAGCCAAGAAGACCGTCAGCACCGCGGCGGTGGCCGAGACGGCCGCGGTGTCCACCGACGACGAGGTCACTGCAGCACCCGCCGAGACGCCCACCGACCCGGATCCCGCGCCCGACGCGCCGGCCGTGGCAGCGGACGAGTCGACCGCGCCTGCGGCCACCGAGACGCCTGACGACACCGAGCCCGGTTCGGCCGGCGCAGCAGCGCCAGCGGCCGATGACAAGCCCATCCCGCCGCCGCCCGGTCCGGCGCCGCGCGTTCCCGCTCCTGCCACAGCCGCTGAGCCGACGCCTGCGCCACGCCCGGCGCCCGCCCCGGTTCGGAGTGCTCCCACCGCGGCCGACGCCGTCGTCGCCGCTGCGACCGGCCAGCCCATCCCGAAGGTCGCCGGCACCACGGCGCCGGAGCCGGCTGCGCCCAAGCCGCCGCCCCCGCCGCCCGAGCCGCGCCGTCGTGTGATCTCGAGCGCTCGGCCGGGCGCCGACGGCACTCCGCCGCCCGATCCGAGCGGCCTCCCCGCCGACGAGCCGACTTCCGACGCGAAGCCGGCGGCGCGTACGCCCGTCAGTCCGTCGGGGAAGCCGATCCCCCCGCCTCCCGGTGCCGCGCGCCCATTGTCGCCGTCGGGCAAGCCGATCCCCCCGCCCCCTGGTTCGGCGCGTCCGACGCGTCCGACCACCCGGCCCGGTGGCGCCCGCCCAGGCGGTGGTGGTGGTGGCTACCGACCCGGCGGCGGCCCCGGTGGTGGCCCCGGCCGTCCTGGCGGCGGTCCCGGTCGTCCTGGCGGCGGTCCCGGTCGTCCCGGTGGCGGTCGTCGCCCGCCGAGAGGTCGCGGTCGGCGTCGTCGGCGTCGCGATCAGGACGAGCTGCAGCCTCAGGCCACGCAGTACACCGCGTCCGACGCTCCCGTCCCCGAGGGTGAGATCGTCATCGAGCGCGGCGTGTCGGCCCAGGAGTTCGCGCCCAAGTTGAACCGCACCGCGGCCGACGTGGTCCGCTTCCTGCTCAACAACGGCGAGATGGTCACCGCGACCATGACGCTCGCCGACGAACAGATGGAGCTGTTCGCTCTCGAGGTCGGTGCCGAGATCCTCCTGGTCGAGCCCGGCCAACAGGAGGAGGTCGAGCTGCAGAAGCTGTTCGACGACACCGACGACGAGGAGAACCTCCACGCCCGCCCGCCGGTCATCACCGTGATGGGCCACGTCGACCACGGCAAGACCACGCTGCTCGACCGCATCCGCGGCGCCAACGTGGTCGACGGCGAGGCCGGCGGCATCACTCAGCACATCGGTGCGTACCAGGTGCACAACGAGCTCGGCTCGGTCACGTTCCTCGACACCCCGGGACACGCTGCGTTCACGCAGATGCGCGCCCGCGGCGCCGAGGCCACCGACATCGTGGTGCTCATGGTCGCCGCCGACGACGGCGTCATGCCGCAGACCGACGAGGCGATCGACCATGCCAAGGCGGCCGAGGTGCCGATCGTGGTGGCGGTCAACAAGATCGACAAGGCGAACGCCGATCCGCAGCGTGTGCTGTCCGAGCTGTCCGAGCGCGAGCTCGTCCCCGAGGCGTGGGGTGGCGACACGATCGTCGTCGAGATGTCGGCCCTCGAGGGCATGGGCGTCGATGACCTCATCGAGCAGCTCCAGGTGGTCGCCGAACTCGAAGAGCTCGAGGCCAACCCCGAGGGGCGGGCCAAGGGCATCGTCATCGAGGCCCAGCTCGACAAGGGTCGTGGCCCCGTCGCCACGATCCTCGTCGACAAGGGCACCCTCAACGTGGGCGACCCCATCGTCGCCGGCGGGACGTGGGGTCGCGTCCGAGCGATGATCAACGACAAGGGCGAGCAGGTCAAGACCGCCGGCCCGTCCACCCCGGTCCAGGTCATGGGCCTGTCGGGTGTCCCCGAGGCGGGCGACGAGTTCCGCGTCGCTCCCGACGAGAAGGTCGCCCGCACGGTCGGCGAGGCCCGCGAAGAACGGCTCAAGGCCAAGCACCTCCGCGAGGACAGCCGGGTCAAGACCGGCACCAAGCTCGAGGACATCTTCGCCCAGATCCAGACGGGCGAGAAGGCGTCGCTCAACCTGTTGGTCAAGGCCGACGTGCAGGGGTCGCTCGAGGCGGTCACCGGTTCGCTGCGTCAGCTCGATCGCGACGAGGTCGAGTTGTCGTTCGTGTCGCGTGCGGTCGGCGGCATCACCGAGAACGACATCACGCTCGCCGAGGCGACCAACTCGACGATCATCGGCTTCAACGTCCGTCCCGACGGCAAGGCCCGCAAGGCCGCCGAGAAGGCCGGCGTCGAGATCCGGACGTACGAGATCATCTACCAGCTGCTCGAGGACATCGAGCAGGCGATGGTCGGAATGCTCGATCCCGAGTTCGAAGAGGTCGTGACCGGCGAGGCGGAGGTTCGCGAGATCTTCCGGGTTCCGCGGATCGGTGCGATCGCCGGTTGCTACGTCACCTCGGGTGTCATCACCCGCGGCTCGGGCGTGCGCTTCCTGCGTGACGGCTCGATCATCTGGAAGGGCAGCATCAGCTCGCTGAAGCGATTCAAGGACGACGTCCGCGAGGTCCGTGAGGGCTTCGAGTGCGGCATCGGCCTCGATGACTTCCAGGATCTGAAGCCCGGCGACGTCATCGAGACCTACGAGGACGTCGAGATCGAACGCACCTGACACGTGAGTTCGTGATCGTCGGGCGATTCCCCCGGCAGGTGTGACGGGTGACATACTGGCCGCAGTGGCGGGTCCAGTGGGGACCCGGACCAGAAGGGGGAACCGATGATCCGATCTCGACGTGTCGTGGCATCGCTGCTCGCCGGCGCGCTCTTCGTGGCCGCCTGTGGCAGTGATGGCGACTCCGAAGACGGTGACGACGCAACCGAAGCCGTCGACGACTCCGATTCCGGGGACGATGGGGCCGACGACTCCGCCGATGACGGCGCCGACGATTCCGGAGACGACGGTGGCGACGACGCCGGCGACGATTCCGGTGACGACGGTGCCGACGATTCCGGTGACGACGGCGGAGACGATTCCGGAGACGATGGTGGTGACGACGCCGGTGGGGACGACTCCGGTGACGACGCCGGCGCACCCGCCGACGTGACACGCGGCGGCCGCCTGGTCGCACTGCTCGAAGCCGAGTCCGACACGTGGGACATCCCGGGCGCCAACTGCGCGGTGTCGTGCATCTCGGTCATGAACCAGGTCGCCGACACGCTGATGATGGTCGACGAGAACAACGTCGTGCAGCCGTTCCTGCTCGAGTCGTTCAGCGTCAACGACGACTTCAGCGAGTGGACGCTCGTGATGCGCGAGGGCGTCACGTTCCATGACGGCACGCCGGCCGACGGCGCCGCCATGCAACGCAGCCTCATCGAGATGGCGAGCGGCACGCTGCAGGGTCAGGTCTTCCTCGATCTGCTCAACGGCTCGCCGCTCCTCGGTGGCGATCCGGCCGAGTCGATCGTGCTGGCCGATCCCAACACGGTGGTCGTGAGCTTCGACAAGCCGTTCGCCACGTTCGGCTACAACCTGTCGGGCCGCACCGGCTGGCTCATCGCTCCGAGCTTCTGGGACGACCCCGAGCGGGCCTCGGCGCTGATGATCGGCACGGGCCCGTTCCAGATGGTCGACCAGGTGCGTGACGAGGTCACCGTCCTCGACGCGAACCCGGACTACTGGCGCACCGACGGTAACGGCGAGGCGCTTCCGTACCTCGACGGCATCGACTTCCGTCCGAACCCCGACGTGCAGGCACGTCGGGCGGCGATGGAAGCGGGTGACGCACACGTCAACCTCGACAGCTTCGGTGAGAACCGCGAGTTCTGGAACGGCGACTGGATCGACGCCGGGAACTCGGTGGCGCCTCGCGGCCCCGACCGTGAGACCACATACCTCATGTTCAACAACTCGAAGCCGCCGTTCGACGATCCCCAGGTGCGTGAGGCGCTGGCTCTCTGCACCGATCGCGACCTCTACCTGCAGCTGCGAGCGCCGGGCGACGACCTCGCCAACGGTCCGTTCGCCGAGGGTGCGGCCGGGTTCATGGAGGACCCGGGCTTCCCGCAGTTCGACGCAGCGGCCGGCAACGCGCTCTTCGACGAGGTCGGGCGCCCCGACGTGATCAACTACGGCACCACCAACGTGCCGTCGAACCTGCTCACGGCGGAGCTGTTCGCCCAGATGTGGGCCGACAACTGCGGACTGAACGTCAACATCGACCAGTTCGACCAGTCGGAGCTCATCACCCGGGCGATCACCGGCGACTTCGAGACGTTCCTGTGGCGCAACCACGGCCAGGGCAACCCGGGTCTCGAGTTCGTGTGGTGGCACAGCCGCCACTCCGAGGGACTGGCGCTCAACTTCGGTCGCATCGTCGACCCGGCGATGGACGATCTGCTCTTCCAGTCGTGGGCCACCGACGATCCCGGCGAGCTCGACGCCATCGGTCAGCAGATCAACCAGCTGTTCGCCGAGAACGTCTACAACCTCTGGCTCAACGTCAACCAGTGGAACAACCCGGTCGCCTCCGACACCTTCGGTGTCAACGTGGTGACGCTCGCCGGCGAGACCCGCACGGTCGGGTTGAACGCCGGACGGCTGTTCCTCCACGAGGCGTGGATCCAGTCCTGAGTCGGACCTGAGCTCTTGGTGACCCGGGGGGAGCGGATCGACCGCTTCCCCCGGTCACCCAGGCCGCACAACATGATCGGCATCATCGTCCTCCTGGCTTTCGTGGCCCTGTGCGTGTGGATCGTCCGCGCGGCGGGGTGGAGGTTCGCCCTCAAGCGCCTCGGCGGCGCACTGGTCGTGCTCGTCATCGTCACGTTCGCCGTGTCGGTGATGCTGCAGTTCACCAGCGGCGACGAGAGCACCCGACAGGCGCTCGACGAACTCGGCGTGTCACGGAACGCGCAGCCGTGCATCACCGCGCTCGGGACTGCGGCGACCGACGTCGACCGGGTGAACGAGTGCGTCGACGATCGCAACCTCGACGACAACGTCGTCGTTCAATACGTCAAGTGGGCCAAGCAGATCGTGTGGGACCGCGATCTCGGGCTCGCCTTCTACCGCAACGAGGAACTGCTGAGCGACGAGTTGCGTCAGCGGATGCCGCGCACGGCCTGGCTCTTCCTCTACAGCCAGCTCCTCGCACTGATCATCGCGGTTCCGCTCGGAATCTGGTCGGCGTACCAGGCCGGTCGACCCGGTCGCCGATCGTTGCCCTCCTGGCTGCTGCCGCTCGGTGTCGGGCTGCTGTTGCTCATCGGTCTCGTCGGCGGATGGAAACTCACCTCGGTCTTCGCGATCGCCGTGCTGATCCCGGTCGGCATCTTCCACTTCTTCAAGGGCGGCCGACAGGCCGACACCGCCACCAACTTCCTCGCGTTCGCGCTGCTGTCCATCCCGGTCTTCGTGCTCGGCGAGTCGCTGCGGTACGCGTTCGCCATCGAGCGCGACTGGTACACCCTGCTCCCCGGGTACGAGCCGTGGAGTGCGGGCGTCGGCGCCCACATCGGCTCGATCTGGCTCGAGGCGCTCGTGCTCGGTCTCGCCGCGGCACCCGTGTACCTCCGTCTGCTGCGCGCCGACATGATCCAGAACCTGCAGCAGGACTTCGTGTCGGTCGCCAAGGCGAAGGGCATGTCGAACACCCACATCCTGTTGCGACACGTGTTGCGACCGTCGACCGTCACGCTCATCACGGTTCTCGGTCTCAACATCGCGCAGCTCGTCAACGGAGCGATCGTCGTCGAGTTCATCTACGACTTCGACGGCATGGGCAGCTACCTGATCGCCGCGTTCGCCCGTCGTGAGTTCTTCGCCGTGCAGACTCTCGTCGCGCTCGTGGCTGCGCTCTTCATCCTGACCAACACCGTCATCGACGTGCTGTACACCGCCGTCGATCCCCGCGTGAAAGCCGACGACGAACGATGACCAACGTCGCCCAGGAGATCCACGTCGAGAGCGGCGAGGCCGCGGAGGCCGTCGCCTCCGATCCGGCGAAGAAGTCGAGTTCGGGGTGGTTGTACCGGTTCTCGGTCAGCTGGCTGATCATCGTCGTGAGCGTGACGATCCTCGGCTGGCTGTTCGGCGACTCCCTGCCCGGCCTGAAGGACCCGACCGAGATCGACCCGACCAACCTGGCCGCCGGCCCGTCGTGGAGCAACATCTTCGGGACGGCCACCTTCGGACAGGACGTGTTCTCGCAGGTCGTCGAAGGCGGGCAGATCTCGCTGCTCGTCGGCTTCTCGGTCACCGTGATCGGCATCGGTGTGGGCGGCGGAATGGGCCTCGTCGCCGGCTACTACCGCGGTTGGGTCGACTCGGTGGTCCGCATCATCATCAACGTCACCCTCTCGATCCCCGCTCTGCTGCTCGTGATCTTCATCGTGACGATCCGTGGTCAGTCACTCATCACGGTCATCGGCGCACTGTCGCTGCTCGCCATCCCGGCGCTCGCCCGCATCGTCCGGGCGAGCACGCTCCAGGTGGCCGACCGCGAGTACGTCAAGGCCGCGCAGGTGCTCGGTGTCAAACGGACGTCGATCCTGTTCCGCGAGGTGCTGCCCAACGTGATGCCGACCATGGTGTCGTTCGCGTTCCTCACCACCGGCATCATCATCGTGGTCGAGGGGACGCTGTCGTTCCTCGGTCTCAGCGTCGAGGCGCCCACCATCACCTGGGGCAAGATCATCGCCGAAGGACGCAACCAGTTCGCCGAGACGCCGCACATGGTCGCCATGCCGAGCCTGGTGATCTTCCTTACGGTGCTCTCGCTCAACTTCGTCGGCGACCAGTTGCTCAAGCGGTACGACATCCGGGAGGCGGGGATCTCATGACGTCCGGTCCGGTCATGCTCGAGGTCGACGACCTCGCGGTCGACTTCTCCACGCCGTCGGGCACGCTGCGTGCGGTCGACGGCGTCTCGCTGCAGCTCGCCGAGGGCGAGTCGTTCGCCATCGTCGGCGAGTCGGGGTCGGGCAAGTCGGTGTTCTCGCGCACGCTGATGAACCTGCTCGCCGGCAACGGCACACGGAGCGGATCGATCAGGATCGGCGGTCGCGACATCGATCAGCTCACGAAGGCCGAGCGCAAGCACTTCTTCGGGGTCGAGGTCGCGATGGTCTTCCAGGACCCGATGACCTCGCTCAACCCGGTGAAGCGCATCGACGCGCAGCTCACCGAATCCATGCGATATCACCTCGACGTGTCGAAGTCCGAGGCGCGCGACCGCGCGATCGCCCTGCTGAAGCAGGTCCACATCCCGTCGCCCGAGCAGCGTCTCAGGCAGTATCCGCACGAGCTGTCGGGTGGAATGCGTCAGCGTGTCGTCATCGCAATGGCCCTGGCGTGCGAACCTCGCCTGCTCATCGCCGACGAGCCGACCACCGCGCTCGACGTGACCGTGCAGAAGGCCATCCTCGACCTGCTCGACGAGCTGCGACGCGACCGGAACATGTCGATGATCCTCATCACACACGATCTCGGTGTGGCCCGCGGGCGCGCCGATCGGATCGGGGTGATGTACGCAGGCCGGATGCAGGAGATCGCCACGACCGAGGC
>JBCDAK010000104.1:0-16021 GCA_039185545.1 Actinomycetota bacterium
CCCTCGGCGGGGATGTCGCGCGGCACGCCGGCCGACGAGTACCGCGCCTCGTGCCGGTACTCGTCGACCCGCCCGTCGATGCGCGCCCGCTTGTCGGGCCGCGGGGGACCGTTGTGCGCTGGGATCGAGAAGTTGGGTGTCCGCTGGAAGATCACGAGCTCGTCGGCCTCGGCGGCGATGTGGGGGATCGACTGGATGGCCGACGATCCCGTGCCGATCACGCCGACGCGCTTGCCCGAGAAGTCGACACCCTCGTGTGGCCACCGGCCGGTGACGTACACCTCGCCGCCGAACGTCGTGGCCCCCTCGATGTCGGGGTCCTTCGGTGCCGACAGACATCCGGTCGCCATGACGTACCACCGACAGCGGATCGTCTCGCCGGCACGGTTGGTCTCACCATGACCCGCCGGCGACACGTCGACCGCCCACGTCGCCGTGGCATCGTCCCAGGTGGCGTGGTCGACGCGGGTCGAGAACGTGACGTCGCGCCGCAGGTCGTGTTTGTCGGCGACGAACTCGAGATACCGCAGGATCTCGGGCTGCGTCGCGTACCTCTCGGACCACGACCACTGCTGGTCGAGTTCCGGGTCCCAGGTGTACGTGTAGTCGAGCGATTCGACGTCACAGCGTGCGCCCGGGTACCGGTTCCAGTACCAGGTGCCGCCGACGTCGTGGCCGGTCTCGACGCAGCGCGCCGACAGCCCCATCTCCCGCAACCGGTGCAGCAGGTAGAGGCCCGCCATGCCGGCGCCGACGACCACCACGTCGACATCGATCTGCGTCTGCTCGGTCTCGCTCATCGACCCCCCGATCTGTCCCTCCATGAAACAGCACATCTGGTGCCGGGCACGAAACGTGCTGTTCGCGGCCGCGGTCGTCCGGTGCATCCCCGTGTGTCGGGACGTACGGGTCAGGGCGTGTCGATCCCCAGGTCGTCGAGGCGGGTGCGGAGGAACACCGGCACCTGCCAGGGTTCGCCGGCCTCCCGCGCCGCCACCGCCGGACCGTCGGACGCCCAGACGTGACACGAGTCGATCGTGATCCGCCACGACTGATCGTCGGGATCCACTCCTTCGCCACCGATGCCGATGCCGATCTCGTCGGTGTCGCCGGCCAGCGCCGCCCCGGCGGCACGCATCGACCAGAAGCACTGCACCGCGACGGGCGCCATCGCCTGGAGCAGTGCGGTCGTGTGGGTGCAGCCCTTCGGTCCGCCGAACAGATCGCGGACCTTGTGCGTGAATCCGCGGGCGATCGACAGCCCGACGAGTTCGTCGTAGTGGCCGATGATCGACGGGCAGGTCTCGCTCGGGAACGACTCGAACTGCGTCGTCACCGCGACGATCTCGAGCGCCGGGAACGCCACCTCGATCGCCAGCTGCATGTGGTGCACGGTGATCGGATCGGGATCGGTGCGGATGTACAGACCCGGCGGCTTCTGGTCGCGCACCGCTCCCTGGATCAGGATCCGATCCTCGGCCAACCGGAACGCCCGTACGCGGTACTCCCGGTCGTGGAGGATCGGAAGGGCGCCGTCGGGTGGCGGTGGGAGGATCGACGAGTCGTCGAACGCCGGCTCGAACACCGGTCAGCCTCCGTGCTCTCGGGTGAGGTCGACCACGCTGCGGCCCGTGGCCTTGCCCGCGAGGATGTCGGCGAGCACAGCGTCGAGGTCGTCCAACGCGATGTCGTGGCCGATCGCGTCGAGGTGCGACGGTCGGAGGTCACCGCCGAGGCGACGCCAGATCTCGCGACGTCGCTCCATCGGGAGCTCGACCGAGTCGATGCCGAGCAGGTTCACTCCCCGGAGGATGAACGGCATCACGGTGGTCGGCAGCCCCGCTCCGCCGGTCAGGCCGGACGCAGCGACCGATCCGCCGTAGTTCGTCTGGGCGAGCACGTTGGCGAGGGTGGTGCCGCCCACGCAGTCGACGGCGCCGGCCCATCGGGTCGACTGGAGCGGTCGCTTCGACTCCTCGGAGAGCTCGGAGCGGTCGATCACGTCGGAGGCGCCGAGCGACGTGAGGTACTCGCGCTGGGCGTCGACCTTCCCGGTGCTGGCCACGACCTCGTAGCCGAGGTTCGCGAGCAGGTCGACAGCGGTCGATCCGACACCACCGGTCGCACCGGTCACGAGGACCGGACCGGACTCGGGCCCGATGCCGTGGTCCTGGAGCGCTGCGACCGACAGCGCCGACGTGAATCCGCCCGTCCCGATGACCATCGTGTCGCGCATCGAGAGTCCGTCGGGCACGGCCACGAGCAGGTGTTCGGGGACGCGGGCGAAGCGTGCGTAGCCGCCGTGCCGAGCGACGCCGATGGTCTCGCCGTGGGCCACGATCTCGGTACCGGACGGAAACGCATCGGTTCCGTCGACGACCACGCCGGAGAGGTCGACGCCGGGCACGAGCGGCGAGATTCGGGCGACTCGTCCGGCCGGCGTCGACGCGAGGCCGTCCTTGTAGTTGACGCTCGACCAGTGCACCTCGACCAGGACGCCATCGCCGGGAAGGTCGCCAGGTGCCATGTCGATCACACCGCGGTCGACTTCGTCTCCGTCGGTCACCGCCTGGAACGCTCGGAACGAATCGGGGAGTGAGCTCATCCCCCGGACCCTAGGAAGCTCGGGGAGCGACGGGCACTATCCGACATCGTGGTGGTCTCGGTGCGGTGCGGAGGCGTGCGCGACACTCTCGGGATGGCCACGAGTCTGCGTCCGGGAGCCCGTCTGTTCAGCGCCGTGTGCGCCACCGAGATGATCGCCGTCAAGGCGCCGGGCGGCGACGTCGAGTTGACCATCGGCGGTGCAGAGCCGGTCGCGTCGGCGTCGGAGCGACCGGCCGACGGCGCCGTCGCCGACGGCCATGACGGCGGGACGCAGATGGGCAAGCGCTACGTCGACGCGGACGACACGATCGAGCTGCTGTGCACCAAGCCGGGTGACGGCGCGCCGGCGCTCGGTGGCGAGCTGCTCGTGCTCAAGGAGGCCAAGGTCCTCCCGGCGAGCGACTGACCCCGGCCCGTCCCGCGCGCCGTGTCGGTCACCATCATCAACGGCGGAACCCAGGGCCTCGGAGAGGCCGTCGCGCGACGACTCGCCGAGGACCGATCCGACGGACTCGTGCTCGCCGGTCGATCGGCCGAGCGCGGCGAGGCCCTCGCCGCGGAACTGACCGAGGCGGGATCACCCGCGCTCTTCGTACGGGCCGACATGACCCAGCCCGATGCACCGGCGTCCGTGGTCGACGCCTGCATCGAACGGTTCGGCACGGTGAGCGGGGTGGTCAACGTCGCTGCACTCACCACGCGGGGCACCATCTTCTCCGACACGATCGAGCACTTCGATCGAATGATGGCGATCAACGCCCGCGCCCCGATGTTCCTCATCCAGGCGGCGGCTCGGCACATGGTCGCGGCCGGCACCGGTGGGTCGATCGTCAACGTCGGCTCGGTCGCGGGCCACGGAGGTGCGTCGAAGCTCACGAGCTACTCGATGTCGAAGGCTGCGCTCGCCGTGATGACCAAGAATCTCGCGTTCAGCCTGATGCGTCATCACATCCGGGTCAACCAGGTGAATCCGGGCTGGATGGACACCGAGAGCGAGCACCACATCCAGATGAACGAGGACGGAGCCCCGGAGAACTGGCTCGAGATCGCCGAGGCCGCCCGACCGCTCGGGCGCCTCGTCAAGCCATGGGAGGTGGCCAACACCATCGCCTTCCTGCTGTCCGACGACTCGGGCATGACCACCGGCAACGTCATCGACATCGAGCAGTCGGTGTTGGGGGCCGGCGACGGTGTGATCCCCACCGAGGCCGACACCCCCCGACCCTGATCAGGCGTCGAGCGTCGACCGTGGGGTTCGCGACCCCGCGAGACGCCGCAAGCCGTGCACCCGGACGTCACCCGCCGGGACCGGTCGGCCGAGCAGGTACCCCTGCAGGTGCACGCAGCCGTTCGCGGTCATCCACCGCGCCTGCTCGTCGAGTTCGACACCCTCGGCGACCGTCTCGAGTCCGAGTTCGCGAGCGAGGTCGAGGATGGAACGGATCACGGGGTCGCCGGTGCGATCGAGGATCCGCCGGGTGAAGCTCCGATCGATCTTGAGGACGTCGAGTGGCATGTCGCACAGCATCGCGAGAGACGACTGACCGACGCCGAAGTCGTCCATCGCGATGAGAACCCCACGCCGACGCAACTCGCTCAGTTGTTCGGTGAGCTGTGGCGTTCCGCTCCCGATCGCGGTCTCGGTGATCTCGACGATGACGTCTCCGGGCCCGAGTCCGTGCTCGTCGATGGCCTGGAACACCGTGCGGGCGAGTCCTCCCGTCTCGAACTGGACCCGCGAGACGTTGATGGACATCCGGACGTTCGCCATCGCTGGATCGCGACGGCGCCAGTCGGCCAGTTGCCGGCACGCCTCGTCGACGACCCACCGACCGACGGACGCGATGAGCTTGGTCTCCTCGAGGTAGGGGAGAAACCGCGACGGTGCTTCGAGCGGGCGTCCGGGCGGGGCCCACCGAAGGAGCGCCTCGACGCTGGTGATCTTGCGACTGTCGGCGCTGACGATCGGTTGGTAGTTGAGCTCGAAGTCGAGGTGCTCGACCGCCTTGCGGATCCGCATCCCGAGGTCGAGCGCCTCGGCGGCTGCGTCTCGCATCTCGGTCCGGAACACGCTGGCCCGTGCCTTTCCCGCGGCCTTTGCGTCGTACAGCGCGATGTCGGCGTCGCGGAGGACTCCGGCCGGGTCGTCGGCGGCGTCGAACCGGACGATGCCGACGCTGACGGTCGTGTAGATGTCGACGCCCGAGATGCGGAACGGGGTGGAGAGCAACGTCGCGATGCGTGTCGCCAGGAGCGCTGCCTTGTCGGAGCTGGACGACGGCGCCAGCACGGCGAACTCGTCGCCGCCGAACCGGCCGACGGTGAGGAGCTGTGCTTCCGAGGCGAGCGACGTCAGGCGACGGGCGACGCCGATGAGCAACTCGTCGCCCGCGTGGTGGCCCAGCGAGTCGTTGACGGTCTTGAACGAGTCGAGGTCGAGGTAGAGCAGGTGGCCCGATCCCTCGGCGAGCTGTGCCATCAGAGCTCGTCGATTGGGCAGTCCGGTCAGATCGTCGTGGGTGGCCTGGTGGAACAGCTCACGCTCGCGTTCCCGCTCGGCGGTGATGTCGGCCGCCGAACCGACGACTCGGAGACACCGACCGTCGACGACCACCGCCGTGGCGACGAGCTCGACGGTGCGAGGTTCCCCGTCGATGTCGAGTGCGACGTCGAGTCGGAGCTCCTCGGTGGGGTCGACGATGACGCGGGTGATCGCATCACGGAGCCGGTCGGCGTGGCCCGGCAGCAGCGCCTCGAGAATCGTGTCGCCGTCGACCGGCTCGTCGTGGACCGTCATCCCGAGCAGGTCGGCTGCCCGGGGGTTGAGGACGACCCCGTTCGACCGCACGTGGAGGTCCCAGATCCCGTCGCGAGTGGCCTTGGCGGCGAGCGCGTAGCGCTGCTCGCTGATGATGAGGGCTTCAGTCAGACGTGTCGGCTCGGTGAGACTCGCCGAGTAGCCCATCAGTCCGACCACCCTCCCCGAGCGGTCGCAGATGGGCAGCTTGGCGGTCCGCACGATCTCGACGGTTCCGTCGAGCCGCATCTGCCGCTCGGCGTCGACGAACTTCGGTCGGCCGGTTGCGAGGATCTCGCGGTCGGTCTCGGCGTAGGTCGCCGCGAGCTCGGGTGGATGGATGTCGTGATCCGACAGCCCGAGGATCTGCTGCTCCGCCGAGAACCCGAAGCTGCGGAACATCATCTCGTTCGCGAACACGAATCGGCAGTCGACGTCCTTGATGAAGACGAGGCACGGGACCCGCCGGAGGAGTGTGAGGACGATCTCCAGCTCGCGGTCCAGATCGCCGCCGGCGAGATCACGGAGGAGAGTGTCGCAGCGCGCGGTCTCGTCGACCGAGGTGCGCGCCGCGCCGGAGCCCATGGATGCTGAATCGGTCGGCATCGCCCCGGAGTTGAGCGAACCGGAAGCCGGCCGCTCGGCTCAGATGGTCGGGACCTCGACGTGCCGGCCGAACACGCCGGCGAGAGTGGACATGATCTCGCCCAGGGTCGCGTACACGTGCGATGCCTCGATCAGCGTCGGCATCAGGTTGATCTCGGGGTCAGCGGCCTCCGCGGCGAGCTTCGCCAGGACCTTCTCGACCGCCTCGCCGTCGCGGTCACCGCGGACGGAGTCGAGACGTTGCTTCTGACGTGCCTCGTCCTCGTTGGTGATCTGGAGGATGTCGAGCATCTCGTCGTTGCCGTCGAGGAAGTCGGAGACGCCGACGATGGCCCGCTTGCCCTCGTTGAACTTCCGCTCGAGCTCGTAGGCCGAGTCGGCGATCCGCCCCTGGAACCAGTTCTCGTCGATGCCCTTGATGACACCCTCGAGGATCGACCCGTCTCCGAACTCGTCGAGCTTCGAGAAGATCTCCTCCGCCCGGCGCTCCATCTCGTCGGTGAGCTCCTCCACGAAGTGCGACCCGCCGAGCGGATCGGCGACGTGTGCCACCTTCGTCTCGTGCGCGATGACCTGCTGGGTGCGCAGCGCGATCCGCGCCGCCTTGTCGGTGGGCAGCGCGAGCGCTTCGTCCATCGAGTTGGTGTGCAGGCTCTGCGTGCCGCCGAGCACACCGGCGAGCGCCTCGATCGCGGTGCGCACGATGTTGACCTCGGGTTGCTGTGCGGTCAGCGACACGCCGGCGGTCTGGGTGTGGAACCGGAGCTGCATCGACCGGTCGAGCTCGGCGCCGTAGCGCTCCTTCATCCACCGGGCCCAGATGCGACGAGCGGCCCGCATCTTCGCGATTTCCTCGAAGAAGTCGATGTGGGCGTTGAAGAAAAAGCTCAGCCGTGGCGCGAAGGCGTCGACGGGAAGGCCCGCCTGCAGCGCGAGCTCGACATAGGCGAAGCCGTTGGCGATCGTGAACGCGAGCTCCTCGGCCGCGGTCGAGCCCGCCTCGCGGATGTGGTACCCGGAGATCGAGATCGAGTGCCATCGCGGCATCTCGGCGGCGGTGAACTGGATCGTGTCGCGCACCAGTCGCATCGACTGGCGAGGCGGGAACACGAACTCCTTCTGCGCCTGGTACTCCTTCAGGATGTCGTTCTGCAGGGTGCCGCCCAGGCGGGCGCGGTTGATGCCGGCCTTCTCGGCGTTCGCGATGAACATCGCGAAGATCGGTGCCGCCGGCGAGTTGATCGTCATCGACGTGGTGATGTCACCCAGGTCGATGCCCGCGTAGAGGTCCTCCATGTCGGCGAGCGAGTCGACCGCCACGCCGCATCGTCCGACCTCGCCGAGCGACATGGGATCGTCGGAGTCGAGTCCGAGCAGGGTCGGCATGTCGAACGCCGTCGACAGTCCCGAGCCGCCCGCCTTGATGATCTCCTTGAACCGCTGGTTCGTCTGGTCGGCGGTGCCGAACCCGGCGAACATCCGCATCGTCCAGAGCTTCGACCGGTACATCGAGGCGTAGGGTCCGCGGGTGTACGGGTACACGCCGGGGAACTCACCGTCGTCGGGCCCGTAGACGGGGTCGAGCGGGATGCCCGACATCGTCGCGTAGTCGTCGTCACGCAACCGCGAGTCGTCGAACGCGGCCTGCCACTCGTCACGGGGGGAGCTCATGCGCCCAACGGTACGAAAGAACAGCCGGGTTGCAGGTACCGAGCGGTGCGCCGCAGGCACAGTGAGCGACGTGCGGCGGGCGGGCGGGACGAGGGACTAGATGGTTGCCGGGTAGTAGTCGCCGGCGGGGGTGGCTCCGGACTCGGTCATGAAGTCGCCTTCGAAGGGCCAGTCGTCTTCCTGACCGGGAGCCGGCCACTGGTTGAACCGGCCCATCTCGCCGCCGCCGGCAGCTTCGTTGCCGACGAGCGACCACGCCTGACGCTTGTACGTCCAGTTCTCGGGCTGCAGTCGGTGTGCCTCGTTGAAGTGTGCGATCGCGGCGTCGTGGTTCCCGGCCCGCCAGAGGTGGTTGGCCAGCTCGAAGTGGGCCGCGCCCTCGCTCTTGCCGACCGGACGGTCCTGCGACGCAGCGAGCACCTGCTCGGGGGACATCGCGTACTCGCTGTCGGAGCCTTTCTCGGCCCAATCTCGCAGCGCCGCGACGTACTTCGCCTTGTCCTGCCCGCCCCGGATCTTGGCGGCGAGCGCCGGATCATCGGCCTCGACCTCGTCGGCCCGAGCCTGGGCCGCTGCGTCGCGTTCGTCGAGCATCCCGCGGAGCCACTCGGGATAGTGATCGCTCGGTGGCCAGCCGGGCTCGGGCGGTCGGACGATGACCCCCTCTTCGTCGATCCAGAACACGTTGGGGATGTTGATCACTCCGAACAGCGCATCGAGCTGGTGCGTCGGGTCGAGGAGCGATGGGTGGGTCGGATTCGCCGCCTCGATGAACGGTCGCGACGCATCGGGGTCGCTCAGCTCGAGCGACACCGTCACGATCTCGACGCCCTTCGGTGCCAGCTCCTCGCGCAGTTCCTGCCACCCGGGCAGGTCGTAGCGGCAGCCTCAATACGGCGCCCAGGCGACGACGACCACCTTCTTGCCCCGCAGCGACGAGAGGTGGAACTCGTTGCCGTCGAGGTCGGGAAGCACCACCTCGGGCGCCTCGGCGGTGACCAGTGCTCGGCCGGTCAGTGACTCGGGGCCGACCGCCACGAGACCCGATGCGTCGTCGCGCACGACGGCCATTCCGAGCCGCTCGGCAGCGTGTTCGGCGGAGTATCCGTCGGGGAGCGGGACGCACACCTCACCCTTACAGGCACCCTCGGGCTTGATCTCCCATCCCGTCCCCGCGTGGAAGTCGGCCGCGGAGATGTCGAGCGTCTCGCTGATCATCGACCCAGCATCTCAGATCGGACGGACGGGATCCGAGCCGTCGGCCGAGGTGTCAGCACACGTTGCGGACGTACGGGTACGGGTTCACCGCCTGGCCGCCACCCGGATGCACCTGGAAGTGGAGGTGGGGTGTCCCGGCATTGCCGGTCTGGCCGTTGTAGCCGATGACCTCGCCGCGACCGACGTTGCGACTCGAACCCTCGTATGCGCTGAGGTGGGCGTAGTAGTACGCGGTCCCGTTGTTGCCGTAGAGCCAGGCGGCGTTCCCGCCGAGAGAGTTCTGCGAGAAGCTCACGCGGCCGGCGACCGTGGCGATGATCGGCGTTCCGGTGGGCGAGATCATGTCGACGCCCTTGTGGGTTCGGCCGCCGGATCGGGGAGCACCCCACGTGTCGGCGAAGGCGTACGGAGAGGCGATCGGGCACACCATTCCCGAGCCGGCGGACGCGGGCGGCGTGGGATCGGACGGAGGTGCCGAACCTCCCGTCGACCCCGATCCCGAGTTCGACGACGAACCGGACGAACCGGACGACCCCGACGAGCCGGAGTTCGATGCGTTCGAAGTCGACCGCGCCGACTCGGCAGCGGCTGCCGCGGCCTCCGCTTCGGCTGCCGCGGCCTCCTCGGCCGCTGCACGCTCGGCCGCCTCGCGGGCGGCGCGCTCGCGACGTTGGCGCTCGAGTTCGTGTTCGACCGCCTCGTCGATGAGCCGCTGCGCCTCGATCTCCTCGAGCCGGATGATCTCGGCCTCGGCCGTGGCCTCGAGGGCAGCGAAGGTCTCGCTCTCCTGTGCAGCCTGCTCCTGCTGGTCCCCGAGCTCGGAGCGTTTTTCGTCGACGTCGAGCAGGACCGCGTCGAGGTCGTCGATGTCGAAGCGGGCCGACTCGGTCGACAACGCGGCGAGGACCTCGACGTACAGGTCGTCGTTGACGTCATCCATGTCGACGAACAGCGGGATGTCGTCGGCATCGGCTTGGGTGAAGCGACGTGCCGCCTCGAACTCGAGTGCCGACCGAACCTCGCTCAGCTCCGACTCGAGTTCGGCGAGCTCCTGCTCGGTCTGCGCGATCTCGATGGACAGTGCATCGATGCGCGACTCGGCATCGAACAGAGCCTGGGCGGCAGCGTTGGCGCGGTCTCGTGCCGCCTGGATCTCGCGAGCCGCCTGGGCTGCTGCCTCGTCACCGTGGTCGGCGCGCGCCGGCGAGGAGCCGAAGGGGAACACCGCGAGACCGAGCGCAGCGGTCGCCACGAGGACCGGGACCCGGCGACCGCAGACGCGTCGGGGCGCGCGAAGCACGCCGATCACCAGAGGGTTCCGCACGGCCCGAGACGCTACAAGCGCGCCTCGCTCCGATGGCGTCACGCCGTTCGGCGCAGCGCGCGGGTGAGGGTGACCTGCGTCGCCCGCCGTGATCGACCGAAACGCGGCCGGTTCCGTGGTGTGCGGTGCCAGACTGCGCGCGGCGGGCGGTGACGTCGACCCCGATCATGCCGCGCCCTTCCATCTGGTGACCATCCTCCTGACCCTCGTCGCTGTCGTCCTCGCGATCGCCATCGTCGGCCTGATCTCGTGGGAGGTCCGGCACCGGCGGTCGGATCTCGTGGCCAGCTGGAATCCGAGCACGTACCCCGGACGCGTCAGCGGTGGTCTCGGCATGCTCGAGGGTGGGTCGGTCTCCGATCGTCTCGGCCCCGACGAGCCGGCTGCGGTCGTCCTCGTGCACGGGCTGGGCGCGACCGCCGACTACTTCGGCGATCTGTACGAGGGCATCGGCAGGACCCGTCGACTGGTCCTGCCCGACCTGCTCGGATTCGGACGCTCGCTCGACGAGCAACGCCACGACTTCTCGCTCGACGCCCAGGTCGGAGCGATCGAGCGCGGCCTCGACGCCATCGGCGCCGGAGGAGGGCGTCTGGTGATCGCGGGCCATTCGACCGGCGCCGCCGTGGCGCTCGCGTTCGCGGCGCGGCACGCGACTCGAGTGACCGAGGTGGTGCTCTGGTCACCCCCGGTCAGATCGCCGGTCGGGGACGCCGACGACGCCGATCGGTGGCGACCGTTCGGGTTGACCACCCGCCTCCACCAGTTCGGGACCGACTGGTCCTACCGGGCGTCGCAGTGGATGGTCCGCCACCCGACGTCGGCCGGTCTGCTGACCGCCTGGGTCGCGCCACGGATCCCGGTCCCGGTCAGTCGGCGCAGTGTGGTGCAGTCGTGGTCGGCGTACGAGACGGTGATCGACGACTTCCTGCTCGACGTCGACTGGGTGTCGCTGTTCGATGTCGACGTGCCCGTCACGGTCTTCCACGGAACCGTCGACGACCTCGTCGATCGGACGGCGCTGACGGCGGTGGCGCGCCGGGCGAGGCTGGTGGAGGTCGACGGCGCCGACCACCACCTCGCCGTCACGCGGCCCGACCTGCTGTTCGATCTCCTCGAACGCTGACGGGGCGTCGCGTCACTCGATCCGGAGGCCCTCGAAGTCACCTGACGCGCGCCACCGATCGATGTACGCGAAGTAGGCGACCGGGCCCTCCGGATGGCCGAGCATGTTGAGCCGGCCGCGCCGTCCCGAGTCGTGGCCCTCGTTGTTGTAGTAGCCGGGTGTGCACGTGGGGTCGGCGAGCATGCGCCGCTCGCTCGAATCGAGGAAGGCGATCCACGCGTCCTGTGCCTCGGCCGTGACCTCGACCTCGGCGGCGCCGACCGCCTCGGCGTGTTCGACGATCCGGGCGATCGTGCGCGCCGACTCGGTGAGGTTGTGCGGAACGTTGGAGATGAGGTTCGCGCCCTGGGTCGGCTGGACGAGGAAGAGGTTGGGGAAGCCGTGCACGTGGATGCCGTGCAGCGACTGCATGCCGTCGGCCCAGGTCTCGGTCAGCGTCTGGCCGTCGCGTCCGGTGGTCTCGAACCCGCTCCGGCGGGCGAAGTCGGTGCCGACCTCGAATCCCGACGCGTAGATGATGACGTCGAGCTCGTAGTGGTCGTCGCCGACCCAGACCCCGGTCTCGTCGATCCGATCGACCCCCCGACCGTCGGTGTCGACGAGGTGGGCGTTGGGGCGGTTGAACGACTGGAGGTACTCGTCGTGGAAACACGGCCGCTTGCACAGCTGGCGGTACCACGGCTTGAGCGCATGTGCGGTGGCGTCGTCGTCGATGACCTCGTCGACCCGCGCCCGGATCTCGGTCATCTTCTCGTCGTCGGAGTCCTCGTAGGCCCGGCGGAGCGCCGCCGGCGTGAACTCGGGGTTCGGTCCGGCGAGCACGCGGTCGCGGATGCGCTGCGAGATGTCGGTCCAACCGTCCTTCACGAGGTCCTCGTCGGCGAATCCGCCGGTCTGCAGGACCGTGAAGTTGTCCATCCACTCGGCCTGCCATCCCGGCTCGAGGGTGGCGAACCAGTCGGGGTCGATGTCGTGGTTGTTCCGGGTGTCGATCGACGACGGGGTGCGCTGGAACACGAACAGTTCCTGCGCGGACCGAGCGAGGTGCGGCACGCACTGGACCGCGGTGGCGCCGGTGCCGATGATGCCGACCCGCTTGTCGGCGAGGCCCGTCATCGGCGAGCCGTCGGGGTCGCCGCCCGTGTACTGGTAGTCCCATCGTGACGTGTGGAACGAGTGCCCGGCGAACGACGTCATCCCGTCGATGGCGGGCAGCTTCGGACGATGGAGAGGACCGGTCCCGAGCGCGACGTACTTCGCGCTCATCCGGTCGCCGCGGTCGGTCGACACGATCCAGTGCTGCGCCTCGTCGTCCCAGTCGACCGGCGTGACGGTGGTGGAGAGCAGCGCGTCGTCGTAGAGGTCGAAGTGGTCGGCGATCCGCCGGCAGTGGTCGAGGATCTCGGGCTGGTGGGTGTACTTCTCGGAGGGCATGTGGCCCGTCTCCTCGAGGAGCGGGAGGTAGACGAACGCGGCGGTGTCGCACTGCGCGCCGGGGTATCGGTTCCAGTACCACGTGCCGCCGACGTCGCCGCCCTTCTCGACGAGCCGGACGTCGACTCCCGCCTCCTTGAGTCGGGCGCACGTGAGCAGCCCGGCGAACCCGCCGCCGACGAACAGTGCCGTCACGTGGTCGGTGATGGGGGTCCGGGCGTACGTCTCGGTCGAGCGGTCGACGTACGGATCGACCGCGTAGTCGGCGAACACGCCGGCGACCTCGATGTACTGATCGTTGCCGTCGACTCGGAGTCGCTTGGCGCGTTCCTCGGCGTAGCGCCGCCGGAGAGCCTCGGCATCGATCGGTCCGGTCGTCGAGGTGCCCACGGCGCGAACGTACCGAAGTCGCCCCGGTCGTGTCCGACCGACGGAGCGCGCTCGTGTGTCGCGTGTCATACTCAGCGCCGGTGAACTTGGCGCGAATCATCGAGGACCATCCGTCCGACGCCGTCGCGGTGATCGACGGCGAGGACACACTCACGTACGGCGCGCTGCGCGACGCCGTGGGGGGCCTCCGCGCGGTGTTGGCCTCTGACGGCGTCGAGGCCGGAACCCCGGTGGGCGTCGCCGCCGGCAACGAGGCGCAGTTCGCGATCGTCTCGCTCGCCGTGCTCGGCCTGGGCGCCATCGTGATGCCGCTCAATCCGACCAGCACGGCCCACGAGTTGGCGCAGAAGGCGTCGGCCGGTCACATCGCGCTCGTCGTGCTGGGCGAGGAGACCCGCGTCGGCGACGAGGCGGCCGAGACCATCGGTGTGCCGGTCGTGAGCGCGGCCGACCTCCTCGCTCGGATCGATCCGGCTCAGGACGTGCCCGAGATCGTCGACTGTGCCGACGACGACTCGGCCTTCTACATGGCCACCAGTGGGGTCACGGGGAGCCCGAAGGTCGCCGTGCTCAGCCACCACAATCTCGGGTGGGTGCACGAAGCGCTCCTCCACGAGGCCGACCCGATCGGCCCCGACGACGTGCTGCTCGCAGCGCTCCCGTTCGCGCACATCTTCGGTCTCAACGTGGTGTTGCTCGCCGGCCTGCGCGCGGGCAGCACGCTCGTGATGCAGCGTCGCTTCGACGCCGACGAGAGCCTCGAGCTCATGCGCCGGTACGGAATCACCACCCTGTCGGGCGCGCCGCCGATGTGGCGACGCTGGGCGATGAGCGGCGCCGACGACGTGTTGGGCAAGCTCGAGCGTGCGGTGTCGGGTGCTGCGGCTCTCCCCCTGAGCGTGTACGAGGACTTCCGCGATCGGTACGGCGTCGAGATCACACAGGGCTACGGCCTCACCGAGACCGCCCCGCTCGTCACCATGGGCCGCGGCCACGACGTCCGCCCGGCCTCGGTCGGCAAGGTCGTCGACGGGGTACAGGTGGCACTCGTCGACCCCGAGGGTCGACCGGTCGACCTCGGCGACCAGGGCGAGATCGTCATCCGCAGTCCGGGTGTGTTCCAGGGGTACCTCGACGACCCCGACACGACCCACTCGGTCCTCACCGACGACGGATGGTTCTGGTCGGGTGACGTCGGCATCTTCGACGACGACGGATACCTCTACCTCGTCGACCGGATCAAGGACCTCATCATCGTCTCGGGTTTCAACGTGTATCCGGCAGAGGTCGAGGACGTTCTGCTCCGTCACCCCGACGTCACCGGGGCCATCGTCGTCGGCGAGGCCGACGTCAACTCCGGCGAGACGGTGGTGGCCCACGTGTCGGGCACCCGCGACGAGGAGTCGCTCCGTGCTCACGTCGCGCAGTACCTCAGCCGCTACAAGGTCCCGACTCGATACGAGTTCGTCGACGAACTCCCGATGGCCCCGACGGGCAAGGCGATCCGCCGAGCGGTTCGCTGATCGGACGCATCATGGGCACGACGTTCCCGTACCGCTTCGAGTCGGCGACGGAACTGCCTGGCTCCGACCGCGTCAATCGGTACTTCTTCGGAGCGGTTCGTTGGTTGGTGCCGCGCCTGTGGGACGTCGAGGTGACGGGCCTCGAGCACGTCCCCACGTCGGGGCCGGCGATCCTCACGCCGAACCACCTGTCGTTCTGTGATTCGGTGTTCCTGCCGTCCGTGCTGCCGCGACGGGCATGGGCCATCGGCAAGGGCGAGTACATGGACTCGTGGACGACGAAGTACCTCTTCCCGGCGCTGGGGATGATCCCGGTCGACCGGACCGGCGGCGAAGCGGCGATGGCAGCGCTCGACACGGCGGCTCGGGTGCTCGATGGTGGTCGCCTCTTCATGATCTATCCCGAGGGCACTCGCTCTCGGAGCGGCAATCTGCACAAGGGGCGAACAGGTCCGGCGCGACTCGCTCTGCGGTGCGATGCACCGATCATCCCGGTCGGCATGACCGGCACCCTCGATGTGCAGCCGCCCGACAGCTTCCGCATGAAGGTCGGCAAGAAGGTCACGGTCAACTTCGGTGCGCCGATGTGGGCCGCCAGCTTCGGTGATCCCGACGATCCACGCACGATGCGGCGATTCATCGACGCCGTGATGTTCGAGATCGCCGGGCTGTCCGGACAGACCTACGTCGACGAGTACGCAGGGGCGCCGGCTCCGACCGAGGTGCCCGAGCCGACCCCCGCACCGACTCCGGCGGCGCCGACGGTCCCCGAGCGCCGTGCCCAGGAGCCAGCGGCCGCGGGTCGCGAGATCGCCGAGCGCATCACGCCGAAGGTGCCGAGCATCGTCGGGTCGTCGCCGTTCGGAGACGGCGATGTGCCGTTGGTGATCACGCGACCGTCACGGCCGCGACCCTCGCCGGTCCACTTCTCCCGCCCACACGACCACGCCACCAACGGCGACGGTGCCGCGGTCGAGCCCCAGGGCGCCCACGCCTGACGCCCGCCCGCCTCGACCGGACCACGTCGCGTCGCGTCAGCGCTTGCCGCTGAATCGGCCGGATGCGCTGACGTGAGTGGGTGGTGTCGCCAGGGTGGTGGCGTTCGTGTCAGCGCTTGTTGCTGAATTGGGCGGATGCGCTGACGTGAGTGGGTGGTGTCGGCAGGTGGTGGCGTTCGTGTCAGCGCTTGTTGCCGGATCGGGCGGATGCGCTGACGTGAGCCGACCGGATCAGCCGTACACGAAGTCGCCCTGCACGTTGACCGCGAGGCCGATGGTGCCCCGGTTGGTGGTGGGGCCGGAGAGACCGAGCCAGTCGACGAGCAG
>JBCDAK010000105.1:0-15974 GCA_039185545.1 Actinomycetota bacterium
CGCCGGTTCGTGTCCATGCGCGACCACCACGTGGCCGGGCTGAGCACCGCCTTCCGTCCCGAGAACTGGTCCGGGCGGCTTCGAGTCCGCTCGGCCATCGACGGCACGGTGATCAACGCCGGTGTCCCTCGCTACCGAGCGCTCAACAGCCGACACCTCGCCCCGGTCCGCACCGATTCTCACGACGACGAGATCATCTCGCTCGTCACGAAGACGACCCAGTCCGACGTGACGATCGCCCTCGCGGCACGCACCCGCGTCACCGACGACGCGCAGGTGCGTGCAGTCGACCGACGCGTCGTCGACTCGATCGACCACATCGCGCACGAGCTGGCGGTCGACGTCGCTCACGGGCGTTCCACCGCCGTCGAGAAGATCGTCACCCTCTACACCTCGCGGGATCGGGCGATCAGCGAGCCGGCGCTCGAAGCCGTCGAGCACATGGCACAGATCCCGGACTTCGAACGGGCACTCGAGCATCACGTGCTCGCGTGGGACCACCTCTGGGGCCGTTTCGAGCTCGAGACCGAGGCCGACGACGAGACGCGCCGGATCCTCAACCTCCACGTCTTCCACCTGCTGCAGACCGCGTCGAAGCACAGCATCGACCTCGACGTCGGCATCCCGGCACGCGGTTGGCACGGCGAGGCGTACCGGGGCCACATCTTCTGGGACGAGCTCTTCATCTTCCCGTTCCTCACCTTGCACATGCCCGACGTCACGAAGGCGCTGCTCCAGTACCGCTACCGGCGGCTGCTCCAGGCGACCCTCGCTGCGACCGCGGCGGGCCACGAGGGAGCGATGTACCCCTGGCAGAGCGGGAGCAACGGGCGCGAAGAGACCCAGGTCGTCCACCTCAATCCGACGTCGGGTCACTGGCATCCCGACAACTCCCACCGCCAGCGTCACATCAGCGTCGCCGTGGCGTTCAACGTGTGGAAGTACTTCGAGGCCACCGACGACGTCGAGTTCATGGCGTTCGAGGGTGCCGAGATGATGGTGCAGATCGCTCGCTTCTGGTCGAGCATCGCCACCTTCGAGCCAACTCGCGAGCGCTACGAGATCCGCGGTGTGATGGGTCCCGACGAGTACCACGACGGGTATCCCGACGCCGACCCGCCAGCCGGACTGGACAACAACGCCTACACGAACGTGATGGTCGTGTGGGTCCTCGAGCGAGCGCGACGGGCGCTCGAACTCGTGCCCGAGTTCCGACGCCGCGAGCTGTGGGAGAAGCTCGACGTACGGCGTGAGGAGCTCGAACGCTGGGAGCACATGTGCGACCGGATGTACGTGCCCTTCCACGGCGACGGCATCATCAGCCAGTTCGACCGCTACGACGACCTCGAGGAATTCGACTGGCAGGGGTACACCGAGCGGTACGGCAACATCCAGCGCCTCGATCGGATCCTCGAGGCCGAGGGAGTCAGCGCCAACAGCTTCAAGGTGTCGAAGCAGGCCGACGTCCTCATGCTGTTCTACCTGTTGGCCGAACCCGAGCTCGCCGAGCTCTTCGAGCGACTCGGCGACGACTGGGACCCGTCGATGGTGTCCCGCAACGTCGACTACTACCTCGCTCGCACCTCGCACGGGTCGACGCTGAGCCGGGTGGTGCAGTCCTTCGTGCTGGCCCGGTCGGACCGTGAGCGTTCATGGACCGCGTTCCAGGAGGCGCTGCACTCCGACGTGGGCGACGTCCAGGGCGGCACGACCGCGGAAGGCATCCACCTCGGAGCGATGGCGGGCACCGTCGACCTGGTGCAGCGCTGTTTCTCCGGGCTCGAGACCCGCGATGGCACACTTCGGTTCGCCCCGGCGGTGCCGCCGGAGCTGGGCAGCCTGCGGTTCGCACTCCAGTACCGCGGTGGATGGGTCGACTGCGAGATGACACCCGACCGGATGACGATCACCTCACGAACGGGCGCTCCGCATGCGATTCGCGTCGCGGTCGACGGCGACGACTTCGAACTCGTCCCGGGAGCGACACGCGAGATCGCTCTCGGCTGACGCCGGGCGTCACGGCCCAGCGCCCGCTCGGCGGGGCCATCGTGACGTCACCGTCACGAGGTGGGTGCGCAGCCACGCGGCTCCGATCTCGAGGCGGAAGAACGGCGCGAAGGCCACGCCGAACAGCGGGACGGGGAAGCCGATGAGCATCGTGGCGAGGATCCCGAGGTGCAGGAACCAGGCGGCGAGGCACCACGCGGTCCGCCATCTCCCGCCGAGCAGGGCGATCGGTGCACCGAGTTCCACGACGACCGTGGCGATCGCAGCCGGAGTGAGCAGCCACGACGATCGCACGGTCAGCTCGGCGAAGGGCGCCGGGGTACCGCCGAGGACGTCGAGCCGAGCCGCCGAGTAGGCGATGTGGTTGCGCAACGTGTCGCCGTCGAGCCACCCGATTCCTCCGTAGCGCAGCTTGGCGATGCCGGTGATCACGTAGGTGATCACGACGATCAGCGCGCACAGCGCGATGGGCCAGCCGTAGCTCGTGGCCGCGCGGGACGGTGGCGGGTCGCCTCGGATCTCGCGACGACGAGCATCGATCGACCACACATCGGACGCCGGCGCGAACGCCAGGACACCGACCATCAGCACCATGAGGTGTTCGAAGTGCAGCAGCTGTCCCCACGACGATCGGTACGACGTCAGGAGCAGCAGCCCGACACCGAACACCGGTCCGGACCAGCGATGCCCCCACCCGATGGTGACGGCGCCACCGGCCAGGATGACGACGACGACCAACGCGACGACGAGCGCATCGGGCCACGGCGCACCGAGCCAGTGGATCAGGCCGATCGGATCGAGCGCCGACTCCCGCCGATCGCGCAGCGCGAGGAACACCGGAGCGCGGATGACGAGATAGGCGGTGACGAACCCGGCCACCACGACCCGGAGTGCCGCGAGTCGCTCCGGAGGGGCCTCGGCGTCGATGATCCGGACCCGTCCAGCTCCGGTGGACCGCCGCGCAGCCTCGCTCACGACGAGATCAACCTTCCGCCAGCGGGCACGTGGCGTGCACCGTCCGGTCGAGTGGCGCGGCCGACGACTCGACCCGATCGACCACGTCGTACCGCTCGCTGACGATCTCGATCCGGACGACCGAGTCGTCGAGCGAGCTGGCCGCGGCCGCCCGCCCGGCGATCTCCTCACATCGGTCGTCGGCCCGATCGGCCCGCACGGCCGATCGCAGTTCGCCGGCCACGACCAGCGGGTCGTCGCTGCGACCGATGACGCCGAGCGACAGGGTCACCTGCTCGCCCAGCTCGTCGAGGCCATAGGCCGTGACGAGGGTGACTTCGGCCGGCCTGGCCGAGGAGTACATCGGATACGTCGACAGCGGCAGCCCGTCGCGATCGAGCACCACTGGCAGGAACAGCGCACCGACGACCGCCGCGGTCACGAGGACGCGTCCAGTGCGACCGACCCCCGACTCGGATGTCGACGCCGACATCCGGTCACGTTATGCCCCGGATCGAAACGGGTCCGATCCGGCTCCCGCCAGTGCGACGGCACCGGGAACGACCTCGAGATCCACCGGGAGCCGGCCGAGCGGGTCGCCATCGGCCCAGAGCACGTCGTCGCCCGACGGCTGCTCGACGCGCACTGATCCCGCCTCGTACACCTCGACCGCCGGATGCTCGACGTGGCCACCGCGGAAGACCCGGGGGAACACACCGAGGAACGTCGCTCGACCGACGCCTCCGATCACGACGACCTGGAGCCGCCCGTCATCGGGTCGTGCGTCGGGACACACGCGCATCCCGCCACCGAAGAACGCCGTGTTGCCGATGGCGAGCAAGGTGACTTCGGTGTCGACCCGCCGGCCGTCGAGGGTGAGCGTCAGGTCGAGCGTTCGCAGTCGAGGGAGCTGGAGCACCGTGGCGACGGTGTAGCGCTGGGGGCCGTGAGGCCAGCGCAGTGCGTTCGCTCGGGCGGTCACGTCGCCGCTGAAGCCGAGCGTGGCCACCGATGCAGCCCAACCGTGGGTCGTGCGGATCGCATCGATCGGACGCGGGTCGGCGAGCGCACGATCGACGCGAGCGGACACCGGATCGGCTCCTGCCGTCGACCCGCCGGGTTCGAGGAGACCGACCGCTCGGGCGAAGTCGTTGCCGGTCCCCATCGGCACGAGCCCGAGCACGGTCGCGGTCCCCGCCACTGCGTCGACGCCGATGCGCGCGATGCCGTCGCCCCCGATGCACACGATCCGCTCCGCTCCCTCGGCGACGAATCGACGCGCACGCTCCGCTGCAGCGTCGGCGGTCGGAGCGGACACGACCTCGGGTCGGACACCTCGTGCGTCGAGCGCCTCGACGACGCGGTCGACCTCGCGGCGGGCATCGCGGGTCATCGGGTTGCCGAGCACCGGGACGACGCGCACCGCCGAAAGGTAGACGGCCGAACCGGCTGCCCGGTCAGGCGGAGGCTGCGGCGGTGGCCGCGGTGGTCGCCCGCTGTGTGTCGGCCGTGGCGAAGGTGCTCCCCGACACGACGCGGACGCCCCGGGCCTGACGGACGACGAGCGCGACCGCTGCGGCGCCGTAGGCGAACCAGGTGAATCGAAGATCGGCCCCGTCGGCCCAGATCGCAACGGCGAGAGGACCGCCGATGCACGCTGTCGCGAGCACGGCCGTCCGCGTCCGGCGGGCTCGGGCCCATCCGATCGGCGCTGAGGCGGCTGCGCCCGGCCGATCGGCGTCGGGCCGGAGAGCCGCCACGGCCAGCAGTACGGTGAAGGTCAGCCAGCCGGCTTCGGCGACGCCGCCGCGAGCGGCGACGAAGTCCGCGATGTCGACGTTGTAGACCGTGTTGCCCACGACGATGGCGGTGATGGCCAGCGCGAGGAAGGTCGAGGCGCCGCTCGGGCGCCGGCCCGACGACGACGGGAGTGCGATCCACGCAACGGCACACAGCAGCGCCACGTCGAAGGCCGGGTACGCGGTGGCGACCCATTGGGCGGACCCGCTGAGGAACTCGTTCGTGGCGGCAGCCGTCCCGTACAGCGCTCCGATCGTGCCAGCGGCCACCAGGCCCAGGATCCCGACGTCGACCAGACGGGAGCGGTCGAATCGAACACGCGTCCCGGCGGGGCGTACCTCTCCGATGATCAGCAGGCCGACGATCAGCACCGGATACATCGACAGGTAGATCCAGTCCGCGGTGGACGGAAACGCGACGACTGGCGACTCGTCCGTGAGCGACGCGAGGACCGCATCGCCGACGAGGTAGAGGATCGAGGCGGCGAGCACGAGAACCCACCCGGCGAGCGGTCGCGGACGGAACGCAGCCAGACCGCCGGCCATCGCGACCACGGCGATCCAACCGGCAGCCGTGAACAGGCCCTCGTTCGGCTCCGAGCCGTACGCGGACACGACGTAGAACTGCACGACGAACGCACCGAGGAAGAGCGCTGGACCCCACGAGTTGCGACTCATGTGCTCGGAATCGGTCCGAACCGGCGAGGCCTTGAGCGGTCGCCGAGGAGGGTCGGTCCTCGCGCGCATCGGCTCGACCGACGAGACCTTGACGAACCGTGGCGTCTTCATCGACGGAGGGTGACAGCGTCCGCGCCGACCGTCGCTCACTGCGGAACATCGACCACCCCGCGTCAAGATCTCCTCTCGACCGATGGCTGTCGATCGGCACCAGACACCGCAGGACCGGGCCCCGAGGCGCCCCTCCCGTGCCACCCGACTCCGGAATCTGGAGAGAACGCGCGAAAAGCCGACGCATCGTCCACCACCGACCACTTCCTGCGAGATTCTCAGGTCGATCTTGACGCCATCGGTGGTCGTCCATCACGTACAGTGCCATCCATGCAGTTGGCGGCTCTCGAACTCGCAGATCCGACGTCCGTGTGGCGACCGGCCTTCCTCGACGTGCTCTCCCGCTGGGCGGCGAAGGCCAAGGCCTGGTGGCGGACCGATCTCCTCGATCTCGACGCCGCGTCGGCGCCGACGACGGCGATCGAGCGTGCGGCCGCCCAGTCGGTCGTCGCACTCGAGCTCGCCATCGACGACATCATCCGGTCGTATCGCCTCGGTCGCGACGAGGTCCGCCTCGGGGCGGCCCCGCTCGACCTCACGATCTCGGCGTTCGCACCGCCGACCACTCCGCCGGTGACCGCCGCGACAGTTGCTCGGGAGCACTCCGAGCGGCGCCGCGAGCGGACCACTGGCCGCCGTTCCCGCGTGTCGATCCCGTCCATCACGGGCCTCGACATCAGCGGTCTGGCGCTCGTCCCCGCCTGACGCGGGCGATCGGGCGGACCGCCCCCATCTGCGGGGGCGAGCGTCAGAGGTCGTCGTCCGGGTCGGTGCGGGGAGACCGGCCCGGACGTCGAGGGCACGCCGAGTTCATCGGCAGTCGATCAGCGACTCAGTTGAGCCGCTCGATCAGCATCTGGTGGCCCGACCCGTCGATGAACAGGTCCGACCCGGCAGCGAGCCGCTCGTGGTACTCGGTGGTCGACGCCTCCCAGTCGGCGGCCTCGTCGACCTCGGCCATCGACTCGAAGCCGAGGAGCCAGCCGACGTCGGCGAAACCCCCGTACGTCCGTGTGCCGAACATTCCGGGCCGTCCGAGCGCATCGGAGACGTACTCCTGCATGCCGACCGACCACGCGACGGCCTCGGTGTACCGACCGCCCGCCATCGCGGCCGTGGTCACCATGTAGAACTTCGACGGCGAGTCGCTCGGAGTCCCCGACACCACACGCATCAGTGCGTCTTCGGCGGGCCCCTGGTAGTGGTCGGAGAGGGCCTGTGCCATCTCGAGGTAGGACGGGTCGACGGTCAATTTCTCGCCCGCCGTGTGGAAGTCGGCCTGGGAGTCGACCCGACACGACCACGACATCGTGCCGAGTGGTGCGCCGAATCGAGCGGACCAGACGTAGATGCCGATGCCGCTGATCTCGCTCGCCTTCTGGGCGATCTCGACCGACGACTGCATCGCATCGAGCATCCGTTCGGGACGCGCGAGCCGGGTCCTGCTGAAGACGTACATGACAATTCCTCCTCTGTCATGGGTGCTGTCGAATTCGATCTTGCGCTCGTGTGAGAACTGTGTCTGTGATGGAGGTCACACAACTCGGGGTGGGCGGCCACGCGGCCGCGGTCGGCGGAGGAGGAGGTCGACATGCCGCGCGAGCCGTCGGCGGTCGCGCGATTCGTCGTCGAGACCGGCCGAGTCACCACGGTCCGACGTGCCGAGTCGTTGTATCTCGAGGGGGATCGATCCCGGAGCGTGCTGTCGTGTCTGACCGGTCGGGTGAGGCTCGTCGTCACGGGGCTCGACGGCCACGAGGTCCTGACGCGTCTCGTCGGTCCGGGGGACCATTTCGGCGAGGTGTCCGCTCTCACCGGCGAGCCCCGTGAGACGTCGGCGATCTCGCTGTCCGGCGGTCTCGTCGCGCACGTTCCGGGCGATCGCTTCGTCGCCGAGCTCGATCGACGTCCGGAACTCGCCGACGAGATCCGGCGGTCGATCGCACGACAGCTGCGGCTCGCACTCGGACGGCTCGTCTCACGGGACAGCGAGACCGCGCCGCAACGGACCGCTCACACGCTCGCCCTCCTCGCCGAGGAGGCGTCCACGATGGCCCCCGGGTCGGCGACCGGGGCGCCGACGCGGGCAGCGTCCGTTCGTCTCGACATCACCCAGCGCGACCTCGCCGAGTGGGCCGGCACATCACGCGAGTCGGTGTGCCGAACGCTCGGGCTGCTCCGCCGTCGAGGCGTGGTCGAGACCGGACGCTGCCACGTGACCGTGCTCGACCGGGGTGGACTCGCTCGACTGCGTGACCTGTGACCGGCCGGCCGCCGCGATGAGCAGTCAGGAGAGTCCGCGCCGCAGCCGTACCGGCCGCGATCGCTGACGGGCGTGGGGGAAGACCTCGGAGAAACGGGCCTTCGCCTCGTCGGTCGCGACGAGGAGGAGTTCTCCCTCGGTCGGCAACGGGATGCGGGGATCGGGATTGGCGGCGATCCCCGCATCGGTCTCGACCGCGACCACGTTGCAGCCCGTGCGACGATGCACGTGGGTGTCGGCGAGGGTGCGACCGCCGAGTTCTCGCGGGATCGGTGAGCGGAACACGTTGAGACCGTGTGCGACGAGCAACGTCTCGTCGCGGCGGAATCGGTTCCAGATCGCTGCCGAGCCCGTCGACGCATAGGACAGGACGGCGTCGGCGCCGGCGCGGTACAGCGTGGTCACGTTGCGGTCGAGCCGTGACCTCGACACGATCCGCACGTCGGGGCGCAGACCGCGGCAGTACCGCGTGAGGTACACGTTGACGTTGTCGTCGTGCGTGGTGATCAGCACCGCAGCGGCATCGTCGATCCCCGCCGCGTTGAGGATCGCTCGGTCAGCGGCGTCGCCGATCACATACCGGACTCCGGGACGTTCCCGCTCGGGAAGTTCTTCGATGATGGCGTAGTCGACGCCCTCCTCGTCGAAGGTGCGGCCGATCGCCCGGCCGACGCGGCCCCCTCCGATGATGACGGCTCTCGGCGCCATGGGAGAGTCGACGGCGTATCGCTCGTCGAAGCGCTCGAACTGCTGCTCGTCACCTGCGAGCAGCAACATCGCCGACTCGGGGAGTTCGGTGTCACCGGTGGCGATGTCGAATTCGCCGCGGTCCCACACGCCGATGATCCCGACGCCGAGATGTTCGCGGAGCCCCGCTTCGGCGAGCGTCTGCCCCGCCAGGTCCGTGCCGACGACACCGGCTTCGGCGATCCGCAGCCCGGCGAAGTCGCCGATGACGTGGCTGTGTCCACCCAGGCCGAGCGCTCTCGCTGCCATCGCCGCACCCAGCACCTCGCCGAGCTGCACCACGTGATCAGCACCGGCGATTTCGAGGATGTCGACGGCGGCGGGACTGTTCGCGCTGGTCACGATCCCGACGTCGGGAGCGATCTCGCGCACGGTGAACGCGATGTTGGTGTTGATCTGGTCGGTGTTGGTGACGACGACCATCGCTGCGCGGTCGACGCCGGCGCGGCGATAGGTCTCCGGGTCGTCGAGCGGGCCGACCATGACCGTTCGTCCCTCGTCGTGGAGACGGCCGGCGTCCTCGACGTCCTCGACGATCACGACGTACGGCACCTCGGCCTGCACCGCATCGTCGATCAACGCCTCCTCGACCGGACCGAGCTGCGTGAGGATCAGGTGGCCGGAGATCGACGCCGGCACCGACCGAGGCGCCCGACGTCGCTCCCGCTCGTCCATCCACGGGATGAAGACGAACTGGATGAACACGAAGGGGAGCACGACGAGCAGGAAGGTCGAGCCCGAGAGCAGCACGACCACCGAGAAGATGCGGCCGGCATCGGATTCGAACGTGATGTCGCCGAACCCGAGGGTCGTCATCGTGGTGAGCGTCCAGTACACGCTCGTCGGCCATGAGAAGGACCGGCCTTCGCGGTCCATCAGCTCGTGGAAGAACGCGCTGAAGAGCGCGACCATCACCACGAAGACGACGACGAGGAGCGCGACCGTGTTCAGACGTCGCTTGCGCTCGGCCTGCTGAGCGGCGTACTGACCACGGTCGTGCTCACCGATCGCGAGGTCTCGACCGGTGATCTTGTCGGTGACCTGCGCGATCGTGGCACCGAGTGACTTCAGCACGCGCTGGCGCCTCGGATCGGCATCGCCCGCGATGTTTCCACAGCGGGTCGTGCGAATCGGTCAACAGCTCGGTCGGGCCAACCGTTCGAGGACTGCGCGATCCACGGTGATCCAGGTCGCGCGGGCGACGGCGAGCACCTCGTCGTGGGCGAGGAGCGCCACCTCGGTGACGGTTCGACGGCCGTCCCGATCGATCACCTGTGACGTGAGCAGCAGGTCGGTCGACGCGCGCGCCGACCACCGGACGTCGGCGATCAGCTCGCCCGTGAGGATCGCCTGGTCGGCGACGACGAGATCGAGTGCGGGCCCGGCGGATCCGCAGTCGAGCGCCGCCCACACCATCCAGTCGGGCACGACGTCGCCGGCCGCCACACCGGGGAACTCGGGCGTCCACGACGCGACGCAGACGCCACCGAGCAGGTGGGGCCGCAGACGGAGTCCGTCCTGACGCTCGGTGCCGCAGGCGAAGCACGTCGGGCACGGATGATCGGTCTCGAGACGTGCGAGCGGAACTCCCGGTACCCATCGGAGGTCGCCAAGCATCCCGATGCCCGGCGCGGGATCGGGGAGCGGATCGACGCGTCGGGCCGTGGCGATGACCTCACCGGTGTCGTCGTCGGCCCGCCGGACAGCGTGGCTGCCGTCCGGTGCGACCTCGACGAGGAGCTCGGTGGCGAGCGGGACGGGCCGCTGGAGACGAACCGCGACGGGACCACCACCCACGAGGGCGGCGAGACGACCGGCGAACACTCCTCCGTGCCCGGAGCCGGTCGGACCGTTGTGATGAGGCGCGATGGTGATCGAGCGGACGGACCGCACATCGAATTCGGAGTCAGGCGAAACACCGGAGTCGGGGCGGTGGAGGAGGGCGGTCTGGCTCATGACGTGATCGTGCGTCGACGCCGCCGACCGAAGCTTGGAGATGGTCTGGAGGTTCGCTGATGATCGATGCGGAGCCGTACGGTCGTCGCCGTGGGTGACGATCGCGTCGACTCCGGACGATCGTGGGCGATCGCCGCCGCTGCCTTCGGATCGACGTTCGCCGTGTTCGGAGTCGCGTACAGCTTCGGGGCTTTCTTCGACTCGATGTCCGAGGAGTTCGACTCCGGTCGAGGCGAGACCGCGCTCCTCTTCTCACTCACGACCTTCCTGTACTTCGTGCTCGGCCTCGCGACCGGACGATGGTCCGACCGCGTGGGCCCGCGCCCGGTGCTCCTCACCGGTGCCGTGGCGATGCTCGTCGGACTGTGGGCGACGTCACTCGCCGACTCGCTGTGGGTCGGCCTGGCCACCTACGCACTCGGCGTCGGCATCGCCGTCGCGTGCGGCTACGTACCGATGGTGGCGCTCGTCGGTGGCTGGTTCGAGCGACGTCGGACTCTCGCGCTCGGCGTGGCCGTGGCCGGGATCGGGCTCGGGACGCTCGTGATGGCTCCCGTCTCGAGCTGGCTCATCGACCAACACGGCTGGCGCACGGCGTACCGGATCCTCGCTGTCGGGGCGACGGCGATTCTCCTCGTCTGCGCAGTCGTCGCCCGTCGAGCGCCGGTCGATGCCGGCGGTGACGAGATCCCGCCGCTCTCGAAGACCGCCCGCGACCCGGCGTTCCGGACGCTCTTCGGATCGGCGCTCTTGATGTCGCTGAGTCTGTTCGTGCCGTTCGTCTTCCTCGTCGAGTACGCGGAGGAGTCGGGGGTCGACTCGGGTCCGGCTGCGCTGCTGGTCGGATTGATCGGCGGGTCGAGCATCGTCGGACGGCTCGCGCTCGGAACCTTCGCTCCCCGCCTCGGGCTCACGCGGATCTACCAGGGGTGCTTCGCGACGATGGGCGTGAGCTTCCTCGTGTGGTGGGCGGCCGACGACCGGTATGCGGTGCTCGTTCTCTTCGCGGTCGTGCTCGGCGTCGCCTACGGCGGCTTCATCGCCCTCTCCCCCGCTGTCGCCGCGCAGCTCTTCGGACCCGTCGGGCTCGGCGGCATCCTCGGGTTCCTGTACACGTCGGCGGGCGTCGGCGGACTCGTCGGTCCGCCGGTGGCGGGAGCCGTGATCGACGCGCGCGGATATCCCACGGTCATCGTGGCGGCCGCAGTGCTGACGTTCGGTGCGTTCGCCGTGCTGCTCCGGCTGCCGCGGGATCCGGCGCGATGAGCGTCGACCCGCCGGTCCGTCGACATCATGGTGGCGATGGGGATGTCGCTCACGGGCGACGACTTCCGTCGCATCGCTGCGGGGAACGGCGGTCACTGTCATCACAACTGTGGGAACACGTCGACGGATAGCCTTTTCCCGTGACCGACAACCAGCCGAGTGCAGGGACGGCGCAGAGACCGAGCGGATTCGGGACGCGCATGGCGCTGCTCATCGGCACGAACCTCGCCGTGATCACCCTCTTCACGGCGGTCATGGCGATCTTCGGCGTCGACACCCAGAGCATCGCCGGGCTGACGGTCTTCGCTGCGCTGTTCGGCTTCGGCGGCGCGTTCATCTCGCTCGCGCTGTCGAAGACGATCGCCAAGCGCTCGACCGGCGCCAAGGTGATCGAGCAACCGACCAACGACACCGAACGATGGCTCCTCGCGACCGTCGAACGGTTGTCGCGCGACGCCGGGATCGACACGCCGGAGGTGGCGATCTTCCCGTCCGACGCCCCGAACGCTTTCGCAACGGGGGCGAAGCGCAACGACTCCCTCGTTGCGGTGAGCACCGGGCTGTTCCGCAGCATGAACGCCGACGAGATCGAGGCGGTGCTCGCCCACGAGGTCGCTCATGTCGCGAACGGCGACATGGTCACGCTGACCCTCATCCAAGGCGTCGTCAACACGTTCGTCATCTTGTTGTCGCGCATCCTCGCCAGCTTCCTCGCGAACTTCCTGACGCGTGGTCGCAGCAGTGGAGGCGGGATCTACTTCCTGTGCGTCATCGTGCTGCAGATCGTCCTCGGCTTCTTCGCCTCGATGATCGTGATGTGGTTCAGCCGGCGGCGTGAGTTCCGCGCCGACTCCGGATCGGCGGCGTTGACGAGCAACACCAAGATGATCTCGGCGCTCCAGGCACTCCAGCGCTCGACGACCGAGGCCCACCTGCCCGACGAGGTCGAGGCGATGGGAATCCAGGAGAGCGGCGGCGGAACGCTCCGCAAGCTGGTTGCCTCGCACCCACCTCTCGAGGACCGGATCGCCGCGCTGCGCTGACGAAGCCGGCGTTGTTCAGCATCCGACGGTTCGTGGTTGCCCGCCGAAGCTGCTTGTGACGGCGGAGGCCATGCCGCTCCCCGACAAGCTCTGGTCCGAGTGTGCGCTGTATTGCTGGCCGCCCGATCCGCACCGATCCCGCTCGAGGGAGCGACCGATCGGCCCTGCGGGTCATGCGCGGTGTTTGGCGTAGCGGCCTGGTGTGGTGGCGACGTGGCGTTTGAAGTGTCGGGTGAAGTGCGCCTGGTCGTAGAAACCGACCGTCGTCGCAACCTGTGCGATCGGCATCCCTTCCAGCAGGAGGGGTCGTGCGGCGTCGATACGTCGGGCGATGAGGTAGGCGTTCGGGCTGGTGCCGAAGGCCTTGGTGAAGCTCCGCACCATGTGCGGGACGCTGCGATCGAAGAGTCGGCCAGCGGACGCAAGCGTGAACTGCTCGGTGGCCTGGGCGTCGATCAGCTCCCGGAGACGCCCGGCGAGGGTGTCGTCGCCTGTGTCCATGCCCTCGGTGGCGTCGAGGTGGTGGACGATTCGTTCGGTGATGAGGGCGAGGTGCGTTTCGCCGTGGATCGGTTCGTCGTCGGCCTCGAGCACGTCGTGGAGTCGGGAGATCGATCGCCAGAGGGCAGCGTCGGCGACGACGGTCTTGTCGACGGCGGCGCCGACGAGTCGCTCGGGGAGTTGATCGGCGTCGAGATAGAGGTTCCGTTTGCGAAACCCGTCGACGGCCCGCGCCGCCGGGCGCCCATCGTGGACGACCCCGGGAGGGAGCAGCGCGACGGTGGACTCCACCGCGGCACACCGCCGCCTGTCGAGTGAGTAATCGATCGCTCCGTCGTCGACGATCAGGACGGTCCAGGTGTCGTGGCTGTGGGCGGGGTAGCCCCAGTCGGTGATGTGGGCATGGAACACCTCTGCGATCCCGTCGGTCGAGGGCTTCCACGCCCTGACCGAGCAACGACCGCTCGGCGGCACGTTCACATCAAGATCGTACAAGCGCCGCGCCGTCCGCTCGGGTGAGGATGGAGACCATGACCGTCAGCGAACCCGTGAACCTGAGCGAGGCCCTCGCCTCGTTCGACGATGTGTACAGCCCTCGCATCGTCGCGACGATGAACGACTACGACGTGCGCATCGCGAAGACCGAAGGCGAGCACGTCTGGCACACCCACCGCGACACCGACGAGTTCTTCCTCGTTCTCGACGGACGCTTCGATGTCGCGATCCGTCACGCAGACGGAACCGAGTCGGTCGTCGAGCTTCGCCAGGGCGACACGTTCGTCGTCCCGAAGGGAACCGAGCACCGACCCTCGTCGCCGGGCGGTGCGATCTTGATGTTCGAGCCGTCGGGAACCTCGACCACCGGCGACGCCGACAGCGACGAGATCCCCGATCACGTCGACTCCACGACCGGTCACCGGTTGTGAGCGACGTGAACGTCGCCGTCGCCGTCCGCAACGACCTCGCGATCTCCGCACGCGTGCGTTCGCCGAGGCGGCCGGAAGCGTCGAGGCACGACAGCGCTCGGTGGGCTGATCGAGATGGTCGGTCGAGTGCCTGAGTCGTTCCTCGATCGGCCGGTGATGCACTTCGAGTTGTCCGATGGATCAACCGCGTTCCGGTCGATGGGGTCGGGGTCTCCCGTGCTCCTGATCCACGGCTACCCCCAGACGCACGTGTGCTGGCATCGCATCGCCGCCGGGCTCGCCGGTCGGTACGAGGTCGTCGCTCCCGACTTGCCGGGCTACGGCGACAGCAGGGTCGCCCTCGATGACGACGCCCGGTTCTCGAAACGTGCGATGGCAGCATCGCTGGTCGAGCTGATGCGCGAGCTCGGCCATGAACGCTTCGCCGTCGTCGGTCATGACCGTGGCGCCCGGGTTGCCTACCGCATGGCACTCGATCACCCCGACATCGTCGAGTCGCTGACCGTGATCGACATCGTGCCCACGATCGAGGAGTGGGAGATGATCGACGGGCCCGGATCGATCGACACGTTCCACTGGCCGTTCCTCGCCCAACCCGACCGCCTCCCCGAGACGTTGATCTCGGGTGCAGCCGATACCTGGCTCGGCCATCTGATGGCGAGCTGGTCGACGTACCCGGAGCGCATCTCATCCGACGCGATGGAGGAGTATCGACGCTGCTTTCGACAGCGCAGCGTCATCGACGGAACCTGCGCCGACTATCGCGCTGGCGCAACCATCGACACCGAGCACGACGACACCGACCGCAACACCGGCACGATGATCCACTGCCCCGTGCTGGTGCTCGCCAGCGAAGGACGTGGCGATCTCACCACCACGTGGACACGCTGGGCGACAGATGTGCGGTGCGAGGTCCTCGACGGCGGCCACTTCCTTCCCGAGGAGAATCCCGACGCCGTGCTCGATGCGCTCCGCACCCACCTCGACAGCGGGACGTGACGACTCACCTCCGGCGTGCAGCGATGGCGTTCGGCGTGGGGGATCCACGCTGGACGGCGTGCCTCTGCACGTTCGCCGTTTCGGCGCATCGAGCGCACCACCGATCGTGTTCGTCGCCGGCTTCGGGGACCATGGCGGAATGTTCGAGTCGCTCGACCGCACGGCGCTCGGCCAGCGGTACTCGCTCATCGCAGTCGATCTCCCCGGAACGGGCAGATCGGCTGCTCTGGACCGTCGCCTCACCGTCTCGGCAGCTGCAGACGCTGTCCGCGAGGTTGCGGTTCGTGCTGGCGCGAAGACGATCGTGGGCCACTCGGTCGGCTCGATCGTCGCCAGTCTCGTCGCACCACAGACCAACTCCATCGACACCGTCATCTCGATCGAGGGCAACCTGACCCTCGACGACGCCTACTTCTCGGGCTCTGCGGCCGAGTACGAGTCAGCATCGACATTCCGTGTCCGGTTCCTCGAACGTCTGGGTGCGATGGCGGTCGACAACCCCACGCTGGAGCGTTACCGCGACCAGATCGCCATCGCCGACGCGCAGTCGATCTGGGAACTCGGCTCCGACACCGATGCGTGGTCGCGTCGCAACCACCCGGGCGAGGTTCTGGCACGCTCAGCCAGCAGAGTGAGCTACCTCTACAACCCGGAGAACACCCCGGCCGCTTCGCGCCGCTGGCTCGACGAGAGCGACCGCGCGACGCTTAGACTCGAGAACGCC
>JBCDAK010000106.1:0-15663 GCA_039185545.1 Actinomycetota bacterium
CCGTGACCGCCTCGTGGCCACCCTCGTCGCCAGCGCCCTCGTCGCCGCTGCCTGCGGCTCCGACTCGAACGGCGAGGACGGGGCCGACGGTACGCCAGCGTCGGCCTCGGACGACACCGACTCGACGACCGATGCCGAGTCCGACACGACCGATGCCGGTGGTGACGAGTCGGTGGCGTCGACCGACTCGACGACCACCGAGGGCGACGCCGCGGACGGCGGCGACGACGGGACCGAGGCCCCCGAATCGACCGACGACGAGCCCACGGGCGGCGACGGCGAGCCGATCACGCTCGTGACGTACGAGTCGTTCCCGTCCGAGGGCACCGCGGTCAACGATGCCCTCGCCGCGTTCAGCGAGGAGACCGGGATCGACGTCGAGATCCTCGTGTCGGGCGACACCGGCACGATGCTCGCCAAGGCCGAACTCGCCGCCGGCAACCCCGAGGGCGACGTCATGTGGGGCATCGACAACTCGTTCCTCGGTCGAGCGATCGAGGCCGAGATCTTCGAGCCATACGTCGCCGACGGCCTTGATGCGGTGCCCGCGCAGTTCACCGAGCTCGTCCCCGACGGCGTCGCCACACCGGTCGACTTCGGCGATGTCTGTCTGAACTACGACATCACGGCGTTCGAGGACCTGGGCGTCGATCCGCCCGCCACGCTCGACGATCTCCTCGATCCCACCTACGCCGATCTGCTCGTCGTGCAGAACCCGGCGACGTCATCACCGGGCCTCGCGTTCCTGCTGGCCACGATCGACGAGTACGGCGAGGACGGCTGGCAGGACTACTGGGCCGCGCTCGCCGACAACGGCGTGTCGGTGACCGACGGATGGACCGACGCCTTCTACGGCGAGTTCAGCTACGCAGGAGGCGATCGCCCGGTCGTCGTGAGCTACGGGTCGAGCCCGCCGTTCGAGGTGCTGTTCGCCGAGACCGAACTCGACGAGGCGCCCATCGGGGTCGTCGAGGCGACCTGTTTCCGGCAGGTCGAGTTCGCCGGAGTGCTCGCCGGCACCGACCAGCCGGAGGAGGCGCGGCTGCTCGTCGACTTCCTGATCAGCGACGAGTTCCAGGCGACGCTGCCGCTCAACGTGTTCGTGTTCCCCGTCAACGAGAACGTCGAGCTCGATCCGACCTTCGTCGACTTCGCCGTGATCCCCGAGACCAGCCGGTCGCTCGATCCGGCAGCGATCGATGCGAATCGGTCCGAGTGGATCGACCAGTGGACGCGCATCGTGATCGGGTGACGTCCCCCACCGGTGCGGCCGGCGGACGGCGGGACGCGAACCGTCCGCCGAGGCCGCTCGCCGTGGGCCTCGCCGCGGTTCCGGTCGCCGCGCTCGCCGTCTTCTACCTCTGGCCGTTCACCACGCTGGTGGTCGAGGCGGTCGATGCCGCGGCGGTCGGTGACGCGTTCTCGCGCGTCGGCACGTGGGACACGATCTGGTTCACCACGTGGCAGGCGATCGCATCCACCGTGATCACGATCGTGGCGGGTCTGCCGGCCACCTGGGCGATCGCCCGCCACGACTTCGTGGGCCGCCGCACGCTCGCAGGGCTCTTGGCCGCGATGTTCGTGCTCCCGACCGTCGTCATGGGGGCCGCCGTGTCGGCGCTGCTGCCGGACTCGATCTCCCGGTCGGTGACCGCGGTCCTCCTCGCACACGTGGTGTTCAACCTGGCCGTCGTGGTCCGGACGGTCGGGCCCGTCTGGGCACGGCTGCCGGACGACCTCGCACACGCCGCACAAACCCTCGGCGCCTCGCCCTTCGCTGCGTGGCGCTCGGTCACCCTGCCGCTCCTCGGCCCGGCGATCGCCGGAGCGGCGTCCATCGTGTTCCTCTTCACGTTCACGTCGTTCGGGGTCGTCCGCATCATCGGCGCCCCCGGGACGCGCACGATCGAGGTCGAGGTCTGGCGCCGGGCCACACAGCTCGGGGCGATCGGAGAAGCCGCGGTTCTGGCGCTCTTCCAGCTCGCAGCGCTCGCGGTGGCGCTGATCGCGATGGTCCGCCTCCAACGACGGCTCACGGTCGCTCTCCCGATCGCCACGCACGTGCGACGACGTCGGGCGTCGACCGCTCGCCATCGGCTCCTGCTCGGAACCGTCGTCGGAGTGACCGGCCTGCTCGTCGTCGCACCGCTGGCAGCGCTGGTGATCGGATCCTTCTCGACTCCGCGTGGGTGGACGACCGAGGCCTGGCGAACGCTCGGATCGGCCGAGATCCGACCCGGTATCTCCCTCGGTCTCGACCCTCTCGGGGCGATCGAACGATCGCTGTCGACCGCAGCGTGGGCCACGGCATTCGCCGTCGTCATCGGCGGTCTGGCCGGGCTCGCCGTCCAGGCGACGCGCCGGGCTGGGCGACTGCTCGACGTCGGCCTCGCCCTCCCGTTGGCCACGTCGGCGGTCACGATCGGTTTCGGGATGCTGATCACCTTCGATGTCGACCCCGTCGACTGGCGAGCGTCGTGGTGGCTGGTCCCCGTGGGCCACGCGCTCATCGCGGTGCCGTTCGTGGTGCGGACCACCACGAACGTGCTCCGAGCCCTCCCCCCCGAGCTGATCGCTGCGGCCGCCACGCTCGGAGCGTCACCGATCCGTGCATGGCGCGAGATCGTCGTCGCTCACCTGTGGCGGCCGCTCGCCGTCGCTGCAGCACTTGCCGCGGCGATCTCGCTCGGCGAGTTCGGCGCGACGAGTTTCCTGTCGCGATCCGGCGGCGAAACGCTCCCGATCGCCGTCGAGCAGCTGCTCGGGCGAGCCGGGGCCCTCCTCCAGGCGAAGGGCAACGCACTGGCCGCGGTTCTGGCGTTCCTCACGATCGGCGTCGTGCTCGTGGTCGACCGCCTCGACCGAACCGGTGCCCGTGCGCGGCGCCGCGCCACGGGTGACCTGCTGCTCGGCGACGCCGTCGAACCCCGCCCGGAGCTCGAACGATGAGCGGCGTCACCGTCCACGACGTCTCGCTCCGGTTCGACGAGACGATCGTCCTCGATCGGGTGAACCTCGCAGTCGGTTCAGGTGAGCGCGTCGCCCTGCTCGGACCCTCGGGGTCGGGAAAGAGCACGTTGCTGAAGGTGATCGCCGGCCTGCTCCGACCCGACGCCGGCCGCGTCGAGATCGGCGGCCGCGACGTCACGCAGGTGCCGACACACCGACGGGGCGTCGGGTTCGTCTTCCAGGACGAGCAGCTGTTCCCCCACCGATCGGTCGCCGACAACATCGGCTTCGGATTGAAGATGGCGGGCGTCGCGAAGTCCGAGCGGCGACGCCGGTCCGACGAGTGGCTCGTGCGGGTCGGCCTCACCGGTTTCGGTGACCGCGCCGTGACTGACCTGTCAGGGGGCGAGGCCAAGCGGATCGCGTTGGCGCGAACCCTGATCGTCCAGCCTGCCGTCGTCCTGCTCGACGAGCCGCTCACCGGCCTCGACCGCGACCTCCACGATCAGCTCCGCGTCGAGGTCGCCGATCTGCTCGAGTCGACCGGGACCTCGTCGATCACCGTCACCCACGACCACGACGACGCCGCAGCGTTGGGCACGCGGACGGTCCAGTTGTCCGACCTCATGGGCTGACCCTCCCGGCCGCGGGAGCGGCGTTCCGGTGCACGGTCGCGGCGCTGTCGCACGCGATCGAGCACGAGTTGGCGGTCAGATCGCGCCGGACTCGCGCAACGCAGCGATGCGGTCCCAGTCGAGACCGATGTCGAGGAGGATCTCCTCGGTGTGCTGACCGAGCTCGGGCGCCTCGACCGACGGACGGGTCGGCGTGGCGCTCATCTGGATCGGCGAACCGATCGCCCGCGTGTGCACGCCAGCCGAGTTGTCGCCTTCGATCACGTAGCCGTTGATGGCGGCGTGCGGGTCGGCGGCCGCCTGGGCATAGTCGTTCACGGGGGCGAAGCGGCATCCGGCGGCGTCGAGGCGCTCGCACCAGTCGTCGGTGGTCCGCTTCGGGAACTCGTCGACGAGGATCGCGAACAGTTCGCGCTTGATCTCGGGTGTGTAGAGGAGGGGTTCGAAGCGCGGGTCGGCGAGCAGGTCGGGCCGCTCGACGGCGTTCCAGAACGCCTCGCGCTGCTGCGGCGGGACTCCGACGATGGCGAGCCACCCGTCGGCGGTCGGCACGATCCCGTACGCGGCGTGCAGGAGCGGGTGGCCGTAGTTGGCTCGGCCCGGCAGCTCGCCGGTGAGGAAGTAGTACGAGTACTCCGACGACTGGGCGTACAGCTGGGAGCCGAACAGGCTCACGTCGATCCGTTGCCCGACTCCGGTGCGCTCGCGAGCGAGGAGCGCGGCGAGTACGCCGGCGGTCATGTTCTGACTCGCGATGTGGTCGGCGATCGTGACACCCACGGGTGTGGGGTCACCACCGTCGACGCCCGTGGTCGAGATGAGCCCGCCGGCCGCCTGGCCGGCGATGTCCGCTCCCTCGCGGGTCGCCGACGGCCCGTCCGGTCCGAAGACGCTGCCGGTCGCGAAGATGAGGCGCGGGTTGATCTCCGCCAGCACCCCGTATCCGAGGCCCCACTCGTCGAGCGTGCCGGGCTTGAAGTTCGACAGCAAGACGTCGGCGGTCTTCACCAACTCGACGAACGCATCGCGTGCGGCGTCGACGCGCAGGTCGAGCGTGATCGACCGTTTGCCTCGGTTGCATCCCTCGAAGTACGGGCTTCGGCGATCGTCGGCCGACACCGGGATCCACCGTGCCTGGTCGCCCATCATCGGCAGTTCGACCTTGATGACGTCGGCGCCCATGTCGCTGAGCGTGAGCCCCGCCTGCGGAGCCTGCACGAGGAGCCCGACGTCGATCACGCGAATCCCGTCGAGCGCCCCCGGTGTCTGTTCGGCCATGGGTTCCCCCTCCCCGGACAAACGGTGCCAGACACCGTTTGTCCGGTGTGTCAGTCGTAGACGAGCACGCCGCGGATGTTCTCCCCGTCGCGCATCGCTTGGTAGCCCTCGTTGATCTGGTCGAGCGTGTACGTGTTGGTGACCAGGTCGTCGAGGTTGAGCTGACCCTGCGTGTACAGCTCCATCAGCTTCGGGATGTCGGTCCGGATGTTGGCCGACCCGAACAGCGAGCCGATCAACTGCTTCTCCATCAGCGTGAGGAACGCACCCGGAACCGCCAGCGACATCTCGCCGGTCGGGTGGATGTTGGTCACCACGATCTTGGCTCGCTTGGCCCCGAGGTGGAACGCCTCGCCGGTGGCGTCGCCGTCGCCGACGCCCATGGTCATGATGACCTTGTCGAAACCGCGTCCCCACGTGGACTCGTCCATCTTCTCCATCGCCTCGGCGATCGAGGAGTAGGTGTGGGTGGCGCCGAAGTCCATCGCCTTCTCGCGCTTGAACTCGACCGGGTCGATCGCCGCGATCGCGCGAGCGCCGGCCATCTTGGCCCCCTGGACGGCATTGGCGCCGATGCCGCCGACGCCGACCACGGCCACGTAGTCGCCCGGCTGCACGTCGGCCGCATACACCGCCGACCCCCATCCGGTGACGACGCCGCACCCGAGCAGGCACGCCTTGTCGAGCGGCCAGTCCTTGTCGATCTTCACACAGCTCGCCTCGTTGACGACCGTGTGCTCGGCGAACGTGCCGAGCAGGCACATGAGACCGAGATCGTTGCCGTCCTTGTCGTGATGCCGCGCCGTTCCGTCGGCGATCTGCATCCCGGTCGGGAACGCCGCCGACTTCTCACACGTGTTGGAGTGCCCCTCGACGCAGTCGGGGCACCGGCCGCAGGCCGGAACGAAGCCGAACACGACGTGGTCGCCCGGCTCGAGCCAGTCGACGCCCGGCCCGACCTCCATCACGACGCCGGCGCCCTCGTGGCCGCCGATCATCGGCGGCGGCGGCGTGGCGCCGGCGAGATCGCCGGTGACGACGTGTTCGTCGGAGTGACACATGCCCGACGCGGCGAGCTTCACGAGCACCTCGCCCGCTTGAGGCGGATCGAGCTCGATCTCCTCGACGCTCCATGGCTCGTTGATCCCGCGCAAGATGGCGGCCCGAGTCTTCATCGTGTGATCCCCCTGAATGAGTTGGTGACGGGTGACACAGGCACCGTAGCAACGCGTTTCGGGCCGATCACGAGCGGTGCTCTGCTCGTGCCCTCGTGCTCCGACTGGGGGTCCTGCGCCGCCGACGTGCCATCGTTCGAGCGACCGGCGAGCGACGTCGCCACCGAGCCGTCACGAGTGAGAGGGGATCACGCCGATGCTGGAAGACCGTTGGATCTGCGACCGGGTGCCGACCGAGAGGTTCCCCGACTACACGCGTGGCAACGCCGGCGAGGTGCTCGCCGAGCCGGTCAGCCCACTCGCCTGGACCTTCTGTTGGGAGCCGGGCCCCGTGCAGGGCTGCGTCGACGGCTTCGAGCAGATGGGCACGTGGGACCGCGCCGAGTACGGCGACCCTCCCGAGTCGTTCGGCCTGTTCGGCGGGTACTTCTACAACTCGCTCACCCAGTCACGGATCTTCGGGATCCGCTCGGGCGCCGGTTGGCAGGCGATCGACGACGCGTTCTTCGACGGCGCGAGCCAGGAGATCCCGGCGTACGTCGCCGCCGACTGGCACGAGAGCGAGTGCAACTCGAAGAAGCTCATGGCGACGATGGGATGGCTCACCACCGCCGAGGGGTTCCCCGAGGCCGAGCTCCAGAAGCGAGAGGCGAAGGCGGTGCGCGACAGTCGCCCCGACCTGCGGTCGCAGACCGATGACCAGCTGGTCGCCCGGGCGTTCAGCCTCCAGCGTCACCTGCGGGTCCAGTTCAGCTCGGTGGTGTGGGCCGCCATGGGCGCGTCGGTGCCGACCGGGATCCTCCCCGCGCTGCTCGGAGAGGTCGAGCCCGACGCGATCTCGAAGCTGATCACCGGGATCGGCGACGTCGACTCGGCCGACATCGCGGGCCGGATCTTCGTCCTGTCGCGGTCGGTTCGGGCCTCCGACGATCTGACCGCCGCCTTCGACGGCGAACTCGACGGCCTCCTCGGTCGGCTGGGTGAGTCGGCCTCGGCCGACGTGACGTCCTTCCTCGCCGACGTGGAGGAGTTCATGTACGTCCACGGCGGGCGGGGACCCAACGAGTGGGACGTCTATCAGTGGAGCTACGAGACCAACCCCACGTTGCTGCTGCAGGCGATCGAGCGAGCCCGCCACGCCCCCGACTCGGCCGACCCGGTGGAGCAGAACGCGAAGAGCGCCGCCGAGCGCCGACGACTGATCGAGAAGTACGAGGGGGTGTTCGCCGACAACGAGGAGGCACTCGGGGCGTTCCAGACGGCGATCAGGACGGCCCAGGTCTGGATGGCGGCGCGCGAACGCATCAAGTCGAGCAACATCCGCTGCCACCACGAGGTCCGGATGTGCTTCGGTGAGCTGGGTCGCCGCATGGTCGAGCGCGGCCATCTCGCACACGACCGCCAGATCTACATGCTGCTCGCCGACGAGCTCGACGACTTCATGGCCGACCCGGCCTCGTTCAGCGACCGCCTCACCGAGCGCGAGTCCGACTACCTGTCGCTCTACGACCTGCAGCCGCCATACATCGTCAACGGTGAGGTACCGCCGCTGTCCGAGTGGGCGCAGCGCGGCTCCGACGAAGTGGCCGCCGTCGCCGTCGGCGACTCGCTCAGCGGGGTCGCCGGCTCGCCGGGTCAGGCCACGGGAACGGCGCGCGTGCTGCTCGATCTGTCCGACCCGACGCGCCTCGAGCCCGGCGACATCCTCATCGCTCCCTCGACCGATCCGTCATGGACGCCGCTCTTCCTCGTGGCCGATGCGGTCATCACCGACATCGGTGCCGTCGGGACCCACGCCGTGATCGTCAGCCGTGAACTCGGCATCCCCTGCGTGCCGTCGATCGCCGATGCCACGCGCCGGATCCCCGACGGCGCCACCATCACCGTCGACGGGTCGCTCGGGACGGTCACCATCGACGCCCTCCCCTGACACGGACCCGCCGGGTGAGGCACGCCCGTCCTCACCGGTCCGGTGACGCACGGCCGAAGGGCCGTCGCTACCTTCCCAGCCGTGACCAACGAGAACGAGACCTGGTTCGGCGACTCCGATCTCGGCGAGCGATTCCCCGCGTGGACGCGGGGCAACGCGGCCGACGTCTTCCCCGACCCGTTCAGCCCGCTGGGTCAGAGCATGGTGCTGAAGGGCGGGATGGGCCCGGGCCTCCGCGACGCCTACATCTCCATCGGCACGCTCGAGTACGACGAGTTCGAGACCCCCGAGGCGCCCGACCTCTTCAAGATGTTCGGCGGGTACGTCTACAACCCGCTCACGCTCACCCGCGTGTTCGGTGCCCGCATGCCGGGGGCGACGCCGGAGATGATCGACAAGGCGTTCTTCGACGACCGCGACGACGTCCCGCCGTACGAACACCAGGACTGGCACGACTCGCCGGAGAACGAGGCGAAGCTCGCCGAGTCGATGGGGTGGGCGTTCTCGGCAACCGGGCTGCCCGAACTCGACGCCGACAAGGCGCTCGCCGAGCACCTCCGTGACACCCGGCCCGACCTGTCGAGCGTCACCGACTCGGCGCTGCTCGCGCGGGCACGCATGATGATCCCCGCTCTCCAACAGGTCTTCGAGAACGCCATGCGCGTCTCGACGCTGGCCAGCCTGGGCCCGGGTGCTCTCGGAGCGATCTGCGAGGAGATCGGCGACCCGAGCCTGTCGATCCGCCTTCTCGCGGGGATCGAGGTCGACTCGGCCGCGCCGTCGCACGCCATGTGGGACCTCGGCCGCTCGGCCGCCGCCTCGACGACCGTGAGCGCCGCGTTCGAGGACGGCGGTCCCGACGGCGTGCTCGACGCGCTCCGCCGTTCGTCCGACGGCGACGCCGCCGCCTGGCTCGAGTCGTTCGACTCGTTCATCCGCACCTACGGGTCGCGGGCGCAGAACGAGTACGACATCATCGCCCGATCGTGGGAGGTGGCTCCACGGATCGCCCTCGCGGCGATCGACCTCATGCGACGATCGGACGACGGCAAGTCGCCGAAAGAGCGCAGCGCCGCGTCGGTCGCCGAGCGGGACCGCATCGTGGCCGACCTGCGCGAGAAGCTCGCGGGCAACGAGGAGGCCGCCGGGACCTTCGAAGCCGCACTGGGCTCGTCGCAGCTGTTCCTCGCCGGCCGCGAACGGGCCAAGACGAACATCGTGATGGTGATCAACGAGATGCGGGTGGCCCTCCGCGAATTCGGCTCACGACTCGTCGAGCGCGGCGTCCTCGACGAGGTCGACGCCGTGTTCATGGTCACGAACGAGGAGCTCGACCAACTCCGTCACGGCCACGAGGGCCTTGCCGCCGACGCTTCCGAGCGGCTCGCTCGGTTCCGGTCGCTCTTCGACCGCACACCGGTGTTCATCGTGAACGGACGGGTCCCCTCGCTCGACGAGATGAAGCCGCGCGACGCCGCCACCGCTGAGAAGGCGGTCGCCGGCACCGTGCTCACCGGTGCGGCCGGATCGGGCGGCGTCGCGACCGGGCGGGCGCGGGTCGTACTCGACGCCGGTGACCCGGTCGGGCTCGAGCCCGGCGATGTCCTCGTGGCGCCGCAGACCGACCCGTCGTGGGTCCCGCTGTTCGTCCCGGCCGAGGCGGTCGTGGTCAACGTCGGCGCGCTCGGGAGTCACGCCATGATCGTGAGCCGCGAGCTCGGAATCCCGTGCGTCGCCTCGGTGGCCGACGCCACCGACCTCATCCCCGACGGAGCCACCATCACCGTCGACGGCAACGCCGGCACCGTCACGATCCACTGACGCGGACGAACGGTGTCGGACGAACGGTGTCAGACACCGTGTGTCCGACTCAGTCGGCGATCATCGTCGACATCGTGTCGTGGTAGTGGGCGAGCTTGCACTCGCGTGACGACAGGATGTGCTCCCGGTACGCACTCGAGCGCTTGGTCCGGGCGAGCTGCTCATAGATCGAGATGTCCTCGCCGACCACTCGCTTCAGGCCGGCCCAGTGCTTCTCCATCTTGTCGAAGTACCGCGCGTACTCGGGATCGTTCCGGTCGCCCGGGTACACGATCTGCCAGCACAGGAACCGGGTTCGGTCGACGTCGACCGGGATCGGGTGGAACACCTGGATGTGCTCGGGATTGCAGTTGAACACGGTGTTGGGGAACACCACGTAGTGGCAGATCGCGTGGCGGTGGTGGTCCCAGTTCTCGGCGAGCTGATCGAGCTGATCGTGGCGCGGGACGAAGCACATGTAGTTGCGCTCGTTGACCATCCAGAAGCTCGTGTCGCGCGCCGCCTTGACCCACTCGGGTGAGACACCGTGCAGTTCTGCCGTGTGGTAGATCTCGTTGAACCCGTCGACGACGGCCTTGTAGCTCACGGGCACGTCCCACTCGAGCACGTCGTGGAGGACCATGTCCTCCATCCGGAACTGCCCGAGGTCGGTCATGATGTCGTCGCCGATCCAGCTGGCGAGTGACGGCGCGTCGTCGGGACCGAGCAGGTTGACCCACACCCAGCCACCCCACTCGTCGACGGCGACCTCGGGGCTGCGCAGGCCCTCGAGGTGCTCGGGGTCGAAATCCATCCGCTCGGGGACCGCGACCACTCGGCCGGTCAGGTCGTACTTCCAACCGTGGTACGGACACGTGAAACGCTTGGCCCCGCATCCGGTCTGCTCGGTCACGATCGCCGGGCCGCGGTGCTGGCACACGTTGTGGAACGCCGACAGCGATCCGTCGGGCTGACGGACCACCACCACGGTCTCACCGTGACTCTCGACGGTGAGCCAGTCGCCGGTGCCGGAGACCTGCTCGCTCCGCCCGCCGAGGATCCAGCTCCGATTGAGGACCCGTTCGCGTTCGAGTTCGAACTGGATCGGATCGGTGTAGGGGTTGCGACTCATCTTCGACGGCCCGTGACCCGGGACGTTGTCGATCGAAGGTCCGAGACGAACCGGAACCTCGCCGCGCGTGGGGACGTGCACCATGCGTCGATCGTACGAATCGCTCGCCGCCACCGCCGATCCGGAGCCGGCGATGATCCGCCGACCCGAAGCCGGCGACGAGCCGTCGATACGGTCCGGTCGATGCGGCACACGGTCAACCTCCTGCACGCCGCCGACGATCCGGTCGAGTGGGCCCGGCGCCGCGAAGACGAGGGGTGGGACGCCATCTCGGTCGCCGACCACGTGTTCACCGGCACCCACCAGTACCCGCACGTGTGGGTTTCCGCGACGACGATGGCCATGGCCACGTCGCGGATCCGGATCTCGACGGCGTTCGTCAACAACCTCTTCCGAGGTCCGGTCGAGGTGGCGCACGCAGCGCTCCAGCTCTCGGTGGTCAGCGGTGGACGTTTCGAGCTCGGCCTCGGCGCGGGCTGGGCGTCCGACGAGGTGACGGGCTCGGGCCTCCGCTATCCCGACCCACCGGAGCGAGCCGGGCGGTTCGCCGAGTCGGCTGCGATCGTCCGGTCACTCCTTCACGACGGTTCGTGCCACTTCCGCGGCGAGTACTACGCGATCGACGTGCCGGCGATCGGTCCGCGCCCCGGCACGCCGCCTCCGCTGATCGCGGCCGTGGGTGGGCCGCGGACGATTCGCGAGGTCACCCCGCACGTCGACCGGGTCGAGTTGAAGGCACAGAGTGCGGCGACGAAGGGCGGCGCACTCGACGTGGCGACGATGGCGACGGTCACCGACGACCACCTCCTCGATCTGATCGAACGCGTGAGAGCGGTCCGCCCCGACGTCGAGTTGTCGTTGTTCGTCCTCGTGGGCGCCGGAGACGATCCGCGCACCGTCGCCATGCGCGACGCGATGACCTCGGGCGGTGGGCTGTTCCAACGGTTCTTCGGAGCGCCCGAACACGTCGCCGAAGGTCTCGCCTGGCTCGAGACCGTCGGCATCACACGGGCGTCGCTGTCCGCTGTCAGTCCCGACACCATCGAGAGGCTGGCGCCTCATGCCGTCTGAGATCGCCGGCGCCTCGACGCACGATCCCCGTCTCAGCGTGGCCCAGACCGTGTACGAGTTCGCCTACGGCATCGACGGTCGAGACTGGGAGCGGTACCGCGAGATCTTCGTTCCACCGCCCGACACGGTCCGCTTCGACTACGAGTCGTACCACGGCCGGCCGGCGACCGACGTCGACGTCGACGGCTGGATCGGAGGCGTGCGTCAGTTGTTCGATCACCTCGACGCCACGCAACACACGATGTCGAACCCGATCGTCGAGATCGAGGATCACGCTCCCAGCGGCCGATCGACGGCGCGTTGCCGGGTGTACATGCAGGCCGCCCACTTCCTCTGGCGGGACGATCTCGCCGAACGGACCGGCAGTTCCGACCCCGAGTTCACGATCGGCGGCTTCTACGACGACGAGCTGATCGCCGATCCCCATGGGCCACACGGCTGGCGGATCCGATCGGTCCGGCTCACCGTCTGGTGGCGGCGCGGCAACGAGGCGATCATGTCGCTCGCCCGCTCCGGCGCGAGCGGATAACCCGTCGGAGACCAAGCGGGACGACGGCCTACCGTCGCGACATGACCAGACCCGCGGCAGCGACCGAGTCGACGCTCGCCGCCGACGGGTGGACCACACTCGACCACGTCCTGACGCCCGCCGAGGTCACTTCCACCCTTCGGCGGTGCGCGGAGTTACTCGCCCTGCCGGCGGCCGAACGCTGCGCAGGCGACAAACCGGCGGCGGGCACCCGGCACCTGTTCGGTCTCGACACGAGATCACGCGACGTCGCCGAACTGCTCGCGTCGCCCGCGGTCGTCGACGCCGTCCGTCGGATCGTCGGGCCCGACCCTCGACTCGATCAGGCCTCGTTCCGCTGCCCCCAACCGGGCTTCGGAGCGCAGAGACTCCACGCCGACGACGCCCCCAAACTCGATGACGCTCCGTCTCGGGTCGCCACAGCGATCGTGACGCTGGTCGAGTTCACCGACACGAACGGGGCGACGCGAGTCGTACCCGGCAGCCATCGACGACCCGACCTGCAGCGACGGTCGGGCTCGCTCGACTCACACCCCGACGAGATGACGCTCACCGGTCCGGCGGGGACGGCGTTCGTCTTCGACGGGCATCTCCTGCACTCGGGCACGATCAATCGGTCGGACGCCGATCGGCCCGCACTACAGATCACCTGGAGGAGACGATGAACGATCCGAGCGGAGCGTCCTGGAGCCGATTCGCGGAGCAGGCACCCGAGTTCGCACAGCGCGTCGAGGCGCGCCTGACCGCCAACCTCCACCACGTGCTCGCCACGATCCGTCCGTCGGGTGCACCGCGACTGAACGGCAGCGAGGTCCACGTCGCGGACGGTGAGGTGACGCTCGGGATGATGACGGGTTCCCACAAGCTGGCCGACGTGCACCGGGACGCCCGGGTCGAGATCCACACCGCGCCGCTCGAGGACGATCTCGCGAACGGCGATGCGAAGTTGTGGGGCCGCCTGATCTCGACCGGAGCGGTAGTGCCGGACGACGAGTCCGGCGACGGAGCGGCACCCGAGGGCACCATGTTCCGGCTCGAGCTCTCCGGCGTCAGCCTGGTGCGGATCGAGGGCGACGAGCTCGTCCTGTCGACGTGGACTCCCGACGTCGGCGAACGCGAGATCCGCCGCCGCTGAACGGGTCCCGCAGACGCCACCGTCGGGGCACCGAACGACGCGTCAGCCCCATGCGGTGCGCGTCGGAGGCATCTCGCTGCTCCCGTCGGGATGCAGCTTCACCCCGAGGGTCTGCTGCAGCTGGAGGCCCCGATCGTCGAAGCCGTTGATCGACCCCGACATGTAGAGACGCCAGATGCGCGCCCGTCGGACACCGACCAGCGCCACGGCCTCGTCCCAACGTCGTTCGAGGTTCCCGACCCAGGCGCGGAGCGTCCGCGCATAATGCTCGCGCAGGTTCTCGACGTCCCGAACCTCCAGTCCTGCGGCCTCCATGCAGCGGACGGTGTCGGCGACGTCGAGCAACTCGCCGTCCGGAAACACGTACCGACCGACGAACGATGAATGCGAGATCCGCGATCCACCCACGGACGCAATCGCGTGGTTCATGATCCGGCCCCCCGGGCGAAGCAGGTCGTGCAGGATCCGGAAGTAGCTCTCCATGTTTCGTCGTCCGACGTGCTCCGCCATGCCGATCGACGAGATCGCATCGAACGGACCGTCGTCGATCCTGCGATAGTCCTGGATCCGGATGTCGACGCGGTCCGCGAGCCCGGCGGCAGCGACCCGCTCTCGGGCCCGGTGGGCCTGCTCCGGGCTGATCGTGACACCGACGACGTCGGCGTCGTGCCGACCCGCGGCATGGATCGCCATCTCGCCCCATCCACACCCGACATCGAGCAACCGGGGTCGGAGCGCGGGCCCGCGTCGATCGGACTCGGCGAGGCCGACTTTCCGACAGACCAACTCGTGCTTGGCCGCCTGCGCCTCGACCAACGACGAGTCCGCATCCGTGAACCGCGCGCACGAGTACGTCATCGACGATCCGAGGATGAGCTCATAGAACCTGTTGCCGACGTCGTAGTGATGTCGGACGGTCCGTCGGTCGCGTCGAACCGAGTGCCGACGCCCGTGGGCGACCATCTCCTCCGGTGGTGCTGCCGGTGGCCTGCCGAACGCCCCCACTCTGCGAGCGGCCCGGATCAGGTCGGGAAGGTCGCCGACTCCGAGACCGATGTGATGCGGGTCGCCCATCTGCAGCGCTCGCAACACCTCGGGCAGCGGCCCGGACACCACGATGTCGCCGGCGACGAACGCTCGGGCGAATCCGAGCTCACCCGGAGCCCACACGATGCGCCGCACGGCGTCAGGTGAGCGGAATTCGATCCGACCCACCGAATCGCTCGGTCCCATCGCGCTGCCGTCCCAGAACCGCATCTCGACCGGAGCACCGCCGCCCAGCGCGCGTTCGATGACCGGTCCGAGCACCTCGACCACCGGCCCGTCCACACCCGTTCGACGGTCGAACCCTTCGTCGTCTGCGCGACCGCCCGCGACGCAGCCGGCCGCGACGGTCTCCGAGGGCCGGACGTCATCGATCTGCGACATCCCCATTCACGAAACTCTCTTCGCTCGACGGGCTGAATGCAATGGCCATTCGTCAGCGCAGGCGGGATGCGAGCAGACCGCCCGGACACGGGTCTACCGATTCGGAACCGGTCGGGAACCAACGACCGGGAGAACTGGAGTCATCCATCACGTCCGAACGCGGACACACACGAATCAAGGAGACCGACATGACCATCCGCATCAACGACATCGCCCCCGACTTCGTCGCCGAGACGACCCAGGGGCGGATCTCGTTCCACGACTGGCTGGGCGACGGCTGGGCGGTGCTGTTCTCGCACCCGAAGGACTTCACCCCGGTCTGCACGACCGAGCTCGGTGCATTCGCCTCGCGCCATGACGAATTCACCGCTCGCGAGTGCAAGGTGCTCGGCGTCAGCATCGACCCGGTCGAGAACCACCACGCGTGGTCGAACGACATCGAGATCGCAACGGGACAGTGGGTCGAGTTCCCGCTCATCGGCGACTCGGCGCTCGAGGTCGCCAAGCTGTACGACATGCTGCCGGCCGACGCCGGTGAGACCAGCGACGGACGGACGGCGGCCGACAACGCGACCGCTCGTTCGGTGTTCGTGATCGGACC
>JBCDAK010000107.1:0-15640 GCA_039185545.1 Actinomycetota bacterium
CCCGCCCCCACCGGCCCCCCGCCCGCCTGGAGGAGGTGTCGGGAGTCCCGAACCTGACAGGTGTCAGGCGTCGGCCGGCACGGTCTCGCGCTCGACGTCGTCGTCCTGCGACTCGGGCAGAGCGCCCGGCTCGACGTAGCCGTCCTCACGGGACTTGGCGAGGGCGATGGCGAGCACGAGCAGGCCGAACAGCGGCTTCGCCAGCACGTCGGCGATCGAGTAGCCGACCTGGCGGATGACTTCGGCGTTCGCCTCATCGTCGATGAGCGACGGAGCCATGTACGCGAGCGGGTACACACCCCACGTGGCGAGGATGATGTACCGCAGGCCGTCGACCAGCTTGGTGACGGCACCGCTCTGGCGGTCGAGCGAGCGACCGAGCTCCACGAACAGCACGTACAGGATGTAGATGAACGGGATCGTCGACAGCACGCCCCACACCGTGCGGGAGGTGGCGTCGGGGTCCGCGATCTCACCCGGGTAGCCGAGCACGATCATCGCGATGGCGGCGATGGTCAGGCGGATCAGCAGGCTGCGGGTCTTGCCCTTCGTCAGCTTGAGCACGACCACGAGCTCCGCGAGGAGCAGCGGCACGGTCAGCAGCCAGTCGACGTAGCGGTAGCCCTCGTTGAACGGCAGGCCGTCCTGGATGTACTCGCCACCGACGAAGCTGAACGCGTCACTCCACGACTCGAAGATGCGGACGTAGTGGTAGAAGGCGATGCCGACGACCAGCGTCGACAGCGTCAGCGCCATGCGGTGCTGCGGTGCCACACGCTTGCGCGCCAGCAGGAAGAACACGAATGCGGCGCCCATGCTGGCGATCGCGAACGAGAAGGAGTTGTACACGAGGTTGTATTGGCCCTCGGTCAAGGTGAGATCCATCGGTCTCTCTTTCTGAAGTGCGGCGGATCGGGTCATCCAGCTCGGTGACCCGGCTCCATTTTTTACATGCGTTATCATCATTAAACATGCCTCAGTCCGAAATTCCACAATCGAACTACCATGAGTGATGTGGTCGACGACGCGACACTCCCCCGCGACGCGCTCGACCTGCGGGACGCCGCCGCCGAACTCGACGTCCACTACCAGACGATCTACCGGTGGGTCCGCAGCGGTCGTCTTCCCGCCAGCTTGGTGGGCGGCAAGTACCTCGTCGACCGTTCGGCGCTCGAGACCGTCCTCTCCACCCGTGAGACGCCCGACCCACCACGGCCGCCCGCCCCGGGCACACTTCGGCGACACGCCGACGCGATGCACACCGCTCTCGTCGACGGCGACGAGACGACCGCCCGACGACTCGCACGTGAGCTGAGCGCTCGGGGCACCTCGGTGGTCGATCTCATCGAGACGGTGCTCGTCCCGCCGCTCCGACGAATCGGGCAGGACTGGCACGACGGCCACCTCACGATCTGGGTCGAACATCGCGCCTCGGCGATGGTCGGGAGGATCCTCGCCGACCTCGGGGTCAGCACTCGGGGTCGACCGCGCGGCACCGCGATGGTGGCCGCCGTCTCGGGCGACCGGCACTCACTTCCGACGTCGATGGCCGCCGCGGCGCTGCGCGACGCCAACTGGCGGGTCCACCACCTGGGTGCCGACATGCCCCCCGGCGAGCTCGTTCGGTTCTGCGACGAACACGACGTCGATGTCGCCGTGATCTCGTCGACCAACCCCGACACCGCCGAGTCGGCCCGGGTCGCCGCTCACGACCTCGAGGAGGCCGGCACGCCGACCATCCTCGGCCGGCCCGGCGCATCACTGCGCGATCTGCTCGACGAGGCGATCGCCCGCCGCGACGGCTGAGCCGCGCCGCCGCGAAACCCCCGAACCTCCGCGTCGACGTCCGGCGTAGCGTCGGCGGATGGAGCAGTGGTGGTCGCCGGCACTCCGCGAGGTGTTCGGGGGCCGACGCGTCATCATCGCCGGAGCGGTGCCGCAGGCGTGGAACGAACACGTCGATCACCTGACCGAGGCAGGAGCGTCCGAGATCCTGGTCGTCGCGACCGGGGGCGAGGGCGTCGGACCGGCACCCGACGTCCCGACGATCGTCGTCGAGCCGCCCGAGGGACTGTCGATGATGGAACGGCTCCGCTTCGACGTGGGCACGCTCGACGATCCGCCCGACGACGTCCGGGCTCGGCTCGACGAGTTCGACCCCGATCGTTCCGCGGTGGTGTGCGGTGGCTTCCTCAACGAGGCCCCTCACCTCGATGGCCGTCCACTGCTCGCACATCGGCGACCCGAATGGGTCGCGCTCGAGGACAAGACCGTCGTCGACGACGTGTGGGATCGCGCCGGCGTCGACCGCCGGCCCTCGGTGGTGGTCGAGCTCGATGTTGCACCCGAGGCCGCAGCGCGATTCGACGAGGGCACCGGCACCGTGTGGGCCGCGGACGCCCGCGACGGCTACCACGGCGGCGCGACCGGCACGCGGTGGGTCGTCGACGACGATGACGCCGACGCTGCGCTCGAGCACCTTCGGCCGATGTGCGATCGGGTGCGGATCATGCCGTTCGTCGACGGCACGCCGTGTTCGATCCACGGGCTCGTCTCCGAGGACGGGATCGCAGTGCTCCGTCCGGTCGAGATGGTCACGCTGCGCCGTGACCGATCGTTGGTCTACTCCGGCGCCGGGACGCACTGGGATCCACCAGACGCGGTGCGGGAAACGATGCGACGGGCGGCACGCCGAGTGGCAACACACCTCGCGGAGTCGGTCGACTTCCGCGGTGCGTTCACGATCGACGGCGTGGTGCGCGACGACGGGTTCTGGCCGACCGAGCTCAACCCGAGATTCGGCGCCGGACTCAACGTCATCTCGCGGGCCACCGACGACATCCCGCTGCTGCTGCTCCACGATCTGCTCGTCGCCGGTCGCTCGATCGGGCTCCCGATCGCTCAGGCCGAGTCGGCGCTCGTCGAGCACGCCGACGCGCATCGATCGTCGGGAACGTGGCGCATCCTCGACGACGAGTCGGTTCCTTCGATCGACGATCGCCCGGCCACGTTCGACCCCTCGGCCGGTCGTTGGACATGGACCGACCACGACGGCCTCTCCGATGGCGTGGCCGACGGCCGCGTCACGGCGGGATCGACGTTCGCCCGCTGTCGGTTCGACGTCGCGCGCACCCCCGTCGGACCGTCGATCGCGGCGCGCGCAGCGGCGTTCTGGCGGTTCGCCACACCCGAGCTGGGCCTCGACGACAGCGGCACACCCCTCACGCCAGCGCCCGACCCCTTCGCCTGACGACGCGCCCCACCCCTCGGGACCATCGAGACGGCCGGAGACAGCCGGTGTCCGACACCGGGTGTCTCGCGTCAGGGTTGGCCGGTCTGGAGACTGACGGTCGCGTCGGTCGGAGGGATGCTGAAGTTCTCGGAGACGGTGGTCCCGTCGCAGTCGATCGCTCGGATGTCGTTCTCGATGAACGGTGCCGTGATCTGGAACGTCTCGCCCGGCGTGAGCGGATCGCCGAAGGCGTCGCTGCCCAGGAACGAGTAGATCGTGTAGAAGTTCGTGAGGTCGGGGCTGAACCCCACGTCGCAGATCTCGACACCGGTGTCGTTCACGAACGACAGGGCCGTCTGATCACGGCCCACCGTGAACGTGGCAACGCCCGACAGGATCGAGTCACGATCGAGGTACGCCTGGTACGCCCCCTCGCCATGTGTGTCGCCACCCGGCGGGATGCAGTCGACCACGGTGCCGCCGGCCACGGCGATCGGGTTGCGGATCAGTTCGACCCCGTTGAACTCCCACACCATCACGCCGGAGAAGGGAGCGGGGAGTTCGTACACCGCGCACAGCGTCCGGGACGGTTCGGTCGAGGCCACGACGAGCGGCGCGTCGGGATCGAGCACGTCGGACGCCAGGACGTTCTGACCCGCCTCGTCGAGCAGCTGCGGGGACGACCCGATCAGGCCGAAGGCGGCGATGAGGGTCTCGTCGTCGACCGGTTCCGGTCCGACGGGTCCTCCGTCGCTGAGACGGAGTTCGCCCCCACCCGGTTCGAAGAAGAACCCGTCGAGCGGGCTCGCACCACACGGGACACCGCGGGCCTCGTGTTCGACCGCGGCGAGGGGCACCGAGACGATGCCGTCGACCGGCACGTAGACGTCGGTCGATCCGTCGAAGAACGGCTCGAAGTAGCCGGTCGTCGTCGGTGCGATCTCGAGCGAGCAGAGATCCTGGCCGGTGTCGTTGACGAACGACTGGGTCGCGGGCTCGACACCGACCGTGAACGTGACGATCGGTGCCTCCGTGCCGTTCATCGCCGTGAACAACACCTGGTAAGACCCCGTCGCGAGACCGGCGGCATCGGCGAGACAGTCTCCGCCGGACGGCGCGGTCAGCTCGGAGCTGGGGACTTCGCGAATCGGCTGACCGTCGAGCTCCCAGAGCACCGAGACGCTGAGCGGCGCGGGGTTGGCGAGACCGGCGCACAACTGGACCGGGTTCGGCGTCTGGGCGACGAGCACGTCGGTCGACGAGCCGAGCTCGAGGAGCACCTGCTGCGTCTGGGCCTCGTCGAGGACCACGTCGAACGTGGCGAAGCGCACGGCCGCCCCGACCAGTGCGGTCGGGTCACCCGCCTGCGTGGTCGGTGGAGCCTCGGTCGTGGTCGTCGAGTCGGTGACGGTGGTGGTCGGCTCGACCGACACGCTCGGCTCGGTGGTGGGCGCAGCGGTCGGTTCGGGCTCGGTCGTCTCGGGCGCCTCGGACTCGAGGGTGGTCCTCGGGCCGGCGTCGGACTCGTCATCGTCGCCGAACACCGTGAGCCCGACGATGGCCCCGACGGCGATGACCCCGGCGCCGATGGCCGACCCGATGATCACCCCGCGTTTGGTCGCGTCGCCGTCGTCACCGCCCTCGGGTGTGGTGAACGGCACCTGACCGCCGTCGGGGTGCGCACCCGGGGGAATCGTCCCGGGCGGCACGGCACCAGGGGGCGGCATGGCGCCGGCAGAGGGCGGGGGCGCATCTGGAGGGACGTACCCCTCGGGTGGCGGAGGCGCGCTGGACGGGTCGAACGGTGGTGGAGGAGCGCCGTCGCCCGGTGGGTCCTGCACGGACCGTCACCCTAGGCGCGCCCGGCGACGCCACCTCGCGACCCGGAACGCCCCCAGTCCCGCCTCGTCGACGAGCGCTTCGGCCTCCGAGACCCGGCTCCGCATCGCCATCGCCTCGACGTCGGGACGGGCGGCTCGTTCGGTCCAGATCCGACGACCTTCGTCGACCAGATCGTCGATCCCCGTGCGCCGGAGGAAGTCGGCTTGCGTCGTCACCTCGTCGGCGGTCGGGAGCTGATCGAACGGCACCTCGGTGGTGATGTCCTGCGACCCCGGTGCGCGGAGGTAGTGGTCGCCGCGTTCGTTCCCGCGATAGGTCCGGAGCCAGTCGCGCCACGGTCGCACAGCGAGTTCGGCGGTGGTCGGGGTGCCGTAGTCGATGACGATCAACTCTCCGGTGAGACGTCCGAGCACCCCCTCGACCCAATCGCTCGCCCGGTCGACCAGAGGCGCACGCGATCCGTGCACCACCACCGCCGGAAGCACCGATGGCGGATCGATGAACGGCGCACTCAGCCGCTCGACCCATCCGCCGCCCTGCGTGGGGACCGCGAACGCTTCGCGCCAGGCGTCGTCGAACACCGCGAGGCGGAACGGCAGGTTGTCGAGCAGCTCGTTGGCGACGACGACGCCGACCAGAGGACCGCCGGGCATCTCGGCGGTCGACTCGATGCCACTGGGATGTGACTCGCGCTGGACGTCGGAGACCTCGACGGCGACGTACCGGCCCCGCTCGAGACACGCTGGTCGCGCCGCGAGGACCGACCGGGCGAGGGTTCCCGGCCCGGCGCCCGCATCGATCACCCTGAAGTCGTCCGGCTGGCCGAGCTCCGCCCAGACCGCGTCGACGTGTCGGGCGAGGACCGCGCCGAAGAGCGGGCCGATCTCGGGGGATGTCAGGAAGTCACCGCGCCGACCCGCACGTCCACCTCCGGGCCGAACGTAGAACCCGTCAGGTCCGTACAAGGCCTGATCGACGAACTCCTCGAACGGGATCGGCTGCATCGGTCGCTGTCTATCCGGCTCGTTCGTCACCTCGGATCGCAAAGAATCATATTGACGTTCGTCGATATGACGGGTACGGTTCCGTGTATGAGATTGCAGCTCGCACTGAACGTCCGAGACCTCGACGAGGCCGTCGAGTTCTACTCCACCATGTTCGACGCACAGCCGGCCAAGCGTCGTCCCGGTTACGCCAACTTCGCCATCGAACAGCCGCCGCTCAAGCTGGTGCTGTTCGAGAACGCCGAGGCCGTCGCCGGAACGGCCGGAACGGACGGCCCCGCCGACTTCGCCCATCTCAACCATCTCGGCGTCGAGGTCGAGACGGCCGATCAGGTGGTCGCCGCCGAATCACGTCTCACCGGCGATGGCCTCGAGACGACCGGCGTCGACGACACCGTCTGCTGCTACGCCACGAAGACCGAGACCTGGCTCACCTCGCCCGAGGGCGCGCGCTGGGAGTGGTACGTGAAGACGGGCGACGCCGAACAGCTCGAGAACGAGGTCGTCGCCACAGACGGAGGCCCGGTCTGCTGCGGCTGAGCAGCCGGAGAAGCTGAGTCGTCAACACTCAGATTTTCTGTTGCATTTCCTGAGTCGAGGTCTATCATCTTCTGTGCGTCGCAGTGCCCCCCGCTGCGGCGCATCGAATCGAGACCACCTCCCCCTTCCAGCCCCAGGAGATCCGCAATGATCGTCATGAATCGTCCCTTCCGTGAGTTCGACAGCGTGTTCGAGCAACTCGTCGGTCGGTCCCCGTCCGGCACCGCCGACGTCCACGGCGCACCGATGGACGCCTACCGCCGCGACGGCGACGTCTGGGTCCACCTCGACCTGCCCGGCGTCGCCGGCGACAGCCTCGACGTGTCGGTCGAGCGCAACGTCCTCACCATCGCCGGAGAGCGCGACTGGCAGCGCCGCGACGGCGACCAGGTGTACCTGGCCGAGCGACGCCGGGGCACCTTCCGGCGCCAGGTCACCCTCGGCGACGGGCTCGACGCCGACGCGGTCGAGGCCGACTACACCGACGGCGTGCTCACGCTCCGCATCCCCGTGGCCGAGAAGGCCCAGCCGCGCAAGATCACGATCGGCTCCGGTTCGCTCGGCACCGACGACGTGAGCGCCGACGCGATCGACGCCACGTCGTCCGACGCCGGCTGACACCCGTCGACGCCCCTCTCTCCCCCGACCCCCCGCGCCGTCACCGGTTCACGTCAGCACATCCCGCGGTCTCCCCGGGATGTGCTGACACGACCGGAGGCGTGGCTCACTCACGTCAGCGCATCCGGCCGGTTCGGCGGGATGCGCTGACGAAGGCGCGTCCGGCGCGCATCTCCACCCTCGACCACACGCCACACCCCCTCTGAGCTGGGGCTGTGAGACCTCCGGTGAGGGTCCATCGGCACGATCCGGTCGATGACCCGTGCCCCCGTGCCACCCTCCGTGCCACCGTCCGAGCGTCGAGCGAGCGTCCGAGTGTTGCGATCACTCGATGACGACTGGGATCGCCTCCGCCGTCGCCCCCACGCACTCCGCCGTCCCGCCCGCTGGGTGCCGGATGCCCTGCCGGAGCATCGGGACCGTCTCGACGACCTGACCGCCTGGATCACCGATCTCGACGAGCTGCGTGCAGCGAGCGACCGACGTCCGCTGCCGAACCACCGATCGGATCGACGGTCGAGACGAGCGGGCGTCCCCGCAGAGGAGGTCCTTCGCTGGCTCATCCGCGCTGGACGGCGCGACACACTCGCCGCTCGCATCGTTCTCCAACGCGTCCTGCCCGGCGTCATCCACCGGTGTCGCCCCGACCTCCGCACGGGCCTCGACGAGCGGCTCGAGTCGGCGGTGGCGACCGCATGGATGTCGATTCGCACGTTCGACGACCGACGCCGCCGCGGGCCCGCCGCCGCAACGATCATCAGCGACGCCACACGACTCGCCCGACACGGACCCCGCCCGCGCACGATCACCGAGTTGCCACGATCGGCTCACCTGTTCGACCTCGACGTGCTGCGGCCCGCCGAGAACGACTCGGTCGTCGAACTCGCTCGCACCATGCACACGGCCCGCCGCGCCGGCGTGCCGTCGACGCATCTCGACCTGATGCGCGAGCTCGTCGGTGACGACGGCGTCGAGACCGTCGCCCGTCGGCACGGGGTCAGCGAACGCACGATCAGGACCCGACGCCGCGACGCGGTCACCGCTGTACAGCGGGCACTCGGCGACGGGTGGTGTCCCGTCGCCGACGCCGTCGCGTGACGAGGCCGGCGGCGTGACCGAACGCCTCAGGGGCGCTGCGAGAACGACGGCCGACGCTTCTCGAGGAAGGCCGTGAACCCCTCCTGGGCATCGTCGACCATGGCGGCCGACGCCATCAGCTCCATCGCGTAGTCGTAGGCCTTGCCCTGGTCGAGATCGACCTGAGCGTAGAAGCCTCGCTTGCCGAGCGCCTTCGAGAGCGCGCTGCCGCGCGTGACACGAAGGACGAGGTCGAGGACCGCGTCGTCGAGCTCGGCGTCGGGGACCACCCGATTGACCAGCCCCCAGTCGGCGGCGGTGGGCGCATCGATCGCATCGCCGGTCATCGCCATCTCGAGCGCCCGCTTCCGGCCGACGTTCCGTGCCACGGCGACGAGCGGGGTGTGGCAGAACAGCCCACCCTTGCCGCCGGGGATGGCGAACGACGCCGACTCGCCGGCCACCGCGAGGTCACACGTGGCGACGAGTTGGCAGCCGGCCGCCGTCGCCAGCGCGTGCACCTTGGCCACGACGGGCTGCGGGATCTGCTGCACCGCGGTCATCATCTCGGTGCACAGCTCGAACAGGTCGCGTGCATCGGACAGCGAGGCGCCGGCCATGTCGCCGAAGTTGTGGCCGGCCGAGAACACGGGTCCGGTCGCCGCGAGGATCACGCCGTCGGCGTCACTCCGACCCACCTCGCGCAGGGCGGTGAGCAGGTCGCGCATCACGTCGACGGCCAGGGCGTTGCGCTTTTCGGGTCGGTCGAGGGTGATGGTCGCGACCGTGCGACCCTGGTGTTCCTCGGTCTCGACGCGAACGGCGGCGTTACTCATGTCGCTCAGTGTCGCGCACCGCGGTCGAGGCGTCGGCGTCGCAGACGGTCGGCCCACCGACCGGCCTCGACCGTGACGTGCAGCAGGACGTGGCGCTCCGGGCGGGTGGCGAGGTCGCGAACCGGACGCATCAGGCGTCCCTCGCCGCCCGTCCGGAGAGGAAGTCGATCGATCGCTCGACCGTGGCGGCGACGAATCGCTCGAGTTTCGGTGCGGCGAGGAAACGGGCGGCGGCGTCGAGTGGGAGGAGACTCGATCGGCGTCGAGCTTCGAGCGCCGCCGCCCGCGAGGTCTTGACGGCGTGGGCGTGGACGATGAACGCCGTCGTCCCGTCGAGGAGCGACGTCCGCTGGAGTGCGTCGCCGTACTCGACCACGTCGGTCGAGATCGGCGTGATCTCGTCGACCGGACCGACGCCGGTGTGCCACTCGTGACGCCCGGTCCAGTTCGCCTGGAACGCACACCACATCACCATCCGCACGAGATCGCCCCGCCGCCGGTCGTCGCCGCCGACACCCTCGAGGTGGAACCGCACGGCGTTGGCGTACGTCAGGCCGTGGGTGATGTCGAGCCAGCCGAAGTCGTCGTGGAAGTCGAACTCCCCGTCGGTGTCGTAGCGCAACATGCGGATCGACACGGCGTCGACGATCACGTCGAGCACGTGATCGAGTGACGCCCCCTCGTGGATCGCGTCGACGATCGCCTGCACCGGCGCCGCCCGATCGGAGCCGAGCAGCGCGGCGCTGAGTCGACCGTCGTCGCGCCAGCCGTCGCTCCGCCCCGACGCCTCGAACGCATGGTCGGCGAGCGCATCGAGGTCGACCGCGGCGAGTGGCCGGAGGAACGGCCGCATGTAGGGCAGCGTGTCCTCCCGGGTGCCGTAGACCACTCCGGTCACGAGGTGCGGGAGGACGGTGTCGGCACGCTCCCAACCGAGCAGGTCGAGCAGCTCGAACGCCTTCTGGGTGTAGATCGCGCCGTGCCCGTAGGACAGGTGATGGTCGCTGACCGCTGCGGTGAACCAACGGTGGAGCTCGGACGCGTCGTCGCCACGTTCGATGGCGCCGCGTACGAGGGACTGCGCCTCGGTGAGGTCCTCCCGCTCGACGGCGCTGCGGAAGGTGTCGAGATCGACCGAGCCGTCCCGCCTCGGGTCGGCGAGCGGCTGCGCGGGTCGATCGCGCATCATCTCGGCGACCCCGGAGATCCCCTGGACGATCGGCAACGCCCGCTGGTCGCCCTCGTACAGGTCGAGCATCTGGAGGCAGTCGGTCGCCGACGCGATCGAGTGCCCCCAGCCGAACTCGCCGCGAGGCGCGCCGTGGGCGACGGCCTGCCAGATCATCTCGCCCGGGTCGCCGTCGTTCTGGAGCAACCGCACGACGTCGCGGGCGACCTGTCCCGTGTAGTCCTTCTCGATCCCCCGGCGGAGGCTGGCGAGCAACTGCGGACGGAGCTCCTCGGGTGACGGCCGATCGAGCTCGATGCCGATCGTGCCGTCGTCGCCGATCTCGACGTCGTGTACCCGCACGGCTTCCTCTCCCACCACGCACTCGCCGTCCGACACCCGGAACTTCCAGTTGTGCCACTGGCACGTGAGCAGGTCTCCGTCGAGCGAGCCCTGCGACAGGCCATAGCCCTCGTGCGGGCATGCGTGGTCGATCGCGTGGACGCCGTCGCTCGTCCGCACCAGCAGCACGCGATGGCCGTCGACCTTGACCATCTTCATCCCGCCCTCGGGAAGGTCGTCCAGGTGGGCGACGACGGTCGGTGCGACGGAGATGGTGTCGTTCATGGTCGGCACGGTAAGACTTCAACAATGGTTGAAGTCAAGAGGCCGAACCGCAGAGCGTCGACGACCCGTCAACTCACGATCGGCGAGGTCGCCTCGCGCGCGGGACTCGCGACCTCGGCGATCCGCTTCTACGAGGAACACGGCCTCGTGCGATCGGACCGCAACGACGCCGGCCACCGTCGCTACGCCCCCGACGCCCTCCGCCGGGTGAGCTTCATCAAGGTCGCCCAGCACGTCGGTCTGAGCCTCGCGGAGATCCGCGAAGCGCTCGACTCGCTCCCCGACTCGCGCACGCCGACCGCGGCCGACTGGGGGAAGCTCGCCACGTCGTGGAAGCCGATGATCGACGAACGGATCCGGCTCCTCGAAGCGATGCGCGAGAAGCTCGACGGCTGCATCGGCTGTGGCTGTCTCAGCCTCGACAACTGCTCGCTCTACAACCGCGACGACGAGGTCGCCGTTCGCGGCCCCGGCCCGCGCCTCCTCCTCGACCCGTGATCAGTCGAGGAGTTCGTTGCGGTACGCGTGGGTGCCGTCGAATCGGCCCTGGAGGTAGGGACCCGACACGAGCGGTTCGTGCGTCGGCGTCTCACCCGGCCCGAGGCACGTGGGCAGCGTCTCGATCCGGAGGTGGTACGGGGGCGTGACGAACAGCGGCGACGAATACCGATCGACGCCCGCCGGATTCACGACCCGGTGTGGATTCGACACCCACCGGTCGTTCGTCCAGATCGCCATCAGATCGCCGAGGTTCACGATGAGTGCATCGTCGGGGACCTGGACGTCGATCCACTCGCCCGACCGCTGACGCACCTGGAGCCCGCCGATGCCGTCGTCGGCGAGCAGCGTGACCGTGCCGTAGTCGGTGTGTGCTCCACAGCCGAGTTGGCCGGGCTCGGGGGTGACGCGCTCCATGGGCGGATAGTGAACGAGGCGGAGGTGGTACATCGTCTCGCCCGGTTGATCGAGGAAGAACTCCGAGTCGAGGTCGAGTGCGACCGCGAGCGCACGCTGCACGCGGCGAGCCGCCGCCGTGACCGCGGTGCGGTACGCCTCGACCGTGTCCCGGAAACCGGGGAGGTCCGGCCACTGGTTCGGACCGTGGAACGGCGTCCCGGCCACCACCTCGGGATGATCGAGGGAATACTCGATTCCGGTGTCGAGGGTCTCCTTGAGATCGGCGGCGGTGGCCTCGCCGATGGCGTCGTCGTCGTTGCCGAGGGCTCCCTCGAGCGATTCGGTCTCCATGCCCACGTACCCGCGGTGGTACTCACTGCGGTCGATCGCGATGGCGTCCTTCGCGTCGAGCGGCAGGGCGAAGAACTCGCGCATCGCGTCGAAGTAGGCCGATCGCACGGCGGGTTCGACCCCGTGTCCGGTCACGAGGAGGAAGCCGGTCGACCGGAGGGTGCGGTCGATGTCGGTCGCGACCCCTCGTGAATCCGGCGACAGCGGATCGACGCCGTCGGCGAATCCGGAGATGTCGTGGCTCGTGAGGCCGTCGGTCGAGTGGGTGGGGCGGTCGGTGATGGAGGTCACGGCGTGGGGGTCTCCAGTTCGAGGGCTCGGTCGGGCGGTGTCCTCGGGTCCGAGGATACGGTCCCGCCCGATGGCCTCTGAACGCTCTCTCGATGGCTCCGTCGTCGCCGTGATCGGCGTGACGGGTGGACTCGGTTCGGCGATCGCCTCCGAGCTCACGGCTCGCGGCGCGACCGTCTACGGCGTGAACCGCTCCGGGCCGCCGACGTCGGCGGGACCGGGTGTGTCGGTCGACCTCACGGTCGACGTCCGCGACGCCGGTGCCGGCGACGAGATCGTGCGCGGCGCACTCGAGACCCACGCTCGGCTCGACGGTGTGATCGTGGCGGCGGGGATCGTGGCGTTCGGCGACGTCGCGGACACCGACGACGTCGTGCTCGAGGAGCTGATGCTCACCAACTCGATGGCGCCGTTCTGGATCGCCCGCCGCGTCGCGTCACCGCTCGCCGAGTCACGCGGGTTCTTCGTGAACATCAGCGGGATGATCGCCGACACTCCGATGCCCGGCATGGCCGCCTACGCCGCGTCGAAGGCGGCCGCTGCTGCGGGCCTCGTGGCGCTCCGCAAGGAGTGGCGCAAGGCGAAGGTGCTGGTGGTCGATGCCCGTCCGCCGCACACCGAGACGGGGCTGGCGACGCGGCCGCTCGCCGGTGTCTCACCGACGATGCCGACCGGCCTCGAGCCGTCGCACGTGGCGCGTCGGATCGTCGACGCCGTGGTGGCCGGCGAGACCGAACTCGCCCCCGACGCCTTCAGCGCCTGATCGGAGAACTGTCCGCCTGCGCCCGGGCCGGAAGCGGACACTGTCCGGATTCGCCCAGGTCGGGACGTCGGCGTCAGGGGAGATCGCGCTCGGGGATGCTGACCGCCGATCGGATCTGCGCACGGAGGAGACGTTCCATCTCCTCGCGGGTGTGCTTGCGCTCGGTGATGATGTAGTCGAGCGACGAGAAACTCAGCGCGATGTCCATCGACGTGAGCCGCAGCTCGCGTTCGCGCTGGGTGAACATGTCGAGCTCCGGATGGAACCGTGCGTTGATCTGGTCACGCAGGATGCGCCGCGCCTCGTCGAACTGGCTGCCGATCGCCGGCTCGGACGACGAACGCAGCAGCGCACTGCGGATGACGTCGGCGATCTGCGCGTACACCTCGGCGCGAGCGTCGACGATGGAGTCGATGCGGTGATCGAGCGGATCCTCGATGTTGTACGGGCCCGAGGCCTTCGCGAGGAGCGGCCGGATCCAGTCCATCGCGCGATCGGCGGCGGCCGCCTGCATGTCGGACCGATCCTCGAAGTATCGATACACGGAGCGGTACGACACGCCGGCCTTCTCGGCGATGTCGTCGACCGACGGCTGTTGCTCGCCCGCCATCGTGAGTTCGATGAAGGCGTCGATCACCGCCTCCCGATTCCGCTGCCGGCGCAGCGATCGACCGTCTACGTGTTCACCCTCGTCTTCCATCGGAGCGACAGACTACGCCCGAATCACCATCCGACGGAGGAGCGCTGTGCGTGGTCGCCGCCCACAGCACCGAGACGGGGCGGCATCGGCGAGATCACCGTAGCCACGACACGAGCGCTGCCGCGACGTCCTCGCCCCGGTCGTCCTGGAGGAAGTGGCCACCCGGTTCGAACGTCTGGTGAGGTTGCCCGGCAGCGCCGGGCACGCGATCGATGAACTCCGGGCCGAGATGTCCGAGGACCTGGTCGCCGGGGCACCAGAGCGTGAGGAACGGCTTGGTCCACTGCTCGAGTACCGCCCACGCCGACAGGTTCTCGTCGACGCCGCCATGGTCGGGGGTGATCGGGACGAGGCACGGGAACTCGAGCGCGCCGGCGGTGAAGGCCGCCTCGGGGAACGGCGCGGAGTACGCGGACATCTCGTCATCGGTGAGCTCGCGGGCCTGGACCGCTTGACCGAGGAGGGTGCCGGTGTCGGTGAAGTCGAACTGCTGGGACAGATCGAGCCAGAAGTCGAAACCCGGACCCATCGGCGCACCGGTCGGCAGCGCCGTGTTCCCGATGACGATCCGCTCGAAGCGATCGGGGTTCTCAGCGGCGACCCGGAGCCCGATGAGCCCGCCCCAGTCCTGGGCGAAGAGCGTCGCCGTGGGGAGTTCGATCGCGTGGAGGAACTGCGTCATCCAGGCGACGTGGCCGGCGTAGGTGTAGGCCGAGCGCTCGGTCGGTTTGTCGGATCGACCGAACCCGATGAGGTCGGGAGCGATGCACCGGAACCCGGCGTCGAGCAGCGGTGGAAGCATGCGACGGTAGAGGTAGCTCCACGTCGGCTCGCCGTGGAGCAGCAGCAGGGTCGGAGCGTCGGCCGGCCCCTCGTCAATGTAGGCCATGCGCAGGCCATCGACGTCGACGTACTGGGGCACGTACGGGAAGTCGTCGAGTCCTGCGAATCGCTCGTCGGGCGTTCGGACGAACTCGATGCCGGTCGACGTGGTCTGGGTGCCGGTCATCGCGGGACCGTACCAGCGCGTGTCACGGCGATCGCCGACGAGGACCGTCGCAGGTGGCCCCGATCACAGCCTCTACGCTGAGGCCGGCGCGGCTCGCCCCTCTAGCTCAATGGAAGAGCAGTGGACTTTTAATCCATTGGTTCAGGGTTCGAGCCCCTGGGGGGGCACAACGGATCACCGGAATTCGCCGTGGACGTTTTCATCCATCGGTTCAGGGTTCGAGCCCCTGGGGGGCACAACCGATCACCGGAACTCGCCGTGGACGTTTTCATCCATTGGTTCAGGGTTCGAGCCCCTGGGGGGGCACCATCACCGGAACTCACCGGACACACGGTGTCAGACACCGATGGTCCGGGTCAGGAGTTGGCGGCCCTCGCGGCGTTGGTGTCGAACACGTCGTGGTCAAGAGTGAACTTCCCGTCGCGGACGGTGTACAACGACCAGCCGGGCACCGAGCCGCCGGGCAGACGACACCACCATTGACTCCAGCCGACGTTCTCGTCGCCGGCGGCATCGACCAGCTCGAACGTGGCGCCCATCGCCGGCATGTCGGTGACCATCTTGTCGAGGAACCCACGGACGGCGTCGATGCCCTCGAACGTCCCGTCGATCGGATCGACGAACATGGCGTCGTCGGCGAAGAGATCGCCGAGCGCGGCGTAGTCGCCTGCGTCCTGGATCGACC
>JBCDAK010000108.1:0-15009 GCA_039185545.1 Actinomycetota bacterium
AACGCGGTCGACTTGCCGCACCCCGACGGACCCACCAACACCAAGAACTCACCATCGTCGATGTCGATCGACAAATCATGAATCGCATGAAACCCGTTCTCATACACCTTGTTGATGTTGTCCAACGTGACAGTGGCCATGGCCCCTCCCTGATCCCCCGATTGCGATGTCGGCACTGCGGATGAAACCGCTTTCAGCCGGGGGCTGATCCTAGTCGACCGACCACCCCCCGAGCTCAGGGAGGCGCCGCGCCACGCCGGTATCGTCGCCGGTCATGGCCGTGAACCAGATGAAGAACCGAATGCAGTCGCTCGGCCTGCTCGACCGGGCGTTCAAGGCGTGCAGCGACGACGACCTGACGGCGGCACTCGACGCACTCGACGACGACCACCGCGAAGCTGTCGAGTCGTTCGTCGACTCGGTCGACGTGGAAGGTGTCCGCGAGGGCGTCAAGCGAGGCCGGATCGACGGCGGGATGGAGGCGATCGCCGCCATCGTCAGCGATGCGTGCCTGGCCGACTGCATCGAGCGGCTGGGGGACCACGCCGACAACCCGTCGAGCGATCAGTTGCGCGAGGTCCTGCCGGGGCTCGTCGACGACCACTCGGTCGGCATCACCCAGATCATGCTCGCGTCGACCGTGGCCGGTGAGGCGCCGGCCTCGGCCATCATCCGCGACCTCTTGAAGAACGACGAGACGCTCGCCCTGCCGAAGGCCGAGACGGTCGAGATCGCGCCGCTCATCGACACGTCCCGCCGTTCCGACGACGAGCAGGCCGAGGTCCGGGCGAAGCGCAAGGCTGCGAAGGCAGCGAAGAAGGAAGCCGAGCGCGCCCGCAAGGCGCAGGCCGCCGCGGCGAAGCGCAAATAGCCATCACCCCGGCGTCGTCGCGCCCGGCCCGTGGCCCACTGTTCCCTCGAGCCCGGGGCTCGACGGAACGATGGGGCGTCGGAGGCTCGACGGGCGGCGACGACCTCAGACGAGCGTGCGGCCGACGACCCTCGCCTCGTGGTCGAGCAGCCACCGTTTCGCATCGATCCCACCGGCGAAGCCCGTGAGGGAGCCGTCGCTGCCGATCACCCGGTGACACGGCACGATCACCGGGATCGGGTTCTGTCCGTTCGCGGCGCCCACCGCACGGGCCTTCGAACGGTCGCCGATCCGTTCGGCCTGCTCGCCGTAGCTCACGGTGTCGCCGTACGGAATCCGGCGCAGCGCCGTCCACGCGTCGCGCTGGAAATCGGTCCCGACCGGGTCGAGCGGAACGTCGAAGTCGAGGCGATCGCCCGCGAAGTACTCGACGAGCTGCCGCGCCACCTCGTCGAGGAGGTCGTCGCCGACCGAGGTCGGAGCCTCGTGGCTCCCGGCGTCGACGGCGTCGACACCGACGTCGCCCGCTCGGGCTGACGTCGGGATGTCGGTCCATTCGATCGCCCGGAGTCCCCGGGAGGTCGCGACCAGGCGCAGCCGCCCGATCGGAGTGTCGAGCACGGCGGCTCGATCGGCCGGCGATGGGGCGGACGTGGGTTCGGTCATGAGGTCTCTCCGTTCTGGTCGGTCGTGGGCGGCGGGTCGACCGCCGCCCACAGGTGGTGGGTCGCGTACGAGCGCCACGGCGCCCACTCGCCGGCGAACTCGGCGAGATCTCCGAGGCCGAGGGCGCATGCGCCGTGACGAACCCCGAGGTCGCCCGAGAGCAGCACGTCGGGGTGGGCCAGGCCGCGCATCAACACGTAGTCGGCCGTCCAGGGACCGATCCCCTTCAAGGCGAGGAGCCGTTCGCGGGCCTCGGCCGGATCGGCTCCGACGTGGAGCGGTACGACGCCGCCGGCAACGGCCTCGGCCACGCGCCGGATGGTGTCGCGGCGGGCGGCGGGCATCGAGAACGCGTCGTCGGGCGCCTCGGCGACGGACGACGCGTCGGGGAACGGGACGAGCCGGACGTCGTGGCACGCCGACCACACTCCGTCGTTCTCCACCCTGTCTCCGGCGACTCGTTCGACGAGGTGACCCGCGACGGTGCGAGCTCCGGCGACGGAGATCTGTTGGCCGATGATCGCCCGGACCAGCGTCTCGAACGGATCGACACCGACGGGCGACCGTCGCCCGGGACGTCGGCGCACCGCATCGCGAAGCACGGTCGAGCCGAGGTGGGCATCGACCGCCGCCGGGTCGGCGTCGAGATCGAGCATCCGGCGGATCCTCTGCACCGCGGTCGCGAGGTCGGTGACGTCGGCCAGTTCGACCGTGACGACGACGTGTCCGACCGCGCCGGCGAGATCGGACTCGACGCCCGCACCATCGAGTTCGATCGACAGAACCGCCGAACCGTGCGGGAGCCGGAGGGCGCGGCGATAGCGACGGCGGCACGCAGGTGCTCGATCGATCTCGTCGGCCTGCCTGCGCGACTCGGACGTTGCGCACGTCCCCGAGGTCGCCGGCGTCTCGTACGTCTCGTACGACTCGACCCCGACGATCGACCGCCGGCCGACGAAGTCGAGCGTGTCGAGCGCCGGAAACGGCAGCCGGACCGGCAACCTCAGGGTCACGGTCGTGGCCCGATGACCTCCATCGAGTCCGAGTGCGTTCTCGCCGGTCGGACGCCCGCGACGGCTCGATGCCCGGTGCGCCGTTCGCCGCAGGTCGCGAGGCGCGGTGTCGAAGACCTCCCGCATCGTGTCGTTGAACTGTCGAACGCTGCCGAAGCCGGCGGCGAACGCGACGTCGGCGAACGCCATGTCGGTCGTCTCGATGAGCACCCGTGCGGTCTGTGCTCGCTGTGCTCGTGCGAGCGCGAGGGGGCCGGCACCGACCTCGGACGTGAGAAGCCGATTCAGGTGCCGTTCGCTGTATCCCAGCCGTGCGGCCAGGCCGGGGACACCGGCCCGCTCGACGACGCCGTCGGCGATCAGTCGCATCGCTCGACCGACGAGGTCCTGACGGACGTTCCACTCGGGCGAGCCAGGCGATGCGTCGGGACGACAGCGCTTGCAGGCCCGGAAGCCGCGTTGTTGCGCCGCCGCGGCCGTCGGATGGAACTCGACGTTCGTCCGTTTCGGCGTGACGGCCGGGCAACTGGGTCGGCAGTAGATGCCGGTCGTGCGGACTGCGATCACGAACACGCCGTCGAAGCGAGCGTCGCGGCTCGATGCCGCGGCATAGCAGTGGTCGGGGTCGAGCGGCGGCACCACGTCATCCTCGCAGCGCGACCAACCGTCGACCAGCGGAATTCAGACATGCAACCGCCACGTCCGATTCCCGCTGATCACCGCCTCACGTCAGCACATGAGAGGGGACCGCCAGGATGTGCTGACGGAGGGGTCAGTTGCCGGCGACCGGACGCGGCGACGGCGCCTCGACACGGTCGGCCGTCCGCCCGGCCGCGGAGTCGGACGGACCGACGCGTGCATCAGCGTCGAGCGAGCCGGACGGCACGACCACGGTCCGCAGGACCGCCACACCGAGCAGACACATCGACGCACCGACGAAGAAGCCGACCCGCTCGTCGATGAGCTGCGCGACGGCGCCGACGGCCAGACCACTCACGGCCGACCCGATCTCGAAGAACATCGTGAACGAACTGATCGCCCGCGCGCGCTCGCGGTCGGACACCCGATTGACGGTGAGCGCCATGAGCGACGGGTAGTTGAAAGCGATGCCGAGTCCGACGAGGACGGCGCCGACCCAGAGCGCGGCCTGAGCCGGGACGAGTCCGACGACGACGAGCCCCGCCGCCATGGCACCGAGTGCGAGCGTGACCGCACGTCGGGGCCCGAGCCGCTCGGGCCAACGGGCACCGACGACGCGGATGACGAGGGTGAGCGCCGCGTACACGAGGAACAGCCCGCCCGAGGAGCTGAGGCCGAGCTCGCGGGAGTAGTCGGGCACGAACAGGAAGAACGACGTGAGGCCTCCGACGCCGAGCGCGAGGACGACGCCCGGGCCGACCGCAGCCGGGTGGACCAGCCGGCGCCAGCCGCTCTCGTCGTCGACGCCGGGCGCGTCGTCGACGACCCGGTCGGAGGCGGGAGCGACGTCGGGCGACACGACGTACGACGGGACGAACATCGCGATCGCCATGGCGAGCAGTGCGAACACGCCGGCTGCGATGAACGTGCGCTCGAACTGGTCGCCGGCGAGAAGCCACTCGCCGAACACCGGCCCGAGGCCGAGTCCGCCGAACACGGCGACGGAGAAGTAGCTGGCGCCCTCGGCGCGGCGCTCGCGAGGAGACAGATCGGCGATGAGCGTGGCGGCGCCGACGAACATGGCGGCTTCACCCACGCCGGTGAAGATCCGGAACCCGAGCAGGACGCCAAGCGTGTCGGCCTGGCTCATCCCGAATCCGCCGAGTGCGGCGATGACGGCGCCACCGACCATCACCCGCCGTCGGCCGTACCGGTCGGCCAGGCGGCCGAGGAGCGGACGGGCGCAGATGGCAGCGCCCGCGAAGACGGCCGCGTTCACGCCGACACCGAACTCGCCGCCGTCGAGGGGGCCCTCGATGTACAACGGGACGAGCGGGAGCAACGTGCCGATGTACATGAACATCGCGAGCGCCGCGAGCGTGACGACGACGAACGGTGTCGTGATCAGCCGGTCGCTCGGAGCGATGTACGTGTGGACGCGCAGCGACGAACGAACGGATGGACGCTCGTCGGTGACGGTCACGGAGTCAGGCTGCCTGACGACCCGCGCGGCGAAACGCGCAGCGGCCTGTGTCGCCCGACGTCACAGCAGCGCGCCGCCCCGACCCGCGGTGACGACGCACGGGGCCAGGCACCGAACGTCGGGTCAGCCCGTCGGCGGCTTGGGTTCCTTCGGCAGACCCAGCACGCGCTCGCCGACGATGTTGCGCTGGATCTGGCTCGTGCCGCCCCAGATCGTCTCGGAGCGGGAGAAGAAGAACTGCGACATCATCGTGGACACCGGGTATCCCTCGCGCCGCGTGTCGCGGGTGGCGCCGGGCCACGAGCGACCCTCGGGGCCGGTGTCGATCAGCATCGAGTCGGCACCGAAGATGTCGAGCGCCAGCTCCATCGCCGCCTTGTGCATCTCGGACCAGAACATCTTGTTGGTCGCCCCGAGCGCGATGACGCCCATGTCCTTCTTGTTCTGCACCGTCGCCGTGAGGTTGCGCAGTCCGTTGACGCGCAGGATCTGGATCTTCGTGTAGTACGTCATCAGCCGCTGGCGGATGTCGGCCTCCTCGATCTTGCCGTTCTCGATCGCGACGTCGCGGAGGACCTGGTACTCCTGCTCGAAGCGGCGAAAACCAGTGGTCGCCGACTGCCCCCGTTCGAACGCGAGGGTGGAGTTGGCGACCTTCCACCCGTTGTTGACGCCGCCGACCACGTTGTCCTTCGGAGCCCGGGCATTGTCGAAGAAGACCTCGCAGAACTCGGCGGTGCCGTCGGGCTGGGTGATGCCCCGGACCTCGATGCCGTCCTGCTTCATCGGCACGAGGATGTAGGAGATCCCGGCGTGCTTCTTGGCGTCGGGATCGGTGCGCGTGAGGAGGAAGCAGAAGTCGGCGTGGTGGCCCTGGGTGGTCCACACCTTCTGACCGTTGATGACCCACTCGTCGCCGTCGAGCACCGCCGTGGTCTTCAGCGATGCGAGATCGGACCCCGAGTTCGGCTCGGAGAAGCCCTGACACCACCGCGTCTGACCCTGGAGGATCCCGGGGAGGAACTCCTTCTTCTGCTCCTCGGTCCCCCACTGCAGCAGCGTCGGTCCGACGAGCGTGTCACCGAAGAAGTCGCCGCGCATCGGCGCCTTCGCCCGGGCGAACTCCTCGGCGAGCGCCACGCCCTGCATCGTGGTCAGACCCTTCCCGCCGTACTCCTCGGGCCACGTCGCGCAGATCCAGCCGCCCTCGAACAGCTTCTTCGGCCACTGGCGATTGAAGTCGGCGCGCGCGTCGTCGGACATCTCGAAGCCGTCCTCGAACCACCCGTCGGGCAGGTTCTCCTCGAGCCACGAGCGGATCTCGGTGCGGAATTCCTCTGCCTCGGCGGGATACGTCAGGTCCATCGGAACAGTGTGCCAAACCGCGCCCGTGCGAGCCCGGCCGGGTCGCCTCGCGTTCCTGTCACGCTCGTCACGTCCGCTTTCATCCGCCGTTCACACGGGGATCACACCCCTGCAAGAACACGTCCCTAACTTCTCCTCCAGGTGGTCGATCCGTTCCGGTTCATCCCCTTCGTCTGCTCTCATCCCCCTCGAGTCGCTGACACCCCCTCACCGGAACGGGTCGACCCCTTCAGGTTTTCGGGCGGCATCCCCGTCACCGGCGGGGCGGTTCATCGACTCGAAACACACCCCGAACACGGGTGACACGAGCGTTCACCGGAACGAAACCGGACGGCGATGAACGAGAAATCGCGGGCCCCTACTTTCTCGGCCGTTCGCCGGGCAGCGTGGCTCGCGGATGTAACCCGTACCCGAGGGTCACACGACCCATCCGTGGGTCGATCGACCCTGACAACCCGCCGGCGCGCGGAGCCGGCGACTTGGAGGACACCGTGTCAAGCACGACACTCGAGTCGAGCGAGGTACTCGACACCGACGCTTCGGGCGCACCGCTCGAACGTCGTTCCACGACCCGACGCCTGGCCGGCCGCCTGGCCCGCAGCCGCTCGCTGCGGATTCTCTCCGGACTCGGCGGCGTCGCCGCCGTGGTCACGCTCACGGCGACCCCGGTCACCGCACAGGAGCTCAGTGAGACCGAGACCGTTCAGGCGGTGTTGGACAACATCTGGATCTTCCTCGCCGGTGTCCTGGTCTTCTTCATGCAGGCGGGCTTCGCCCTCGTCGAGGCGGGCCTCACCCGGGCGAAGAACGTGGTCAACATCTTCGCCAAGAACGTGGCGGATGCGATCATCGGCATCCTCGCCTTCTTCGCGGTCGGTTATGGATTCGCATTCGGCTCGGGGAACGACTTCTTCGGCACGGAGGCGTTCTTCCTGTCCGGCTTCGACGACATCGAGGCGTTCGGGAGCAGCGGCGTCGGCAACCTGTCGGTCACCGCCTTCTTCTTCTTCCAGTCGGTGTTCGCCGCCACGGCGGTCACCATCACCTCGGGCGCCATGGCCGAGCGGACGAAGTTCCCCTCGTACATGCTGTTCGGCGTCTTCATGTGCGCCATCATCTACCCGGTCGTGGTCCACATGACCTGGGGCGGCGGCTTCATCGCCGGCATCGAGATCGGCGACGCCGTCTACTCCGACTTCGCCGGCTCCGGCGTCGTGCACCTCACCGGTGGTGTGGCTGCGCTCGTCGGTGCGTATCTCGTCGGGCCTCGCAAGGGGAAGTTCGACCCCGAGACCGGCAAGGCACGGGCGATCCCGGGTCACTCGATCCCGTTCGCCATCCTCGGTGTGTTCATCCTGTGGCTCGGCTGGTTCGGGTTCAACCCCGGCTCCGAGCTCGCCGCCGACAACCTCGTCGCCGGCATCGCCGTGAACACGATCCTCGCCGCCGTCGCCGGTGGCCTCGCCACCACGGCCGTCATCTGGCTCAAGACCGGCAAGCCCGACGTCGCCTTCATCGGCAACGGTGTGCTCGCCGGCCTCGTCGCCATCACCGGCCCGTGTGGTGCGGTCACCCCGGTCATGTCGATCATCATCGGCGCCATCGGCGGCGTGATCGTCGTCTTCTCGGTGCTGATGTTCGACAAGATCAAGATCGACGATCCGGTCGGCGCCATCTCGGTGCACGGCACGGTCGGCGTCTGGGGCGTGCTCGCCATCGGACTGTTCGCCTCGAAGGACGACGCCTTCCTCGGACGGGAGGACGCCGGTCTGTTCTACGGCGGCGGCATCGAGCAGCTCATCGTGCAGCTGCTGATGGTGGTCATCATCATCGTCTGGGTCGCCGTCGCCAGCTTCATCGTCTTCTACGCGATCAAGGCCACCCTGGGCCTGCGCGTGAGCGAAGAGGAGGAGATCGAGGGCCTCGACATCCCCGAGCACGGCATGTCCGGCTACCCGAACGAGGGAGCGCTCGTCTGAGCCCCCGGGCCCACACGACGCAGCAGCAGAAGAGAACGAGGAGAATCACATGAAGCTCGTGACAGCGATCGTCAAGCCGTTCAAGCTCGACGACGTCAAGGATGCGCTCAAGGACGCCGGCATCGCCGGCATCACGGTGAGCGAGGTCCGTGGCTTCGGACGTCAGGGTGGACACACCGAGACGTACCGCGGCGCGGAGTACAAGATCGACTTCGTCCCCAAGGTCTCGATCGAGGTCGTCGTCGACGACGGCTCGGTCGATGCCGCCGTCGACGCCATCAAGACCGGTGCCACCACCGGCAAGATCGGCGACGGGAAGATCTGGGTGAGCGACGTCGACCGGGTGGTCCGGATCCGTACCGGTGAGGAGGGCGCCGAGGCGATCTAGCCCCCACCGCCAGATGGCCGCGGGGACAGCGCGGCCGCCACCACGACACCACTCGCAGCCCCCGGGCCCCGTCCTCTGTCCTCGGACGGATCGCTCGGGGGCTGTTCCACATCCCGGCGCCGGTCGGGCTGATTCGCCCCAGCAGCCGTGCGGGGCGCGATGATCTTCGTCGAGGGAACGAGGGGGACCATGAAGCTCATCACCGCCGTCATCAAGCCATTCAAGCTCGACGAGGTCAAGGACGCTCTCACGGGGGTCGACGTCGCCGGCCTCACCGTCTCCGAGGTCCGTGGCTTCGGACGTCAGGGTGGACACACCGAGACCTATCGGGGCGCCGAGTACCAGGTCGACTTCGTCCCGAAGCTGTCCATCCAGGTGGTCGTCGCCGATGACGCCGCCGACGCCGCCGTCGACGCCATCCGCACCGCCGCCGCGAGCGGCAAGATCGGCGACGGGAAGATCTGGGTCTCGTCGGTCGAGCGCCTCGTCCGCATCCGAACCGGCGAAGAAGGCGACGACGCCATCTAGTTGGCTCGCTCCGCCACGTCCTGTGGCTCCGCTCGCGTCCGGCTCGTCGCTGGCGCTTCCCTCGCCGGTTGGTGAGCGGTCTGCGGGGGCTTCAGTTCACGTGGCGTGAGCGGCGGAAGGTCGCCAGGGTGGCGCCGGCGGCCACGCCACGGCCGGCGTCCAGTTGTTCGAGGGCGGAGAGCAGGGCGACGAGATTGCGGTCACGGTCGGCGAGCAGTTCGTCGATCGTGCGGTGACCCGACTGGTCGTCGGACTGCGACGCGATGGTCCCGACCAGTTCGTCGGTCCACTCGGGGACGTCGGTGAGCTTGGTCCACGGCCACTGCAGCGCCGGGCCGAACTGAGCGAGGAAGTGACGCATCCCCGCGGCGCCACCCGCCGTGCGATACGTCTCGAAGAGGCCCATCTGCGCCCACCGGAGACCGACACCGTGCACGATCGCCTCGTCGATCTCGGCGGTCGTGGCGACGCCGTCGTGCACGAGCCACAGCGCTTCACGCCACACGGCCTCGAGGAGTCGATCGGCGATGAACGCGTCGATCTCACGCCGGACCCTCAGCGTTCGCATCCCGATCGACGTGAAGGCGTGCTCGGCACGTTCGACGATGTCGAGGTGGGTGCCCTCGCCCGCCACCACCTCGACGAGCGGCATCAGATACACGGGGTTGAAGGGATGCGCGACGAGGAACCGCTCCGGCCGTTCCAGCGAACGGGCGAGCTCGGTGGGCCGGAACCCCGAGGTCGACGACGCCACGACTGCATCGGGTGACGCCGCTGCGTCGATGGTCGTGAGCGTCTCGGTCTTCAGGTCGAGACGTTCGGGAACGCTCTCGTGGACGAGATCTGCGCCGGCGACGGCCTCCTCGATCGACGAGTGGATCGTCAGGTCACCCACGCCGTCGGCGGAAGGTGCGATCCCGAGATCCGACCACGCGGCGAGCGCCCGATCGGTGGTGTCGGCGACGATCGACGCGACCTCGGGAGACGGATCGGCCACGCGCACGGCGACCCCGGCGCACCGCCACCGTGCAGCCCACCCCGCTCCGATGACCCCGCACCCGATCGCGGCGACCGTCTGGACGTCTCGGCCTGCCACGTGCTCAGCCGTGCCGAACGAGCGAGAGCTCGTCGCGGACCTCGGCGGCTGACTTCACGCCGATGTTCATGCCGTCGAGGATCGACACCGCCCGTTCGACGAGTTGCGCGTTGGTCGCCAGCTCACCTCGACCGAGGTAGAGGTTGTCCTCGAGCCCGACCCGGACGTTGCCGCCCGCGATCGCAGCCAACGCGACGTACTGCAGCTGCAGCCGTCCGATCGAGAAGGCGCTGAACGTCCACGATTCGGGGATGTTGTTGACCATCGCCATGAACGTGTTGACGTCGGCGGGCGCACCCCAGGGGATCCCCATGCAGAGCTGGACCATGACCGGATCCTCGATCAACCCGTCGTCGGCGAGCGCCTTCGCCATCCAGAGGTGCCCGGTGTCGAACGCCTCGATCTCGGGCCGGACCCCGAGCGCGGTGATCTGACGCGCCATCTCCTTCAGGGTCGCGGTCGTGTTGGTCATCACGTAGTCGCCCTCGCCGAAGTTCATGGTCCCGCAGTCGAGCGTCGTGATCTCGGGACGGAGTTCGGCGACGTGCGCGAGTCGTTCGGTCGCGCCCGCCATGTCGGTGCCCGCGTCGTCGAGTGGCACTGGCCGTTCGACCGACCCGAGCACCAGATCGCCACCCATCCCCGACGTGAGGTTGAGCACCACGTCGGTGTCGGACGACCGCACCCGGTCGACGACCTCTCGGTAGAGGTCGGGATCTCGGGACGGAACGCCGGTGATCGGATCGCGCACGTGGACGTGTGCGACCGCAGCTCCGGCTCGAGCTGCGGCGATGCAATCGTCGGCGATCGCCTCGGGGGTGAAGGGCACGCGATCGGATTTGCCGACCGTGTCGCCCGAGCCCGTGACCGCACACGTGATGAAGACCGCACTGCTCCCACCCTGTCGAGTCATGCCGGACTCCTGACGCCGGTCGGCCGACGCAGCACGCGCAACCGCGAGTAGAGATCGTCGTGGTCGGTGTACCAGCCGCGCAGCCGACGTGCACCGGTCCCCGGATCGAACGGATCGCGCCCGTGGAGAACACGGCGGTTGTCGAATCCGATCACGTCACCGGGTCGGAACTCGGTCGTGATCATCAGACGGGGATCGTGGGCGATCGCCGAGAACGTTCGCAGCGCGGCATATGCCCGAGCCTGCTCCTCGACGGGCGCGATCGGTGCGAGACGGACGGGATAGAAGCCGCGGATGGTCAGCGGGGTCCGACCCGAGCCACCGTCGATGATGGGCCCGATCCACCGATGATCTTCGAACGGTGACCGGTTCGCGAACACCCACTCGATCGTGGTGAGCGCATCGAAGTGGTCGGGGTGATCGCGGCGGAGACGCTCGACGACGGCGAGACCGTCGGTGAGGCGCGATCGACCCCCGCTGACCTCGTTGCGAACGCAGTGCAGGAACTGGAATCCCGGCGGGATCTCGCGAGTCGGGAGGTCGGTGTGCTGGCCGAGACCGACCCCCGTGTTCGCCGTGGAGTCGGGTTGCGCCGCGGCCTCCACCGTGAACACACCACCGAAGTTGCTCCCCCGGATCGGACCGATCCGGGCCGCAATCGCTGCGGCCGCGTCGTCGTCGGTCGGCGCATCGCTCAGCCGAGCAGCGCCGAACGTGGCGAGTGCGGTGAGCCAGTCGGCGAGGTCGGCGTCACGCGTCATCACGTCGGGCGCCGAGAAGGTGGGCACCGACCCGAGCTGCTCGGCCGTCCACGAGACGGGGTCACCCACGGAGGCCCGCGGGAGGTGCCGATCGTCGGCGACGCAGCGCAGCCAGCCGGAGTCGACCGTCGACGTCGAACCGTCCGCCCAGCTGAGCCGGAGATGACCCGCCGGATCGACGGCGACGTCGACGAGGTGGTCGTGGTTCGGAAGTGCAGCCGGATCGATCGTCGCTTCCCGCGTGACCGCATCGATCCCGACGGTCTGCTCGTACAGCCACACCGCGTACGCGTCATGGGTGATGCCGTCGGGCCAGGCGACGTGCACGATGCCGCCGCGCTCGAGGCGTGCCGACGCGATCGGTCGAACCGGATGGTCGGCGAAGTCCGGTGTCGTCACGACCTGGTCTCCATCGCCGCGCAGCGTAGACCCGCGCGACGACCCTCTCGGACCGTTCGCCGAGGGCACGATCGCGGTGGCGTGACCGACCACACCGATGCGGGTTCCTCCTGCCATCGGGAGCGCACCTACAGTCGACGTATGACGACCGTCGAGGATCCCCCCGTCGACACGGGCAGCCCCGCCCCGACACCTCCGGCCCAAGCGGGTCGCTGGACCGCTCAGTGGAAGGAGTTGTACGCCGAGGTCATCACGACCGGGCTGTGCACCGGATGTGCCGGGTGCGTCGTCACGTGTCCGCACGACGTGATCGGGTACGAGCACGAGGAGGGCAAGTACATCCCCTTCCATCTCGAGGAGGAACTCGGCCTCGACGACTGCGTCCACGGCTTCGGTTCCGGCGGAGGCTGCACCACGTGCACGCGTGCGTGCCCGCGGTTCCGGGCGTGGGAACCCTCGGCCGACATGCACCTGTTCGGGCGGGTGCGCGAGCCCGACGAGATGTCGGGCATCTGGCGTCAGCTGCTGCTCACCCGGGCCAGCGAGAAGACGGTGCACGACATGGGCCAGGACGGCGGCTTCGTGTCGGCGATGCTGCTGTGGCTCCGCGAGAACGACTACATCGACGCTGCGCTCGTCTCGGGCGTCGAGGACGACGACGCGTGGAAGGCCAAGCCGATGGTGGTGTCGACGCGCGAGGAGATCCTCGCGACCGCCGGTTCTCGCTACACGTACTGCGCCAACCCCCTCGCGCTCCCCGAGGCGCGCGAGAAGGGGTACGAGCGGCTCGCCCTCGTGGGCATGGGCTGCCAGACCTCGTCGCCGCCCGTCATGTGGGACCGCAAGGCCGGCAAGGTCGCCAAGCCGTTCCTCTTCAACATCGGCCTGCTCTGCTCGAAGACGTTCGACGACGCCATCTTCAAGGAGCTCTTCGAGGACAAGTACGGCCTCAAGAAGCAGGACATGAAGAAGATGAACATCAAGGGCGTCTTCCAGATCTGGATGAACGACGGCTCGTACCACGAGATCGATCTGAAGGAGTGCCATGCCTGGACTCGTCAGGGGTGCAAGAACTGCCCCGACTTCGCGGCTGAACACTCCGACATCGCGACCGGCGGCATCGGCAAGGACAACGACTGGACCCTCACGATCGTCCGCACCGAACTCGGCGAGGAGGTCATCAGCCGGATGATCGCCGACGGTGTGATCGAGTCGCGTCCGGCCCAGGAGGACGAGGTGGCGATGAAGCTGCTGCGGATGCTGTCGATCGTCAGCCGTCGGCGCTGGCCGAAGGAGGCCGACGGTGCACCGGCGGTCGGCGTGCCGCCGCCCAAGAAGAAGAAGGCCGCCGCGGCGACCGCTCCGGCACCCGCCCCCTCCACCTGAGGACAGCACATCCGGTGCCGGGTCCGAAACGTGCTGTTCTCAGCACATCCGGTGCCGGGTCGGAAACGTGCGACTCGGGGGCCTGACTCAGGTGTCGTCGGGGGCGACGCACTCGCGGAGATCGGCCTCGTAGGCCGCGATCTCTTCCTCGGCTTCCGCCAGCTCGGAGCTGCCGGGGCCGGCGTCGAGGCCCGAGTCGATCGCCCGCAGATCACTGTCGCTGTAGTTCTCGTCGAGCTTCTCGAGCATGCACTCGGCCTGTGACTCGGTGAGCGTTCCACGCTCTCGCTCGGCCTCGATGATGTCCTGTGCCACCCGCTTCGGGCCCGGGTCGGACTGACACGCGGTGGCGCCGAGCGCCAGCACGGCCACAGCGGCGGCGACGACGATGCGTCGGCGGGGCTGCGTCGGGGCGAGGTCGGTCTTCACCGCCGTGGAAGGGTACTGCGAGCATGGCCCGATGCCGCCCGACGTCCGAGCCTGGCCGGGCGTCGAGCCGATCGAGCGGGTCGAGGGTGGCCACCGCAACGAGGTGTGGAGCGGCAGGGCGCCGAATGGTCAGGTCGCGATCCGTTCCAGCCGCCGCTCATCCAGGTCCCTCGCCTGGGAACTCGACCTCGTCGAGTGCCTCGGAGCGCAGGGGTTCCTCGTTCCTCGGGTCATCCCGACCGTTGACGGCGAACCAGAGGCGGGCGGCATCGTCGTCCAGGAGTGGATCGAGGGTCGTGAGCCGTCGACGACCGCCGACTGGCGGCTCGTCGCCGCCGAACTGAGCCGACTGCACGTCGTGATGTCCGACCATGCCCAGCGCCCCGGCTGCGTGTCGGTCGCCGAGCTCGACCGCCGTGGCCGCAGCGTCGACGCCGATCTCGCCGCACTCCCCGACGATGTGGCCGCCGAGGTCCTCGCCGTGTTCACCTCGGTCCGCGGAGAACCCACGACCGTCGTGCACGGCGATCCGGGTCCGAGCAACCTGCTCATCACTGCCGACGGTCGAGTCGGCCTCCTCGACTGGGACGAGAGTCGCGTCGACGTCCCCCTCCACGACCTGTCGAACCTCGGCATCCAGGTCCTCCCCGAGGACGACCACGCCCGAGCAGAGCGACTCTCGGACGCCTGGGAGGTCGCGAACGCCTGGCTCAACGAACCCGAGTACGCGCGCTGGCGCCTCGACCGCCTCCGCCGTGCGGGTCACGACGGGTGACCCCGCCGCCGAGATCCGGCTCACGTCAGCACATCCCGCATGTTCGCCGACATGCGCTGACACGAACCCGGCGACATCCGATCGAGCTCCGGCCTCGCTCACGTCAGCACATCCCGCACGTCCACCGACATGCGCTGACACGAACCCGGCGGCCCCTCGCTCACGTCAGCACATCCCGCACGATCGTCGACATTCGCTGACACGAACCCGGCGGCCCCTCGCTGACGTCAGCACATCCCGCATGTTCGCCGACATGCGCTGACACGAACCCGGCGACATCCGATCGAGCTCCGGCCTCGCTCACGTCAGCACATCCCG
>JBCDAK010000109.1:0-14912 GCA_039185545.1 Actinomycetota bacterium
CGCGGGACGACGCGGCCGAGGAAGTCGGACACGTCGGTGACGTCGCCGTCGATCCGTTGGATCAGCTCGCCCGGCGTGTGGCGCCGATGGAACCCGTGGTCGAGGCCGAGCACGTGGTCGGTGAGTCGGATCCTGAGCCCGTTGGTGGTGTGCCACGCGGTGTACGTCGCTGCCCGTGTGACGAGGATCTCGACGATCTGACCGAGGATCACGACGCCGAGGAACCCGAGGGCGAGCGTCCGGATCGCCGCGGCGTCCCCATCACCGGCTCGGTCGACGATCGACCGCACGAGGATGGGTGCGGCCAGCAGGAGCGCCGACGATCCGGCCACGGCGAATCCGAGCGAGACCCAGCGTCGCGCATCGGGACGCAACAGACGCACGAGCGCGCGAGGCCGAACTCGGGGCGCTGAGGTGGGTCGGACGGACATCCCCCGAGGTTCTCAGCCCAACGCGACCACGCACGACTGGGTTTCCGGAGGCCGGCGAGGCGTGGTGTCACGACGTGACAGCGGACACAGACGCGACTACTGTGCGGATTCGTCAGTTGTCGCAGCGTGGCGATGGGGCGAACAGCGGGGGAAGAGCAAAGGGGATCCCATGAACGTCCAGTCGATCCTGTCGACCAAGGGGACCGACGTCGGCACCATTCGGCCCGAGGCGACACTCGCCGAGGCCACGGCACGGCTCCGCAACCTCGGGTACGGCGCGCTCGTCGCGAGTGACGACGGGTTCACGATCCGCGGCATCGTGTCCGAGCGCGACATCGTGCGGTCGCTCGCGGTCGATGGTGCCGACACGCTCGATCGCACCGTCGAGTCGTGTATGTCGAGCGACGTGGTCACGTGCGGGCCGGGTGACACCACCGGCGACCTCATGTCGATGATGACCGAGCGTCGGATCCGGCACCTCCCGGTCGTCGATGACGTAGGACGCCTGATCGGGATGATCTCGATCGGCGACGTCGTGAAGTCGCGCCTCGGCGAACTCGAGCGCGAGAACACCCAGCTGCACGACTACATCCAGGGCAACGTCGGCTGACGTGCCCGCCGCGGCGACCGAGCGTCGATGGCGGCGTCGTTCGCGGTCTCGTTCCGACGCTCCGCGATTCGGACTCCCGGCGTTGGCGGCGGTGCGGCGCCCCGAGTCGGCGGTCGTCATCGGTGTGCTCGTCTACCGCGGGGTCACCACGGCCGAGATCGACGCGCCGGTCACCAGGCTGGCGCACCGATTGGATGCCGACGTTCGATTCGTGGGGCCGGCCGCCGGCTCTCTGCACGGCGTGGAGCCCTCGCGGACGGTCATCATCGACAGCGAACCCGGTCGTGTCGGTGCGGTCGATGTGCTCGTCGTCCCCGGCGGCCTCGGGTGGCGATCGGTGGTCGACACCCCGTCGCTGAGGGAGTGGCTCACCGACGCGGCAGGGGATGCACGAGCGGTGCTCGCCGTCTCGACCGGGAGCCTGCTCCTCGCCGCCGTCGGCCGACTCGCCGGCCGTGAGGCGACCGGCCATTGGCTGGCCGAGCGCGATCTCGAACGCCTCGGGGCTGTGGTCACGTCCGATCGCACCGCGAGCGACGAAGCCGGCCGCCTCGTGACCGCGTCGGGAGCTCGTGCGGCCATGACGGTCGTGGACTCGATCGCCGATCGCGTCCGCTGGTCGGCCTGACCGGCTCGGCGCCCCGGCACCTGGTCGACAGATCAATACCCGGCCGGACGGTCGGCCGATGTGTCAGCATCCCGCGCCGTGCGCCGTTCCCGTCTCGTGAAGCGTTCCGCTGCGTCCGTGGCTCTCGTCGCTGCTCTGGTCGCCGCCGGATGTGTGTCCGAAGCCGACGACAGCGCTGCTGACGACATCGGCGTCGACATCGATCCGCCCGAACTCGACCTGGACGAACTCGACGTCGACATCGACGTCAGCGACCTCGATCTCGATGATCTCGACGACCTCGACGACCTCGACGATCTGAACCTGGACGATCTCGGCACCGGTGACGCCTCCCTCGGAGCGGCGTCCGGGGCCGAGCTCTCCGACGAGGAGAACCAGTGCCTCGATCGCGGCGCGATCGACGTTCTCGGCACCGACCGCTTCATCGAGCTGTCGCGCGCCGACTTCGGCACCGACGTGTTCCTCGAGCCGGGTGAGGCCGAGCAGGTCTCCGACGTGTTCTTCGACTGCGTCGACGCCAACGACTTCCTGCAGCGCACCTTCGCCGCCGACCCGACGTTCGCCCAGCTGCCGACCGAGTTCGTCGACTGCATCCTCGGCGCGATCGACGAGTCGGTCCTGCGCAGCGGACTCGCCGCGACGTTCTCGGGCGCCGACGCCACGGGTGCCGCCCTCGAGGAGGCCGGCGCCGAGGCCGGATTCGCGTGCATCGAGCAGCTGACTCCCGAGCAGCTCCAAGATCTCGCCGATCTCTGAGCACCTCACCCGACCGACCCGGCCCGACCGACCCCGTCCACCAGGAGATCCGCCGTGAAGATCCAGTTCGCCCGCCCGTCCGTCCCCCGCACCGCTGTGGCGTCGCTGGCGGTCGCCACCCTCGCCCTCAGCGCGTGTGGCTCCGATTCCGATGGGGGCTCCGGCGCCGACGCCGAGGCCCGAGAGCGGCTCCAGTCCGAGATCATCGACGACGACTTCCCGGCTCCCCCGGAGGAGCAGGAGTGTGTCGTCGACGGCATCGTCGACTCGCTCGGCGGTGAACGGGTGATCGAGCTCGCCGACTCCGGCGACCTGGGCGACGAGTTCCAGCTCCCGCAGGACGAGGCCGAGGCCGTCGCCGACGCCGTCGTCGACTGCGTGTCGTTCGACGAGCTCATCCAGGACCAGCTCGCCGACGATCCGTCACTGGCCGAGGTGCCCCAGTCGTTCGTCGACTGCATCCTCGGCAACCTCGACGGTGAGGTCTACCGCGAGGCGCTCGCCGCCGAGTTCTCCGGCAACGGCGACTCCGAGGCGATCATGGAGAGCGCCTTCGGCCCCGACGTCCTCGGCGAGTGCTTCGGTGCGATGTCGGCCGAAGAACTCGCCGAGCTCACCGGCTGAAACAGCGGCCCGACACCGGGTTGCCCGGGTCCTCCCGCCGATACACTCTTCCGCTGTTTGTGCGCGGTGTGCGCGCCGACAGCGAGTCCGGACCCCCCACCGGACGCACCTTGAGAGTGGAAGACGACGTAGGGAAGTAGACCCACATGGCCAAGCGAGAGTTCCCCCTGGATCGCACCCGGAACATCGGGATCATGGCGCACATCGACGCCGGCAAGACGACCACGACCGAGCGCATCCTCTACTACACCGGCAAGAGCTACAAGATCGGTGAGGTCCACGACGGCGCCGCCACCATGGACCACATGGAGCAGGAGCAGGAGCGCGGCATCACCATCACCTCCGCCGCCACCACCTGCGTCTGGAACGACCACCGCATCAACATCATCGACACCCCGGGCCACGTCGACTTCACCATCGAGGTCGAGCGCTCGCTGCGCGTGCTCGACGGCGCGGTCACCGTGTTCGACTCGGTCGCCGGCGTCGAGCCGCAGACCGAGACCGTCTGGCGTCAGGCCAACAAGTACAACGTCCCGCGGATGTGCTTCGTCAACAAGATGGACCGCATCGGCGCCGACTTCTACCGCACGGTCGAGATGGTCAAGGACCGCCTCGAAGCCGCGCCGCTCGTCATCCAGATCCCCGTCGGTGCCGGCGGACCCGAGGCTCAGCACCCGTACGAGGGCCTGGTCGACATCGTCCAGATGAAGGCGCTCATGTGGCGAGACACCGACGAGAGCGACCTCGGCGCCAACTACGACGTCGAGGACATCCCCGAGGACATGAAGGCCGATGCCGAGCGGTACCGCGAGGAGATGATGGAGACCATCGCCACGCAGGACGAGGCGCTCATGGACGCCTACCTCGAGGGTGAGGAGATCTCGGAGGAGCAGATCAAGAAGGCGATCCGCTCCGGCACGCTCGCCAGCGACTTCGTGCCGATCCTGTGCGGTTCGGCGTTCAAGAACAAGGGCGTCCAGCCCATGCTCGACGCCGTCATCGACTTCCTCCCGAGCCCGCTCGACATCGAGCCGGCCCAGGGGATCGTCACCAAGGGCGGCGAGGACCACGACGTCACACGCGGCCCCAACGACGACTCGTTCGCCGCGCTGGCGTTCAAGATCGTGTCCGACCCGTTCGGCAAGCTCACGTACTTCCGCGTGTACTCGGGCGAGATCAACAAGGGCGACGAGATCTACAACTCCACTAAGGAGGACCGCGAGCGCCTCGGGCGCATCCTGCTGATGCACGCCAACCAGCGCGAAGACCTCGACGTCGCCATGGCGGGCGACATCGTCGCCGGTCTCGGGTTCAAGAACGTCACCACCGGTGACACGCTCTGCACCCGCGACGACCCGGTGATCCTCGAGCGGATGGAGTTCCCCGAGCCGGTCATCCACGTCGCGATCGAGCCGAAGACCAAGTCCGACCAGGAGAAGTTGGGCAAAGCGCTCAAGTCGCTGTCCGACGAGGACCCCACCTTCCGCATCCGCACCGACGAAGAGACCGGCCAGACCGTCATCTCCGGCATGGGCGAGCTGCACCTCGAGGTCCTCGTCGACCGGATGCAGCGCGAGTTCAACGTCGAGGCCACCGTCGGCAAGCCGCAGGTCGCGTACCGCGAGACCATCACCAAGGAAGTCACGGGCGTCGAGTACCGGCACATCAAGCAGTCGGGTGGCTCGGGCCAGTTCGCCGTGGTGAAGATCAACATGCTCCCGAACCCGGGCAACGGCTACGAGTTCGACGACAAGATCACCGGTGGTCGCATCCCGCGCGAGTACATCAACCCGACCAACCAGGGTCTGGCCGCGGCCATGGACAACGGCGTGCTCGCCGGGTATCCCACGGTCGACGTCAGGGTCGAGCTGGTCGACGGTCAGTACCACGACGTCGACTCGTCGGAGATGGCCTTCAAGATCGCCGGTCAGGCGGCGTTCCGCAAGGCCGCCGAGATGGCCAAGCCGGTCCTCATGGAGCCGATCATGGCCGTCGAGGTCGTCACCCCCGAGGAGTACATGGGCGACGTCATGGGCGACCTGTCGTCGCGCCGTGGCCGGGTCGGTGGCATGGAGGCCCGGGGCAACACCCAGGTCGTCAACGCCCAGGTCCCGCTGTCGGAGATGTTCGGCTACTCGACCGACCTCCGGTCCCGCACCCAGGGCCGAGCCACCTACACGATGCAGTTCGACGAGTACCAGGAAGTCCCGAACGCCATCGCCGAGGAGATCGTCAAGCGCGTGCGCGGCGAGTGACCCGGTTCCGAGATCGATTCATCCGAAGAAGAGCAGAGAAGAAGAGAAGACAGTGAGCAAAGAGAAGTTCGAGCGGAACAAGCCGCACGTGAACATCGGCACGATGGGTCACATCGACCACGGCAAGACCACGCTGACCGCGGCGATCTCGAAGACGCTGTCCGACCGTGGCCTCGCCGATGCGGCGGCGTTCGACGAGATCGACAAGGCGCCGGAGGAGAAGGCGCGTGGGATCACGATCTCGATCGCGCACATCGAGTACGAGACCGAGAACCGGCACTATGCGCATGTCGACATGCCGGGTCACGCGGACTACATCAAGAACATGATCACCGGTGCGGCTCAGGTCGACGGTGCGATCCTCGTGGTGGCCGCGACCGACGGCCCCATGCCCCAGACCCGTGAGCACGTGCTCCTGGCCCGCCAGGTCGGCGTCCCCTACATCGTGTGTGCTCTCAACAAGTCGGACATGGTCGACGACGAGGAGCTCCTCGAGCTCGTCGAGCTCGAGGTCCGCGAGCTCCTGTCGGAGTACGAGTTCCCCGGCGATGACGCCCCCGTCATCCAGGTCAGCGCACTCAAGGCGCTCGAGGGTGACGCCGACGCCCAGGAGAAGGTCATGGAGCTCATGGCCGCGTGTGACGAGTCCATCCCCGAGCCGCAGCGCGAGCTCGACAAGCCGTTCCTGATGCCGATCGAAGACGTGTTCACCATCACCGGTCGCGGCACCGTGGTGACCGGCAAGGTCGAGCAGGGGATCGTGCACACGGGCGACGAGATCGAGATCGTCGGTCTGCGCGACACCCAGAAGACCACCTGCACGGGTGTGGAGATGTTCCGCAAGCTGCTCGACGAGGGCCAGGCCGGTGACAACATCGGCGCGCTGCTCCGTGGCATCGACAAGGAAGACGTCGAGCGCGGTCAGGTGCTCTGCGCCCCCGGCAGCATCACCCCCCACACGAACTTCGAGGGTCAGGTGTACGTGCTGACGAAGGACGAGGGTGGTCGTCACAAGCCGTTCTTCAACAACTATCGGCCGCAGTTCTTCTTCCGCACGACCGACGTCACCGGAACGATCGAGCTCCCGTCCGGGACCGAGATGGTGATGCCGGGTGACAACGTCGACATGACGGTGGAGCTGGGGAAGCCGATCGCGATGGACGAGGGTCTGCGGTTCGCCATCCGTGAGGGTGGCCGCACCGTGGGCGCCGGCCGCGTCACCAAGATCATCAAGTAATCCAGTCGAATCGGGTGTCACGGCCGGCTCGGGTTCGCCCGGGTCGGCCGTTTCCCTGTCATCGCAACCTGTCACCGCAAGAGGAGGCCGAGATGGCCAAGAGCGACAAGAGGGTGAAGGTCACCCTCGAATGCACCGAGTGCAAAGAGCGCAACTACATCACGATGAAGTCGAAGATCAACGATCGCGAACGACTCGAGGTGATGAAGTACTGCCCCAAGGGCCGGAGGCACACCCTCCACAAGGAGACCCGCTGACGCCGGGGAGCCGTCCGGGCCCGCTGGTACGCTGGCGAGCCCACCGAGGGCAGTAGCTCAGTTGGCTAGAGCATCGGTCTCCAAAACCGACGGTCGGGGGTTCGAGTCCCTCCTGCCCTGCACATGTCCGTCCTCCGCCGACCCGGCGGAGTGACCGACCAACCATTCACCAACCGACGAGCCGATCGAGAGCATCGTGTCACTGGACGACCTCAACCGCGAGCAGAAGCGCCAACTGCGCAAGATGGGCGCGCTCGACGACCAGGGCAAGGTGCAGCGCGCCCCGCGTCAGCAGCAACGCAACGAACGCGTCGGTCCCCGCCAGTACCTCTCCGAGGTGCGCCAGGAGATGCGCAAGGTCGCCTGGCCGAAGCGCCCCGAGGTCGTCCGCTACTCGATCATCGTGACCGTGACGGTCATCATCTACACGGCTCTCGTCGGCGGGCTCGACTTCGTCTTCAGCGACATCTCCGAGTGGTTCTACTCCCAGTGAGCGACATGACGAACGACGACACCACCCTCACCGAAGGCCCGTCGGGCCTCGAGGCGCTTGACGCCGAGCTCGAGTCGGTCTCGGCAGCGGCCGACGCCGCCACGGCTGACCTCGAAGAGGCCGCGACCGAGCTGTCCGACGACGCCACCACCGCGGTGGCCGATGCCGCCGAGACCGAGCCGGCCATCACCGAGATCGACGAGACCACGACCCACGAGTCGGTCGATGCGCTCCTCCCGACCGGCGACGCCGACCTCACCGTCGACGTCGAGGCGCAGGCTCTCACCGACGAAGATCTCGAGCGCTCCACCGCCGCCGCCGCCGATCTCCTTCCGACCGGCGACGCCGGCGACGAAGCGGTCGAGTACGTCGAGGAGACGGATGCCGACGTCGAGGAAGCCGATGTCACCTCGGCGGACGAGTCCGACGACGAGACCGACATCGCGGACACGGTCGAGCCCGAAGCGCCGGCCGAGCCCGTGCTCGCCGACGATCCGAACAAGCGACCGGGCAAGTGGTTCGTGGTCCACACGCAGTCGGGCCACGAGAAGAAGGTCACCGCCAACCTCGAGGCTCGCATCCAGTCGATGAACATGGAGGACAAGATCTTCGAGATCGTGACCCCCATGGAAGAGGTCGAGGAATACAAGAACGGCAAGAAGCAGACCGTCATGAAGAAGGTCTTCCCGGGCTACCTCCTCGTGCGCTGCAAGATGGACGACGAGTCCTGGTACTGCGTGCGCAACACGCCCGGCATCACCGGTTTCGTCGGTCAGCAGCAGAAGGGGCAGAAGCCCACCCCGCTGTCGCGGCGTGAGGTCAAGACGTTCCTGTCGCCCAAGACCGAGGGCGTCGAGGCGGCACCGCGCCGTCAGGCGAAGCTCGACTACGAGGAAGGCGAGAGCGTCCGGGTGAAGGAAGGCCCGTTCGCCGACTTCACCGGCGAGATCGCCGAGATCAACGCCGACCACATGAAGCTGAAGGTCCTCGTCAACATCTTCGGGCGCGAGACGCTCGTCGAGATGGACTTCAGCCAGGTCGCGAAGCTCTGAGCGCCGTACCGACTCGTCAGTCAGCGCCCCAGAGCACCCCCGAGAATCACCGAGAGAAGAAGCAGTAGAGAGTCATGGCCAAGAAGCAGGTCGAAGCAGTCGTCAAGATCCAGATCGAGGCCGGCAAGGCCAGCCCGGCACCGCCTGTCGGTACCGCGCTCGGTCCGCACGGCATCGCCATCATGGACTTCGTCAAGGCGTACAACGCCCAGACCGAGGACAAGGCCGGTCAGGTCATCCCGACCGAGATCACCATCTACGACGACCGGTCGTTCGACTTCATCCTCAAGACCCCGCCGACCTCCACGCTGATCCGCGAGAAGGCCGGTCTCGAGAAGGCCGCCAACAACCCGGGCTCCGAGACCGCCGGCTCCATCACCGAGGCCCAGGTGGCCGAGATCGCCGAGATCAAGATGCCCGACCTCAACGCCAACGACATGGACGCCGCCAAGCTCCAGGTCAAGGGCACCGCCCGCTCCATGGGCATCGAGGTGGTGTGACCGGACAAACGGTGTCAGACACCGATGGTCCTGCCACGCTCGTCATCTGAATCATCCGACCATCGGACAATCGGTGTCTGACACCGTTTGTCCTTCAACGTCTCGACCGGGAGGACCTCGCCCGGCGGACATCACACACGAGGGAGACACAACATGTCCGGAAAGAAGTACGCCGACGTGGCGAAGCAGTTCGATCGTGAGTACCTGTACTCGCCGGCCGAAGCGCTCACCCACGCCAAGAACTCGGCCACCGCGAAGTTCGACGAGTCGATCGACGTCGTCGTCCGACTCGGAGTCGACCCCCGCAAGGCCGACCAGATGGTGCGCGGCACCGTCGCGCTCCCGGGTGGCACCGGCAAGGACGTCCGCGTCGCGGTGTTCGCCGCCGGTGAGGCCGCCGACGCCGCACGCGCCGCCGGAGCCGACATCGTGGGTGCCGACGACCTCGCCGAGCAGGTCGAGGCCGGCCAGATGGACTTCGACCTCGTCATCGCGTCGCCCGACATGATGCCGCTCGTCGGCCGTCTCGGCCGCACGCTCGGCCCGCGCGGCCTGATGCCCAACCCGAAGACCGGAACGGTCACGCCCGACGTGGCCAAGGCCGTCGAGGAGTTCAAGGGCGGCAAGGTCGAGTACCGCACCGACCGCTACGGCAACGTCCAGGTCCCCATCGGGAAGGCCAGCTTCGAGCCCGATGCGTTGGCGACGAACTTCTTCGCCGTCATCGACGAGCTCAACCGCGCCAAGCCTGCGTCGGCCAAGGGTCGCTACATCAAGAAGATCACCGCATCGGCCACGATGGGTCCCGGCGTCAAGATCGACCCGGGCCGCCTCCGCCCCGACGACGACTGATCCCGATCGCACCGGCCATCGGCCGGTCATCGATCTGCACACGCCCGGCGTGCTCCGAGGAGCCGCCGGGCGTTGTTGTTCCCGGGTTGCCGTTGGCTCAGTCGCTGTTGGTGAACTGTTACCACGCTCCTGTACGAAGGACGTGTGCGGGAATCTGGATGGCGGCGGACATTCTCTCGACCCTTGCTCGCGGGCATCGTGGTCGGGCTCTTGGGGATCGTGGTGGTGGTGGCGGCCGATCCGTCGCCCTCGACGGCTGACGCGACCGAGCAGTACGTGGCGGTGTCGCTCGGAGGGTCGTTCGGAGGCGGATGTGCCGTCACCGACACCGGAGCGATGCGGTGCTGGGGAGACTCCTGGGACGGGGGCCTCGCCAACGGCACCGGCGGCGGGACGTTCTTCGACCACGCGCCCGCCCTCGCTCCGGTCAGCTCGGTCGTCACGGTCGGCGCCATCCAGGTCGGCGGGAACTGCACCCTCGTGGGGCAGAACGTTCGATGCTGGGGAGCCGCCGGAGTCATCGAGGACGGAGACGGCAGCCTGTTCTCCGACCCGCCGTGGGGGACCTCCGTCCCGAAGGACTACCAACACGGTCCGTCCACGAAGGTCTCCGGCGGGTGTGCGCTGCGTGTCGATCAGATCGTTCGCTGCTACGGCTGGAACTCGTACGGCCAGCTCGGCAACGGGAGCGCGAGCTGGCCTCGGTCGGGATACTCGTTCCCGCCGCCGAGTGCGTCGACGGCAGTGTCGGTCTCGGGCCTGAGCGGTGTGATCGACCTGTCGCAGACAGTCGGCGGGTACTGCGCACTCACCGATGACGGCGATGGAACCACCTCGGTGTGGTGCTGGGGGCAGGGCAGCGAGGGCCAGCTCGGCGACGGCCGGTCCGGGAACGAGTCGGTGCCGTGTGGCTCGTCCACCTGCACCGACCTGTATCACGCCACGTCGCCGGTCCGGGTCGCCGGACTCGACGATGTCGTCTCCGTCCACGGTGAGTGCGCCATTCGATCGAACGGCCGAGTCAGCTGTTGGGGTCGGAACGACGGCGGCCGGTTCGATCCGACGCTCAACGGCGTCTCCAACACCGCGCCGACGTTCGCGCCGATCGATATCCCCGCGTTCGCCGACGCTGTCGACGTCGCCGTGCAGCGGCGCAGCGCGTGCGCCGTCCTCGCCGACGGCACGGTGCGATGCCAGGGTGCGGGTGCGATCGGCGACGGAGCGACCGACCGGAACGCACAGAGGTCGGTCGTGCTCCAGACGTTCGGGAACGAGACTGCCGACGAGGGCGTCGAGATCGCTGCTGTCGGGCTGTTCGGCCACTGTGTGCGGACCCGCTCGGGCACGATCGCCTGCTGGGGGATGTCCGCCCGGAACTCGGGGACCGGCCAGTCGGGGTTCGACGACGTCGCGACTCCGACGTACGTGATCGGGTTCGGAGGCGAACTCCCCGAGGACGAGCTCGCCGTCAAGGTCGACATCGAGCCCCGCGAGATCGAGCTCGCGCTGGACGGCAGCGGTGATCCGATGCCGGACGACAGCGTCGTCGCCACCGTCACCGTCGAGAACACCTCGGCCGACGACGTTCCCAACGTGGCGCTGGACGCGACGCTCGCGACCACCCTCGAGCAGGGCACCACCAAGGCGATCGAACAGGTCGGCGAGCCGATCCCGGGTCCCGACGACATCACGGACCAGGTCGAACTCGGGACGATTCCCGCCGGCGAGTCGCGCACCGTGGCGTACACGTTCCGGGTGTCCGAGGCGGGTGTCTACGGTGTGGAGGCGCTCGTCCGGTGGGCCGACCCGACCACGTCAGCGACCGAGACCGGGTTCGACGAGCACACGATCACGGTCGACGTCGACGACGGCTTCGACGTCGTCTTGGAGGGAGCGCTCACGACGTCCCCGTCGGTGATCGAGCTCACCGCGACGATCCGCAACGACTCCTCGTCCGACTTCGTCGGCCTCGACTGGCGTGATGGACTCGTCGACGAGGTGCTGTTCCCGATCGTCGACGAGAACGGCGACGAGGTCGACACCGATCCGCTCGCGGTCCTGTCGGGACCGATTCCCGCACTGCCGACCACCCTCGGGGCGGGTGAGCAGATGGTGACCCGGTGGACCGTCGCCATCCAGGATCAGGGCGCCGAGGTCTTCACCCTGGGTGCGACGGGAAGCAATGACCGCGGAGCAGTGAGGTCGTACGAGGAGCTGTCGGCCGAGACGTCGAGCGGGGCTCTCGACAGCATCGACCTCACGCAGGCCGCCACCGACGGGTTCGTCGACGCTCTCCGCCGGGCCCACGAGGAACTGCTGCGGCAGTGGAACGTGTCGATCGAGGAAGTCGCCCAGAAGACCGGATTCGCCAACGAGACCGAGGCATTCCGTCAGCGTGAGATCGACTCGTGGCGCCAGCTCGGATTCAGTCAGTCGACCGCCGAGTTCCTCGCCGCCGGACGCGTGCAGCGACAGACGATCGAGAACTACTTCGGGTCCTACATCGTCGAGGCCGAGGCGACGATCGACCGGCTCGGTCGGCAGAGCGGCACCGACCTGTACAAGATCTGGGACACGGTCTCGACCCCGTCGAAGCTGTACCAGCTCGGCGAGAACACCATCGAGTTCGCTCGTGACGAGGCGGGATACCTCGCGTCCGCCTACGCCGACCCCAGCAACCCTCTCCCGCACGAGACCGCGTTCGACGAACTCGTCAAGCTGGGGAACGGGACCGTCGACTCGATCGGCTTCGCTCTGACGGGCCAGGCCGACATCTGGCGGATCGAGAGCGACAAGTTCAGCGAGGACCCGCTCGCTTTCGCCTCCCAGGTGGGGGGCCGCCACGGAGGTCAGCACGCCACGGTCGGGTACTACACGGCCACGGGCGTCGTCGAGGAGGTCGTCACCGGTGGTCTGGGTCCGGTCACACGGGCTGGCCGCATCGTCGAAGGTGGGGTCGACGGACTGCGCACCACGAAGAAGGCCACCAACGCCGCCGATGCCGGCACCGACACCCTCACGTCGAGCCAGCGGCGATTCGCCGAGGCCGAGGACCTCGCCATCCGGTACCAGGAGCGACCGCGGGGCTCGACGGTCGACTTCGAGGAGCTCGAGCGGCTCGGCGGGTTCAACTCGACCGACGCCCAGACGATCCTCAACGTCGTCGACGACGTGAAGACGAAGTTCGGCATCGATGTCGAGGTCGTCTTTCGGACCGCCGAGCCGTTCTCCACCGGAATCGACGGCGTGGGTAAGCGGGCCTTCACGAAGGAGAAGGCGGTCGGTGCGATGGACCTGATGCTGGGCGCGCCCCCCGACCTCAAGGGCAAGGTGGCGATCTTCGAGCCGAAGCCGCTCCCTGACGCGGTCGTCGACGCGATGAACTTCGACAACCCGGGCTTCAAGGCCGAGTATCTCAAGCGACTCGATACTCAGCAGAAGAACTGGAAGGCCTTCCAGGACGGGACGTCGCGGACCCAGAGCATCGTCGAGGCGTCGGCGAAGTACGACGGCGTGAACATCCTCGACGGCGTGTCGGGTCAGAAGACCTACGGCGTCGAGTATCTCGAGCAGCTCGACGACCCGGTCTACATGGCCACCCGTCCGGATCTCACGGCGGATCAGATCGCCGAGATCCGGAGGGGGCCGTCGACGTTCGCCAAGCTCGAACTCGACACGGTCGACGGTGCCTTCACGCTCAGCGACAACGTGAAGCTGTCCGACGGCAGCTTCGCGAAGAAACCGGTGATCTCCGACTACGACGGCCAGGCGGTGATCCCGGCCAACGGTGCGGACTGGCCGGCGGGCGTTCGCTCGCAGGTCGAGACGTTCGTGCACAGCGAGTTCAAGAACAAGCTGAGCCGCTACGGCCGTCACGGATGGTCCGACACGGCCAACGATCTGCCGTCGGACCTGTTCTTCCTGCCGGCCGAGTACATCATGTCGACCACACATCCCGCGGCAGCGGGCCGTGTGGCGGCCGACCTGTCTCGTCGGTTCGGAGTCCTGGCCGACGAGTTCGACGCCAAGGCGGCCCGGCTCGAGGCGCTGCCGTCGACGCCCGGTCGTGTGGCCGAGATCGCCAAGCTCCGCAATCGGGCCGCCGAGTTCCGGGCGTTCACCCCGGAGGAGATCCAGAAGCGATGGCCCCCAGGGGAGAAGACCATCGTCTTCACCCGCGGCCGCATCAGCGTGGGCTCCAACCAGGGGACGGGACTGTGAGGCGCGTCGGTCCGATCGGGTTGGGCGTGGTGGCGCTCGCCGCCGTCGGCGTCCTCGTCGGTGGTGCGTTCCAGGAGGAGGGTGAGGTCGGTGCGCTCACGTTCGCTGCGACGCATCTCGCCGACACACCCGATGCCGCCGCCGGCGATGGCGTCTGCGCCGACGGTGCCGGCCGCTGCTCGCTCCGCGCAGCACTTGACGAGTCGTCCGCGCTCGGCGGCCAGCACACCATCGTCCTGAGTCAGGGACGTCACGCGCTCACGGGGCCCGTGCCGCTCGAGGTGTCCCTCACCATCGAGGCCGCCCCGGGCGGCGGACGACCGGTGGTCGACCTCGACGGCTCGTCCGGCTTCGCGCCGACGCTGTCGATGCTGTCTCTCTCCGGCATCGACATCGAGAACGGCGTCTCCGACCTGCGCGGCGGCTCGGCGATCCGCGCAGTCGACGCCAACCTGATCATCGATGACGTCGTCTTCCGCAACCATCACAGCGACGGGGACGGCGGGGCGGTCAACGCAGGGCGCGGTCGACTCGCGGTCATCGAGTCGTCGTTCGTCGGCAACTCCGGCGTGTCCGGTGGCGCGATCGCCGTCATCGGAACGCGTGTGGCGATCACGTCGGGGGAGTTCCGCGACAACGGAGCGTCGTCGTCGGGCGGGGCCGTGGCCACCAACGACGCCGAGCAGCTCGAGATCCTGCGGAACGCGTCGGGTCCGGTCGTGTTCGAGAACAACACGGCGCTCGGTCAGGGCGGCGCGGTCTTCGTCATCGGCGAGTCGCGGACCGGCGATCGCTATCGGCTCGCAGGCGCCGAGTTCGCCGGGAACTCGGCAGGCAACGAGGGCGGAGCGCTGTTCATCGGTGCCAACCGCGGCGCGAACCCGCCGATCGCCATCGGTGGGTCGACGTTCACCGACAACATCGGCGTCGTCGGGGGAGCGATCGGGATCGATTTCGCCGCCGTCGATGTCGAGTCGTCGACGTTCGCTCGGAACG
>JBCDAK010000110.1:0-14877 GCA_039185545.1 Actinomycetota bacterium
GCGTCGGTCAGCGGGATGCCGGCCTTCACGAAGACCGCCAGCTGACGCGTGAAGTGCATCAGCTCCTTCTTCTTGACCTTCTCCTTGGTCAGCTCGAAGTCGAGCAGGCCGCGCGTCTCCTCGATCTTCGTGGGAAACAGGTTCTGCTCCACGAGCAGGGCGCGCGCCGCACCGATCGTTTCGGCCTTCGTGACACCCTCGATGGGTGAGCCACTGGCGTCGATGGCGGCGTAGGCGAACTTCGGCATGAGAAGGATTCCTGTCGTGTCGTGACCGGACACGGGGTCCATCGGCACGAACTGACGAGGACTTGAGGGCGCGGCGGCGTGGCCCCAAGTCAGGCCGAGCACCGACACACCCCGGTCGATCGTGCTCGAGGTCTCCCCATCGACCCGATCGGACCGCTACCTTCCACGGCGGCGACAGCAGCGGAGCGGACGCATGGCCACGACTGAGTTGAGAGAACGCGTCGAAGCGGTGGCGGGCGGACCGCTCACGGAACCGGAGTTCGGCCTGCTGCGAGCCTGGACGTCCGGGCACCTCGCCGAGAACGACGGGGAAGAAGTCCGTGGCCCGGTCCTCGCGGCGTTGATCACGGTCGTGGCCTCCGCCCGCTCGAGCGAGGGCTCGGGTGAGCTTCTCCTCGATGGCGGCCGCGTGGTCGGACCGGTGGAGATCGTGGCGTCCCGGATCGACCGGCCCGTTCGGTTCCGCGACGTCTCGTTCGACGGACCCGTCCGTCTGCGCCGATCTGTCGTCGCGGACGTGAGATTCGAGGTGTGCAGCGGACGCTCGATCGAGATCACCGCGTGCCGTGTTCGCGGCGATGTCCTCGTTCACGGACGGGACGATCGGCCGTGCTTCTTCGAAGACGTCGATCTCTCGTTGTCGGCCATCTCGGGAAGCGTCGAGGTGATGAACACGGCGCTGCGTCGTCGCGACGAGCACAGCGAGGCCGACGGCGAGCTCCGACTCGCGAACTCCCACATCGACGGGGGGTTGATCCTGGCCGACGACACCCAGGTCGACGGTGGCGTCCAGGCCAAGCTCGCACGATTCGGCTCGGACGTGTTCGCGATGGACGTCATCCTCGGGAGCGACGGGTGTACATCGGCGCTCGACCTGACCCGCGCGAGGATCGACGGCTCGCTGTTCTTCCACCCCGAAGACCTCGACGACACCGACGGCGCGATCGACGGGATCGCCTCGGCGACCGGGACCGTCTCGCTGTCACACTCCGACATCGTCGGTGACGTGGTCCTGTCCCGCGCCATAATGTCGGTCGAGCAGGGGCTCGCCGTCGAGGCGATCGACGCAGCGATCGGCGGGTCCGTCTGGCTGAATCACGCGTCCCTCCGCGGGGCCCTCGATCTGTCGACCGCAACGATCGGGGGAAACCTCGAATTGGAGGAGACGATGATCTCCCATCCCCCTCAGCCCGAATCCCCGTCCGCGACCGAGATGCGCGGGCAGACAGCCCAGGGCGATGGACGGAAGGAGCCACGTCCTCCCCGCCCGCTGATCCGACTGGTCGCCACGTCGGTCGGTCACTCCCTCATCTGGGATCCGTATCTGCCGCAGGATGCGCACGTCGATCTCACCACGGCGTCGGCCGGTGTCTTCGAATACTCGTCCGATCTCGCCTGGGCCGACCGCGCGGACCTGCGGGGCTTTCGCTACCGAACGATTCGTTCCGGCTGGGTCCCCTACCGGTGGCCCAGGATCAAGGCGCTCGCGGAGCGGATCGGGCTCCGATCGTCTCGTCGGTCCGACGACACCGACGACACCGACGACACCCGCATGGTCGACCGGCTCTTCTCCGCCGCCTTCGCGACGGACGAGTCCCATCTCTCCTGGCTCCGTGCCGGGTCGTCGAACGAGGTCGACCGCGCCTCGTACCGACACCTCGCGTCGGTCCTCCACTCCCAGGGACACCAGCGCGATGCCGAGCGGGTCGCGATGGCCGCTGTCAACGACTCGAACCGCGAGCGCGGAACCCTGCACGTGCTCGTGGGGCTGCCCTTCCGCCTCTTCACGGGCAACGGCTATCGCGCGTCCCGCGCCCTCGTCTGGGCCATCCTCCTCATCGCCGTCGGCGCCGTCGTCTACGGAGCTCAGATCGACCACTTCGCGCCGACGGACGGCGATTCGGTGTCCAATCCGACCGGCTCCGACCCGCGCGCACTGGTGTACTCCGCGGACACCTTGCTCCCGATCATCGACCTCGGCGAAGCCGACGCGTTCGCCGTTCGCTCCACGTCACCCGACTGGATCGAATGGGTGCGGTGGCTCCAGATCCTCGCCGGGTTCGCGATCGCCGGCGCACTGGGCGCCACGCTCGCGAGGTTCACGAACCGATCGATCGAGTAGCCGGTCGTGTGACGCTCCGAGGATGACGGTCGTCGGGGCGGTCCGAACGAGGGACCCCCACTGAACGGGAGGATGGCCGACTCCGCACACGACGGCGAGCTACCGTCGAGGAACGTCGCAGGTGTCGGGCGGGGCACGACGGGACGACACCCACGACTCATCACCCGACTCACCTCACCGCGGAGGGACCGGCAATGGCCATCGGATTCAGCACCACCCGCAGCATGAACACACCGGGCGACAGCGACCGATCTCGACGGCGATCCGGCCAACGGCGCCCCATGGTCGTCGCGACCGCGGCCGCCACCGCCGCAGCAGCGATCGCGGGCGGGTGGTGGGTCACGGCCGCGCCGAACAACATCCAGACGTCGTACGTGCCGACCGACGGTTGTCGTGTCGCCGACACCCGTGAGGGCGCGCCCATCGGGGAGGCGGTCGGAGCCTTCGGACCCGACGAGGCCATCACCGTCCAGATCACCGGTGAGAACGGCGAGTGCACCGGTGACCTGGCCGTCCCTGCGTCGGCGATCGCCGTCGCGCTCAACGTCACGGCCACGAACCCGACCGCCACGTCGAACATCCGTGTGTATCCGGCCGATCTCGAGGAGCCGCCGCTGCTCTCGAACCTCAACGTCAGCGCCGGCGCTCCTCCGACCCCCAACAAGGTCGATGCGAAGCTCTCGTCCACCGGCGCCATCAACGTCTACAACGAGTTCGGTGAGGTCAACGTCGTGATCGACGTACTCGGCTACTACCTCGAAGGTGGCCCCGACGGGATCCCCGGCGTCGGCGGGACGCCCGCCGTGGTGGTGTCGGCCGGTGGATCGGCCATCGCCGATCCGTCGATCGGCGTGCGCTTCAAGGCGGTCAGCTCCGGAGGTGAGGTGTACCTCGGCGAGAACGACCTCGGCGTGTCGGCGAATCGTGTCGAGGCCTCGACCACGTGGCCCGACACCCTGCCGCGGCCGTTCTCGTTCGGGTTCGCCGACGGTGTCCTCACCGCCACCCTCGCCGGATCCGACACCATCGCTCCCGTCGACCTCACCCGGCCCGCCACGTGCGACAACCCGTCCGAACTCCAGATCCGACTCGATGCCCGCGCCGACGCGGCAGAGACGTTGCTCCGCTCGGTCCGGGTCAACGGCGTCCCGATCGGCGACATCGGACCGACCACCAACAACAACGGCGACTTCTTCGACTCGACCGAGGTGGTCACGCTCGACGGGGCCGATCTGTCCACGATCGAGATCGTCGGTCTCATCGAGACCCAGGACTGGGGTCGCGGCAACGAGAACAACCGGGTGCAGATCACCGTCGGCTGCTGATCGCCGACGAACTCGTCAACGTCGGTCGAGCCAACGCCGGGCGGCGTCGCGGAGGTCGTCGAGCGAACGGACGAGCTCGTCGATCGACTCCTCCATCATCAGGTTCACGACCTCGTCGTCGAACCTCCGACGCCAGTCGGTGTGGAGACCGATCTGATACGTGCCGCGGGCGTGGGAGTACCCGAGTTCCCACGCCGTGCCGTCGTCGGTGGTGATGCCGTTGAGGTTGGCGACCACGAGTTCGCACCGCTGCAGGTGGTCGAGGTCGTTGCGGAAGATGACGCCGGTGGTGTCGGCGGTCTTGTCGGGATTGTCGCGATGGGGAAGGAACGTCGTGAATCCGAGTTCGACCAGCATCGCCTCGATCGTCTCGACCCAGTGGCGCTCGCCTTCGTCGAACAGCGGGCCCGCGACGTACACGAGCGGCCGGTCGGGGGTCGGCACGATCGGATCGGGTGCAGATGACGACATGTGCCGACCGTAGGCGGTGTCAGGACGCGGTGGTCTCGACGACTCGATCGGCGCTCACCGACTCGGTCGATGCGGTCGTCGACCCCTGGTCTCCCCGGCCCGGTCGACGCTCGCCGTCCCGGCCCCGACGGTCGCGGTGGAATCCGCCGGCGATGCCCTCGGGGTTGAGCACCGCGGTCACGATGAGGAGGACACCGCCGATGAGTGTCTCCCACGTGCCGAGTCCTCCGATGACCTCGGTGAGGGCGAAGAACCCCACACCCGACGCCGCGACGACACCCGCCGTCATCGCGCCGCTGACGCTCGTGATCCCCCCGAGATAGGCGAAGGCGAGTGCCGTCAACGAGGCGAGCGTGCCGAACGACGCGTCGGACACACGACCGAACCGGTAGGCGATGAGGCAGCCGCCGATCCCGGCGATGAACGACGAGATCGCATACGCGAGCAGCTTGGTCCGCTGGACCCCGACACCGACGGCGAGCGCCGCCCGTTCGTTGCTCCGCGCGGCGAGGAGCCGACGGCCGGTTCCGCTGCGGCGGAGGTTCGCGACCGCGAGCGCGAGAAGCAGGACCACGATCACGAGGAAGATCCCGAAGATCGGACGCGACGACTCGTCTCCGAGTACCAGCCCGAAGTCCCACCCGAAGAGGCTCGGGTTGGGCACTCTCGCTCCGCCGGACGCGAGATCCCCGATGAAGTCGGGGTTCTTGAAGACGAACTCGGTGATGGCGACCGCGCCGCCGAGGGTGACGATCGCGAGGTTGGTCCCGCGCACCCGCAGCGCCGGAAGTCCGACGAGCACACCGAAGACCATCGCCGCGGTGGCGGCGAGCAGCGGAGCGATCGGGAACGGGATGCCGGCGTCGGTCGCGATCCGCGACAGGGCGAAGCCACCGATGCCGGCGACCGCCATCTGAGCCAGGGTCGTCTGTCCGCCGAGACCGGTGACGACCACGAACGACAAGGCGAAGACCGCGGCGATCGTGCTCGTCATGATGGCGGCTCGCCAGAGCGGATCGAGCAGCAACAGACCACCGATCGCGAGGACGAGTGGGATGCCCACGGTGGCGAGGTTGATCCGCGTCGGGGGGACACGCGGCAGCCTCCACGTCTCGACGGTGCCGCGATTGGGGAGCGTCTCGCCCATCAGCCACATCGCCACGATGATGATGAGGAACGGGAGGCCCTCGCGCGTGCCGTACCGGGGAAACCACTCGAAGTCGACCTGCAACTTGGTGAACGTCGACTGCACCATGCCGATCGCGAACGCGGTCCCGACGGCGATGCCGACGTTGCGGAACCGGCCGACGAGGGCCGCTCCGAGCGCGGGGATCAGGAAGGCGAAGGTGTACGTGGTCGACTCGAGCTGGAGGGTGGGCGAGGCCATCACGCCGACGAACGACGCGAGGACCACCGCGAAGATGTAGCTCCGACGGGCGACCGCTCGCGGCGAGTACCCGAGCAGGATCACGCCCTTCTCGTTCGACGCGGCGGCGCGCGTGATCAGTCCGATCCGGGTTCGGCGCGAGATGATCCACACGGCGATGGCGATCGCGATGACGATCGCCGACAGCCACAGTCCGTCTCGAGGCACCGTGAAGTCGTCGATCACGGTGACCGATTCGTCGGGGAGGATCGACTCGACGCGGATGCCGGCGGAGACCGAGAACCGCGCCTCGACCAGGCTCGTCAGCACGATGATGATGCCGATGTCGGCGACGATGGTCGAGAGCGACGGGGCGCGATGCAACGGCTCGAACACGAGCCGATGGACGATCCACGCGAGGACCGCCGCGGTCGCGAGCGACAGCGCCATGGCGATCGGGAACCCGACGTCGCCTCCCGCGAAGTGGTACCGGTCCGGCAGCCCGGGGATCGGGAACACGTAGGCGCCCTGGCGGAGATCGGCGTAGACGTGGGCAGTCCACGTCATCATCGCCCCGAGCGAGAAGTTGACGATGCCCGCCCCCTGCTGGCTGATCAGCAGCCCGAGGGCGAACGCCGCGATGATGGCGCCGGCCCCCGACCCGAGGACCAGGTAGCCGACGTAGTCGCTCACGGCAGGTACTCGAGCACCGACAGTTCTTCGAAGCCCTCGACGATCTGCACCTGCCCGTCGCCGACGTACTCACCGATGAAGATCGTGAAGCTGCACACGCTCTGGTAGTTCGCCGCGGCGCCGCACTCGAGCGGCCCTCCGTCGGGGAACTGGGCGAGTTCGCCGCTCTCGTTGGCCTTCGCGTGGTCGTAGACCGATTGGCCGGTGATCTCGGCGCCGGTGGCCGCCAGGTCGTTCGCGGCAGCGGCCATCGTGAAGAACATGATCGGCGAGAGCCCGCCGAGTCCGAGGTCGCTGATGCTGACCTCGGACGGATCGACGCCGAGTTCGATCGATGCGGCCTCGCGCACGACGTCGCCCTCGGGCGTCGGGGGCTGCTCGCCTCCGGCGGCGAAGAACCACCCCAGCGCGTCGTCGCCGGCCGCCGAGATGACCTCGCCGGCACCGCAGGTGTTCGACGCGAGCACCGGGACGTCGGTCCCGATGGCGATGCGCCCGCGCATCATCCCGATGCAACCAGCGTCGCCGTAGAGGCTGACGAGCACATCGGGATCGTCGCTCACGGCTTCGCGGACGAGGCCCTGGAATCCGGCGTCGGTCTCGTTGTCGCTCCCCTTGATGGAGCGGTACTCGATGCCCGCCGCCTCGAACGCCGCGATCGCGGCGGCCTCCGATCCGTTGGAACCCGGGTTGTCGGCGCTCACGATCGCGACGGTCTCGGCCTCGAAGAGCTGCTCGGCGGTGGCGGCGATGGCGGCGCCGAGCGTCGCGTTCCCGCCGTTCATGTACATCGCCTCGGCGGCGTAGTCGGCCGGGAACAGCGGCAGGATTCCGACGAGCGGGATCCCGGCCGCCTCGTAGGTCGGGTAGTCGGGGAACAGGTCGAGGCCGAGGAAGACGATCTCGGCGTCCTTGCCCGCGAGCTCCTGGGCACAGGCCTGCGAGGACTCCGGCGAGGCGTCGGCCACACAGGTCTCGAGTTGGAGCGGACGCCCGCCCATTCCGCCGTGCTCGTTGAGGTACTCGACGGAGGCGGCCGCGATCGTGCGGATCTCGGGGAAGTTCAGTCCCGCCGGGCCCTCGGTGTTGACCAGCCCGACGACCATGGTCTCACCGGTCGGAGGTGCGAACGACGCGAAGTCACGCGGCCCTCCGGCCTCGGCCGGTGGAGCGTCGCTTCCGCCGGAGTCGCCTGCGTCCGTGTCCCCCTCGTCGCCGTCACCGGCGTCACCGGCGTCCGCGTCGGCGTCGCTCGAATCGCCTCCCGAGTCCGTGTCTGCGCCGCCGGAGTCGTCGTCCGAGGACTCGGACGTGTCGTCGTCGGTCGACTCGGACGCGTCGTCGGATCCGGCGTCGGGCGATTCGGCCGCGTCGGTCGCGACCGGCTCCGAACCACCGTCGCCGGAGTCGTCGTCGGACCCCCCGCACGCCGCGGCGATCAGACCGATCGCCGCGAGCAGGACGAAGTGGGCGCGTCGGGTCCCTCGGGACCGCGCAGGACTCTTCGACATGTCGACCCCCCCAGGTCATCCCCCGCCCTGCACAGCCGTCGGCCGCACCCCCATGGACGAAGTGTGACCGACGCTACACGTCGCCCCGCGGTGCATCGTCGTCGGACGGCGCACCGCGCCAGGTGTCCGGATCCGGCCCGGGCAGAAGCGGACAGTTGTTCCGTTGAGTCCCGGGCTCGACGGAACACTGCAACACGACCGGTGGCGAGAGCGCGCTCTCGAGCACGGCGGCCCGGCACGGCGGCGAGGGAAGCGCCAGCGACGAGCCGCACGCGATCCGAGACCGAAGCGTCAGCGGCGGTCGAGGTGAGCCACCAGAACGGCGCCACCAGGTCAGTGAGCGAAGAGGGTGCGGACGACTTCGCTCACGGTGGTGACGTCGTCCTCGACCATCTGCATGGCCTCACGGAGCATGGTACGCATGCCCTGTGCCACGGCGAGACGGCGTAGTTCCTCGGTGGTCGCCCAACCGACGATGAGTCGGCGGATCTCGGGGGTGATGCGCAGCAGCTCGTAGACACCGATGCGGTCGCGGTATCCGGTCCCCGAGCAGTAGCTGCAGCCCTTGCCCTGGAAGAACTGCGTCTTCTCCGATCCGCCCGAGTGCTGACGGAACACGGCGAGCTCTTCGGCGCCGGGGTCGTACGGCTCCTTGCAGTTGTCGCACATCTTCCGGAGCAGACGCTGGGAGACGACGCCGACGATCGCCGATGCGACGAGGAACGCCTCGATGCCCATGTCGAGCAGGCGGTGGAGTGCGGCGACCGCGTCGGTGCCGTGCAGCGAGGAGAGCACGAAGTGACCGGTGAGCGCCGACTGGATCGCGATGCGTGCGGTGTCGGCGTCTCGGATCTCACCGACGAGGATCGTGTCGGGGTCCTGTCGGAGGAGGGCCTTCAAGCCGGTGGCGAAGGTGAGTCCCGCCTTCTCGTTGGTCTGCACCTGGTTGATGCCGGGGAACACGTACTCGACCGGATCCTCGACCGTGGTGACGTTCTTGCCGGTCGAGTTGATCTCGAGGAGCGTGGCGTAGAGGGTCGTCGTCTTGCCCGCGCCGGTCGGGCCGGCGCAGATGACCATGCCGAACGGTGCGTGCACCAGCTTCGAGTACGAGTTGTACATCTCCTTCGGCATGCCGAGCTCTGCGAGGCCGACCATCGACTTCGACTTGTCGAGGAGTCGCATGACGATCTTCTCGCCGAAGACCGTCGCGACGGTGGCGACACGAACGTCGATCTCCTTGCCGTCGACCTTGGTCGAGAACTGGCCGTCCTGCGGTGCCCGCTTCTCGACGATGTTCATCTCGGACATGATCTTCAGCCGGCTGGTCAGCGCGTTGTGCGCGGACAGCGGGAGGCTGAAGGCTTCGACGAGGTGACCGTCGATGCGGAACCGGATGCGGAGTCGATCGTCGAGCGGTTCGATGTGGATGTCCGACGTCCGGTCGCGCAGTGCCTGGCTCACGATCTTGGCGACGAGCTGGATGACGGGCGCCTCGTCGTCGAGGCTGACCTCGGCGATCGTGTCGGCAGCGGCCTTCTGCTCGTCCTCGCCGGCGAACGTGGCGACGAGCGCGTCGATGTTCGTCGACGAGCGGAACTTCTGCTCGATGAACGACGTGACGGTCTTGTGGTCGGACGCCCGCCACGCGAGCAGCTCACCCGACACGGCGCGCTCGACCTGTTGACGACGCCACGGGGACGGGTCGGCCGCGTAGATGACGAGCCCCTCGGGCGAGTCGGCGATCGCGATCACCTTGTTCTCGCGACAGACGTTCTCGGGGAGCCGAGCGACGATCTCGTCGTCGAGCTCACCGACGCTGGGATTCCCGACCGGGACCTGGCACGCTGCGGCGACGGCGTTGGCGAGTTCGTTGCGGCCGACTCCGTGACGCGTCAGGGCGTAGTTCGAGAACTCGAGAAGATCACCGTTGGCCTCCTGGAGGAGGGTCGCCATCTTCTCCGAGTCGATCTGACCGGCCTGCAGGAGGGCCTGCCCGGTCGACATGCACTCGTCGGGCGACGGACCGGTCTCCGGAGGGGCCGGGCGGTCGGCGACCGCGACACCACCGCCATCAGCGGCGGGTGCCTCGGGGGTGTCGGGTGACTTCTTGCGGCCCAGTGCCATGGATCAGGTTCCGTTCGGATGCGTCGAGGTGTCGTCGGATGTGTCGAGATGTCAGCGGTGCGTCGGTGGTGTCAGCGGTGCGTCGGTGGTGTCAGCGGTGCGTTCGCGGCGGTCGTCGAGGTCAGCCGCCGACGGGACTGTGGTCGGCGTCGTGCTCGGCGGTCGGCGGAGCGAGGGGATCGGTCGCCGGTGCGTCGGGCACGTCGCCCACGAGATCGGTCGCCACCGTGCCGATCGACGACAAGGCGTCCTCGGCGTCGAGGCCTTCGAGTTCGTCGCGTCGGACGAACTGCTCCGGATCGAGCAGGAGCATCGCTCGCTCGATCTCCTCGAGACGTTCGAGCTGGATCGAGGTCTCGACGTCGAGGTACTGATCCTGCACCTGCGTCTCGAGCTCGGTGAGCCGAACGTTGGTCTTGGTCGAGGTCTGGGTGATCTCGTCCTTGAAGCGATCCATCTCGATGCGGATCAGCTCGGCCTGGCCGAGTGCGGATCCGATCTTCTCCTTGATCTCGTCGATGGCCTCGGCGTCGACCTCGGAGATCTCCTCGCGGACCTTGGCGATCTCCTTCTCGACGTCGCCGGTCTTCGACTCGGCGGCAGCGATGCGATCGTTCAAGGTGATCACGGCGTCATCGAGACCGGCCGACACGTGGCCCACGTGGGCGTCGATGTCGGCGATCCGCTGGCCGATCTCGTCGTTCATCCGGCTCTCGAGCCCGACGATCTTCTCGTTGACCCGCACCTCGCTGGTCTCGACACGGTCGGCGACGATCTTGGCGACCTCCGACTGCTGCCGGGCGGCGGCGGCCGACACCTCGTCGATGTGGGCCACGACCGCGGCATGGCGCTCGTCGAAGGACTCGACGACCTCGCGTGAGATCTCGTCGAGGCGTCCCTCCACGGCGCCCGTCACCTCGTTGATGTGGCCGACGATCGTCGTGGCGCGTTCGTCGAGTCGGTCGATCTCCTCGTGGAACTTGTCGACCGAGCCGGAGAGTTCGGTCTGGCGGTCCTCGAGGTCGCGCATCAGCGGGCGGGCAGCGGTCTCGACGGCTGCGACGATGCCGTTGTTGGCCTCGTCGACGACCCGGCCGAGCCGGTCGTTGATCTCTTCGTGGCGACGCTTGGTCGCGGTGCCGAACTCGTTGAGGCGCTGCTCGAGAGCGCGCTGGAGATCGGTCTGGAAGGTGGTGTTCGCACCGTGTGACGCCTCGATGGCGTCGGCGAGCGCGATGACCTGCTCCTGCAGCTCGGAGTGGGCCGTGGCGCCCGCGTCGATCTCGCGGCGGATCGACGAGATCTCGCTGGCGACCTCTTTGCTGAAGCGGGTCAGCTCCGACTGGACGGCGTCGACGATGCGGTTCTGCAGCTCTGCGAGGTCGTCGCTCATCGCCGTCCTCCGTCGGTGGTGTCCATGGTCGCGGTCCCTGGTCCTGATGCTCGTCGCGGCGGTCGGGCTGGCCGACCACACACTGGTGGTACGAGTGGGTATCGACCGACGCGAGTCGGATCTTGAGGGATCTCTGATGGACCGGTTCTGTCAGCCCGGCGGACCCGATCGGGTCGGGAGCGCCCGCCCGGACCGGGGATGGATCAGGGATTCAGCTCGGCGAGCGTCTGGGACGCCTGATTGGTGCCGACCAGGACGAGGACGTCGCCGTCGAGGGTGCTCGCCTCGGTCGGGATCTCGTCGGGCAGCGGTTGCACCTCGACGCCGCCGAGCGCGTCGGCGATCGCCTGCGCGTCGGCCTCGGCGCCCTCGGTGTCGGTGTGGTGCACGATGGAGTCGGCCAGCTGGACGACGGCGTTGGTGGGAGCTCCGACCGTGACGCCGGCCGCCTCGAGTTCGTCGCTCATGAGGCCGGCGGCCCCGTCGACGCCGGCGGCGTTGGCCACGACGACGGTCAGCCCGGAGGTCTCGATGGTGACCGCCGACTCGGGGACGACGCCCTGCAGCTCGTCGAGCGACTGGTCGGCCTGGTTGTCGCCGAGCAGGACGAGTACGTTCGCGTCGCCGATGTCGGCCTCCTCGACCGGGATCGGATCGGGCATCGCCGACACCTCGACCCCACCGAGCTGTGCGGCGACGCTCTCGGCGACCGTCTCGGCGCCGTCGGCGTCGGTGAAGTGGACGACCGAATCGACGAGCTTGTCGACCGCGTTGGTCGGCGTGCCCGTGGTGAATCCGACACCGGCGAGCTGATCGGTCATGCGCCCTGCGCTGCCGCCGACGATGCTGGCGTTGGCGACCACGACGGTGGCTCCCTCGGTGACGAGAAGGGCGGTGGTGGTCGGCGCAGGCGCCTCGGTCGTGGTGGTGGTGTCCGCGGGGACGCTGGTCGTCGCGACGATGTCGTCGACGAGCGCCTCGGTGTCGACGGTGGTGTCTTCGGCGGCGTCGTCGGGGTCCGCGTCGGAACACGATGCCGCGACGAGCGCCACGACGCCGACCGCGATCGCCACCCGCGTCGAGCCGTGCCGGAAGCCACGCATTCCGTCAGTCTGTCAAACGCGCCTCGCGCGAACGTGACACTCGCCTCATCAACGGCGCGGGTCGAGCATCACCGGAACTGTGGGATGACCTGCTCGGCGAATCGGTGAACGGCGTCGGCGCGCTCCTCGACCGTGTCGCCGAGGGCGAAGTCGGGCACGATGAACTCGTCGACGCCGTCCTCGACGTAGCGGCCGAGCCGGTCGACGATCTGGTCGTCACCACCCATCACGGTGCGGTCGTCCCAACCGTCCCACGGCCGGGCCTCGCCGGTGTCGTCGAACCGGACGAGCGCCTGCACCGACGTGTGATGCCCGTGAGGATCGACACCCGCCTTCTCGCACGCTGTGCGGAAGACGCGCATCCGTTCCGCCGCCAGCGCCGGCGCGCCCCAGGTGTTCCACTCCTGGGCGTGCCGCGCGGTGATCCCGAGCATCCGAGGGCTGCCGGTGCCGACGAGGATCGGCAGGGTGGCCTGCACCGGGGTGGGCTGACAGGGGGCGTCGTCGACGGAGTAGTGGGTGCCGTGGAACGTCGTGCGCCCGGTGTCGAGGAGCGATCGCACGATCTGGATCGACTCCTCGAAACGGTCGACGCGGACCTTCGGCTCGTCGAGATCGAAGCCGTATGCCCGGTGCTCGTTGATCTGCCATCCGGCGCCGAGGCCCAACACGAATCGTCCGTTCGAGAGCTGGTCGATCGTGGCCGCCCGGTTGGCGAGGAGCGCCGGGTGGTGGATCGAGGTCGGTGCGACGAGCGGTCCCAGTCGGATCCTCTCGGTCACGGCGGCCACGGCGGGGAGGATCGACCAGCACTCGTGGACGTCACCATCGGCCACGTCGGGTCCACCGGTGTTCGGCATGTAGTGGTCGGCGAACCAGAGGCCGTACCACGGTCCGCCGTCGGCGGTGCGGGCGAGATCGAGGATCTCGTCGGGCGTGCGGGCGGGGTTGGGCCAGACCGAGAAGCGCATCGCCGCCGACGGTACCGGTCGCCTCGGGGCGCGGTGCGATGATGACGTCGTGACGACGACCGACCGAACCTCCGACGCGTCGCCCGCCGAGCCGCTGGCCGGACAGCATGCGTTCATCACCGGAGGCGGTTCGGGGATCGGTCTGGGCATCGCACGGTCGCTGGCCGCCGACGGCGCTGCGGTCACCATCGCCGGCCGGAGCGAGGAGCGCCTCGAATCGGCGCGGGACGAGCTCCTGGGTGGCGGTGCATCGTCGGTCGAGTTGGCCGTGGTCGACGTCGGCGCCGAAGACGCCGTGTCCTCCGCGCTCACCGACGCCGACGCCCGAGTGCCGCTGTCGATCGTGGTCGCGAACGCAGGTCGGGGGACCGCGGGTCCACTCGAGGCGGTCGAACTCGACGAGTGGGAGTCGACGCTGCGGACGAACCTCACCGGGGCATTCCTCACCGTGAAGCACGCCGCTCGGCTGCTGGTGTCCCGGGGCGGCGGGACGATCTGCGCGGTCTCGTCGATCGCCGGCACGGCCACCCACCGATTCATGACGCCGTACACGGTGAGCAAGGCGGGACTCGACATGCTCGTGCGGAACGCCGCCGACGAACTCGGGTCGCGAGGTGTCCGCGTCAACGCAGTGGCACCCGGGCTGGTCGAGACCGAACTGTCCGCGCTCCTCCAGTCGACCGACGAGGTCGACGCGGACTACCGGATCAACATGCCGCTCGGCCGTCGGGGGACACCCGAGGACGTCGCCCGAGCCGTCCGGTTCCTCTGCGGTCCCGAATCGTCGTGGATCACGGGGGTCGTCCTCGCCGTCGACGGCGGTCACCACCTCCGCCGGGGACCGAACATCGACCCGCTGCTCGCGCCGTTCGTCCCCGACCTGGCGCCGCCGTCGCCGCCGGCCGACTGACCCGCGCATCGCACGGCGCTCCCCGGATCGTGGATCCGCCCACGTCAGCACATCCCGCACGATCCCGGACATGCGCTGACACGAGCTGATCCAGACCGCGAGCGGACCCGCGTCAGCACATCCCCGACGATTCCGAACATGCGCTGACACGAACGACACGGCCCGCGCCTCACGTCAGCACATCCCGCACGATCCCGGACATGCGCTGACACGAACGGAAGGCAGCCCCGGGTGGGCGTGGAGGTGTCAGGGGAGGTGGCCGACCGACTCGTGGTCGAGGATCTGGGCGGCGGCGCGGTCGGCCATGACCACGAACATGTCGTCACCGCGATCGGTGCGAGCCGCGGCGAAGGCGCCGAGGACGGTCGTGTACGCCCCGAGCCACGCACCGCGGGCGTAATCGGTCCGCAACCGGTCGAGGGGGTAGTCGGTGATCCCGCGGGCTCCGAGAGCGTCGAGGTAGCCGAGGAGGAGCTCGTCCTCGTGTCGCCGCCGCTCGTCGGTCGTGATCCCGTTGCCGACGAAGTAGGCGACGTCACGGGCCGGCGGGCCGACCGCCACGGTCTGCCAGTCGACCGCGGCGACGGCGGCGTCGGAGAAGAGCAGGTTGTCGAGGCGGTAGTCACCGTGGACGAGC
>JBCDAK010000111.1:0-14651 GCA_039185545.1 Actinomycetota bacterium
GCATGGAGTACGTCGAGTCGCAGGCGCTCACGCTCCCCGACTACCGGGGTCACCGGCTGGTCGAGGGTGCCGGGCACTGGACTCAGCAGGAGCGCCCCGCCGAGTTCAACGCGGAACTGGTGAGCCTGCTGAGCGCGATCGGCGTCCCGTCTCCGAGTTCCTGACCGCGGCGAGCGGACGGCAGCACGGGCGGGCCCATCCGAAGTCGACGATCTTGCCGCCGGGCGGCCAGTGGTCGTCGCGGCTGTACGCCCACCACTCGAACGGATTGAGGTAGTAGGCGGACGACTCGACGACCTTGCCGAAGCGCTCGGAGCGTCGTCGGGTGAGCCAGATCGCTGCGCCGCCGACGGCGCCTGCGGCGGCCCAGCCGACGTACAGCACCGGGAACAGTGGGCCCCACCATCGTGCTTGCCAGCAGTGGACGTCCTCGTGATCGGTGATGAGGCGGCGACGCCGAGGGCGGGACACATCACCTGCGCCATTGATGACGTTGCCGAGCGTGATCGCGAATCCTCCACGAGGTTGAAACCCTCGTCGGTACACGTGTCGGTTCTGCCGGACCGAGAGGTCGGGGACGAATCCCGGTTCGCCACGGAGCCGTCCAGCCACGTGTGCGAACAGCGACGCCGTGGTCATCGGGAGGCCCCAGGTGGAGTCGAGCGCTGCAGCGAGCCACCCGCGGGCGCGACGCCACTCGTAGATGCCCCGCCATCCGCAGACCGCACCGTTCAGCCCGCCGACGACCGCGGTCGGAATCGCGATCCCGAGCGGCCACCCGACGAGCGCAGCGAGGGCTCCTCCCCCGGACGCGACGGCGGCCGCCTCGACGGCGGCCGCACGTAGCGGGGGTGTTTCGTCCGTCATGTCGTCGCCCATCTCATGAGTTCTGACGACGTCGTGCGTCGTCAGAGCTCACGAGAACGTCGGGGCGACCGACCGGAGTCAGTCGGACTGGAGCTTGGCGAGCAGGCGGAGCAGCTCGAGGTAGAGCCACACGATCGTGACGACCAGGCCGAGGGCGGCGACCCACTCGTAGCTCTTCGGCATCCGCTGGGCGACACCGCGCTCGATGAGGTCGAAGTCGAGCGCCAGGTTGAACGCCGCCAGACCGCAGACGAACACCGAGAACAGGATGCCGAGCGGGCTCGGGCTGTTGAGGAACGGGACCGAACCGCCGAACAGGTTGATCACGAACGACACGACGTAGAGGAGCATGATGCCCAACGTCGCCCCGATGACGATCTTGCGGAATCGTTCGGTGACCTTGATGATGCGGGTGCGGTAGAGCACGAGCATGGCGAAGACGACGGCCACGGTGGCACCGGCCGCCTGCAGCACGATGCCGTCGTAGAACGTCTCGTAGCCGTGGCTGATCGCTCCGACGGCGAAGCCGTAACAGACGGCGTACACCGGGCCGAGGAACCGCGCGAGATTCGGCTTCCAGTAGGCGACCATGACGGCGACGAAGCCGACGACGATGCCGATCGTGGCGATGCCCGGGAACTGGTAGGTGTCCTGGCCGTCGACCGTGGTCGGCCCCTCGGAGGCGAACCATCCGAACGCCGCGGAGATCAGCAACAGCACGAACAGCGAGGCAGTCGCCGAGATCGTTCCGTTGAGGGTCATCGCCCGTTCGTGGCGGGAGATCGGCCCGTCGCTCAGTGGGGTGCCGGGAGCGTGCTGGACACCGTCGAGCACGGCCGCTCCGGTCGTGGGCGCGGCCCACCCGGCGCGGTCTTCCTCCATCCGCTTCTCGTTGAACAGGGGATTCGACATCCGTCCACGATACCCGTCCGCCGATTCGTCAGTCTCGCGAGACCGACGCGGATCCGACCTGGGCGAAAGCGGACAGTGTCCGGATCTGGCCCGGGCGGAAACGGACAGTGCGAGCTAGCCGGCCGGCGTGCGGAAGGGGTCGAGCTCGGTCGTGGAACGGCCGTCGCGGGCGAGGCCGGCGTCGACGCGCTCGTCGATCATCCGGTGGTGCATCCGCATCCGAGTCTCCTGGTAGAGCCCGAAGCTCACCCCGCGCTTGCCCTTCGACTTGAGCCCGGCCTGCACCTTCGGCAGGTTGGCCATGTCCTGTTCGAACACGTCGGCGAGCTGTCCCATCTCGTCGGCCTCGTGCCACGACTGCTCGAGCTGCAGCCGCTGTTGCGGTGCCGGGGCGGGCCGCTCGCCCGAGTCGGGGAGCGGCGCCATGCGGATCACGTCCATGTACGACGTGTCTGGCGTCGGCCCCGGGCGCCACCGGTACACGAGCGACTGGCCGATCCCGGCCCACGGGGCGAACGCCGGGAACAGGTGGTACAGGTGTGCATCGAGCAGTTCGGAGTCGGAGCGACCGGACAGGTCGGAGTCGAAGCGCTCCTTCAACCCGGCGCGGAAGATCTCGGCCACGATCGCGCGCGGGTTGGCGTCGTCGGGCACGTCGATCCTGACGGCGTCGGGGAGCGCGTTCTTCGGCTGACGGGTCGAGAAGGACAGGTAGGCGTCGACCACCTGCTGCGGGGTGAGTTCGGCCAGGTGCGGGCTCTGCGCCCCGAACCCGTTGACGAACCGGGTGACCTCGGGGTTGTCGGGCCAGATCGAGTACTCGCTGTTCTCGTCGGCCGTGAACTCGAGGATCTGTGGGTGCGTGGCGATCACGTGGTAGCCCTCGCCGAAGGCCTCCATCACCACCTTCCAGTTCGCCGGCACCTCCTTCACCGCCCAGAACGCGCGGTACCGGTCGGACATCGAGAAGTCGCGGTCGAAGTGCTCGATCAGCTTGGCGGCGTATCCGTCGAACGGTGGGACCTCGGCTCCGACCGACTCGGCCATGTTGACGAACACGAATCCCTGCCAGGTGGCGACGGCTGCCTCGGGGAGACACGAGTCGGGCTGCTCCCACACCTGGGGGAAGTCCCACTCGGCAGGCAGCTCGGCGAGCTCGCCGTCGAGGTTCCACCTCCACCCGTGGAACGGGCAGCGGAACGAGGCGACGCGTCCGTCGTCGTCCCGCAACTTCGTCCCGCGGTGCAGGCACGAGTTGTGATACGCCCGGATCGCTCCGGAGTGGGTCCGCACGACGATGAGCGACTGGTCGGCGACGTCGTACACGACATGATCTCCGGGCCGCTCGAGGTCGACCTCCATGCACGCCATCTGCCACGTGGTGGTCCAGAGGTACTCGTCTTCCAGCGCGGCGAACGCCGGGTCGGTGTACCGGACACGGGGGACGTCGGCCGAGCCCTGCGGAGCCGACGAGTGGTCGAGGAGCGACTCGGGCACCGAGCGCGTGTCCGCAGCGAGGAACTCCTGCATGGACGGCCCCGCACTGCGGGCCCCGCCCACGGTCACCGGCGTCTCGATCGGATCGGCGATCTCCGTCATCACGAGATCTTCTTCGACGCCGACGCGCCACGGCGAGTCGAACACGCCCGGCCGTGTGGTGCGGTCCGGCCGAGACGCGGGCACCACGCATCGCCGCGCATGACGCGATCCGACGCCGAATCGACCGGACATCGTTGCGTCAACGTTGACGCGCCGAGTATCGCTCCCGGTGATGCAGCCGGCCGAACCATCTCAACCAGTGATACGAAGCGCAGGTCGGGTGTTCACGTGTGGGCCACGATCGGTGGGTCGGTAGGGTGACCGGCGTCTCCCGTCGTCGGGCGATCTCACGCAGGGATCACCCGTTCCGCCGAGGGGGCGACGCAGAGAGTCCAACGGCGAACATCTTCTCACTCGGACCACCGTGTGGTGCGGATGGTGGGACTCGTTCAGCGACACACAACATGGATCGGAGTCGATGGTGGCCAAAGATCGAGTCGAACGGGACGATGAAGACCTCGTCCGCCTGTACCTCACGGACATCGGTCAGTACACGCTGCTGACCAAGGACGACGAGGTCCGACTCGCGAAAGCCATCGAGGCCGGCAACGAGGCGATCGAGCAACTCGACGCCGACGAGTCGCTCACCGCCGCGAAGAAGCGCGAGCTGCGGCGCACGGCGCGCAAGGGCGAAGAGGCCGAGCGCCAGTTCGTCCAGTCGAACCTCCGCCTGGTCGTATCCATCGCCAAGAAGTACCAGGCGTCGGGCCTGCCGCTCCTCGACCTCATCCAGGAGGGCAACCTCGGCCTCATGCACGCGGTCGAGAAGTTCGACTGGCGGAAGGGCTTCAAGTTCTCCACGTACGCCACGTGGTGGATCCGCCAGGCGATCACGCGCGGCATCGCCAACACCGGTCGCACGATCCGCCTCCCGGTCCATGCCGGCGACACGCTCGCCCGGCTCCAGAAGGCGCGTTCGCGCCTCGAGCTCAAGTACGGCCGTCCCGCCACCCTCGCCGAACTGGCGAAGGAGGTCGAGATGCCCGAGGACAAGGTCACCGAGGCGCTCCGGTTCGCCGCCGAGCCGCTCTCGCTGTCCGAGCCGCTTCGTGAAGACGGCGACGCCGAGCTCGGCGACGTCGTCGAAGACCGATCGGCCGAGTCACCGTTCGAGGTCGCGGCCACGGCGCTGCTGCCCGACGAGATCGCCCGACTGCTCGCTCCGCTCGACGATCGCGAGCGCGAGATCCTGAAGCTGCGCTTCGGTCTCGACCGCGGCGAGCCCCGCACCCTCGAAGAGGTCGGCGAGCACTTCAGCCTCACCCGTGAGCGCATCCGCCAGATCGAGGCACGCGCCATGTCGAAGCTGCGCCACCCGTCGAGTGACACGGGCGCCCGCGATCTCCTCGCCGTCTGACCCGGCGCGGACACACCGCTGACCGACACCGGGGAGTCCTCCCCGGTGTCCGCTCCGCTCGACGGTCGTACCGTCGTTCTCGTCACCCGACCGGTCGACGAGAGGAGCGGCGATGCCGACATCGACGGACTACGACCGGTGGGCGGACCGACTGCACGGTCTGTCCGATCACCTGCTCGGCCTCGATGCCCGACTCGATCGAACGCTCGACCCCACTCGTCTCTCCGGCGGCACCGTCGGACCGCTCGTCGCACGCACCGTCGACGCGACCACCACGAACCTCGCTGCGAGCCGCGGTCATCTCCTCGCTCTGACCGATGCGTGCCGCCAGCGTGCCGAGTTGTGTCGCCGCTGGAGTCGCGCCCTCGATGCGTACGACGAGGCGATGCACGACCACGTCACGCGGGCACGCACTCTCGATCCGGGTGACCACCTCGGGCCACCGCCGACTCGGCCGACGGCGCCCGGACCGTGGGCGCAGCGCGACTGATCGGAGGCGCTCGTGCCCGACATCATCTCGATCGACCCCGCCGCCGGACTCGACGCCGCCGCATCGGTCGGCCACGAGGTCCGGGGACTCGTCATGTTCACCGACGAGGTCCGTGAGATCGACCGCGGCGGCGGGGACCTGGCCACACACACGACACCGACGCTGCGCCTCCTCGACGAGGTCGCCGAGGAGCTGCGACTTCTCGCCGCGGCACTCGACGTCGCCGCTCGAGCTGCCATCGCCGCCGACACACTCGACTCCTCCAGCTCCACCGCGCTCTGGCGGGCAGCGGCCCGACGGTGGTCGACCGAGCTGTGGGCCTCGCTGCACGACGACATCGGAGTCACGACCGTCGACATCTCCCAGCTCGGGCGGTGGCGCCCCGATCGAGTGCGCGCCTGGTGGGAGTCGCTCGACGCCGGACAACGGATCGCCGCGGTGCACCAGTACCCCGACGTCATCGGCACCACCGACGGCATCCCGCTCTCGGTCCGGATCGACGCCAACCACGTGACGATCACGCATCTCACGGCGCTCCCCGATCACGACCCGCGGCTCGATCAGTATCTCGACCCGGCCGGTCGACCCGATCGCTCCCGGCAGATCGTGCTCCTCGACCTCCGCGGCGACGGACTCGTCGCCGAACTCATCGGTGATCTCGCCACGGCGACCTCGCTCGCCGTCGTCATCCCGGGCATGGGAAGCGAACTCGCGAACGCGTCCGTCGTCGGTGACGACGCACGCCGACTCCAGGGCGGCCACGACGACCTCGCCGTGATTGCGTGGACCGGGTACGACGCCCCGAAGGGACTCGTCGCACCGGACTCGCTCGGCGACCTGTGGCGCGACCTCGTCGCCGCCGACGAAGTCGCGTCCGACGAACTCGCCCGGGCGGGGGCGCGGCGACTCGCGTGGTTCGGGGCGGCGCTCGACCTCGAGCTCGACGTCCCCACCACGTACCTCGGACACTCGTACGGCAGCCTGACCCTCGGTCTCGCCATTCGAGGGGGTCTGACCGGGTCGCGTGCGGTGTTCCTCGGGAGCCCGGGTGTCGGTGTCGACTCCACCAGCGACTTCCCGGCACTGGCGTTCCTCGAGTACTTCGCCGCCGACGCTCACGGTGACCCGGTCGCTGATCTCCAGCGGTTCGGTGACGCCCCGACCGATCCCGACTTCGGTGCGCAGACCTTCGACGTCGGCGACTCCGACGGCGTGTTCCTCCAACTCCACGACGACTACTTCGAGAACGACGTCGCCATCGCCAATCTCCGCACGATCGTCCGCGGTGGTTCACCGTCGCCCGACCGACCGTCGCTCGCCGCCCGCGTCGGAGAGCTGCTCGACGATCTCGGCGTCCGTGGTGCGCACGTCGTCGAGAACGCCGGCGAGCACCTGGAGGATCTGGCCGACGATCTCGCCTCGGGTGCGGTCGATGTCGCCGACTGGCTCGACGAGACGTTCCACGATTCGCTCGACGCCGCCGTCTCCGGCCTCGAGATCCTCGGCGGGAGTGCGCTCGACGGCCTCGAGTGGATGAGCGGATGGCCGCCCTCGACGCTGCGCGACCTCCTTCCCGATCCGCTCGGGTGGTTCGACTGACGCGTTCAACGTTCGACCGTCCACCGATTTCTTGAGGAACTCCAGAGGCGCCGTCGGCTCAAGAGACCGTCAGGGCTCGCCGAGGTCCATGTGATGGTCTCCGTTCGGCGCGCGACGCTCGATGATCTCGAGGCGATGGTCGGTGCCTACACGGCTGCCTGGAGAGAGGGCTTCCGGTACATGTTCTCGGCGTCGGTGTTCGCCGACCACACGTTCGACGACGAGCGCCGCGAGGAGTGCCACGACGCAGTGCTCGGCGACGACTGCGACACCTACGTCGCCGAGGTCTGCGATCGAGTCGTCGGCTTCGCCGTCGCCAGCACCAGCGCCGAGCGGGCGATCGACCTCGACGACATCTGGATCCATCCGTCGGCATGGGGTTCGGGCGCGGCCGCTGCGCTCGTGACACGGATCGAGGAGGACCTGCGCGCGTCGGGGGGCGGCGAGGTCATCGCCTGGATCCCCGAGGACTCGCCGAGTGGACGACGATTCTTCGACAAACTCGGCTGGCGCCCGACCGGGACCGTGGAGTGGCTCGCTCTCTACCCCGAGCAACCCAACCGCCTCTTCGAGTACGGCCACCGAGTGGCCTGATCCGGCTCGCCCGAACGACAGTCGCAGCGTTCAACCGGTGGCCATCACCGGTCTCCGGATCGCTTCACCGTGGCGGGCCACGACGGTGCCGTCCTTGACGACGGCTCGGATCCTGTCCGTGTGCTGCAGAACCCGGATGTCGGCCAAGGGGTCTCCGTCGACGATCACGAGGTCGCCGACCGACTCGGGCGTCAACGTGCCCAGTCGCCCACCGGAGTCGAACGCCCAGCCACCGTCGCGTGTCGCACAGAGCAGGGCGTCGGCGGGTGTCATCTCGAACAGATCGACGAAGTACTCGAGCTCCTTGCCTTGCGTGCCGTGCGGTGTGATCGACAGGCCGTAGTCGCCACCGACGGTGACCCGCACGCCGACCTCACGGAGGCGCTTGACCGATGCGATGGTGGCGTCGACCTCGAGCTGATACCCCTTGGACACCGCGTACTCGCGCGGGATCCCGATCTCATGACCGCGTTCGAGCAGCGCGACCTCCCACGCGACGCCGGGACCGACCGAGAGCCGATCGCGCGCCTCGGCGAGCATGTCGACGGCCTCGTCGTCGAGGAAGTTGGCGTGGCCGACGAAGTCGATGCCGTGTCGAACCGCCTGCTTCACCGCGGCGGCCGATCGGGCATGACAGGCGACCCGCATGTCCCGAGCGTGCGCTTCGCCGACCGCTGCCGCCACCTCCTCGTCGGTGTAGGTCAGCACGCCGGGTGGCGCTTGCGTCGAGAGCGCTTCACCGTCGAGGAAGATCTTGATCACGTCGACGCCCTTCTTCGCGAGCGTGCGCACCTCCCGGCGGATGGTCCACGGGTCGTCGGCGATGATCTTCGCCGAGCCGGAGTCGTCGGCGTTGCTCCCGGTCGATCCGAGGTCACGATCGTTGGCCAGCAGGCGCGGACCGGGCACTCGCCCCGAGGCGATGACGTCGCGGAGCGCGATGTCGAGACCCTGGGCCGACCCGAAGCTGATCGCCGAGGTGAACCCGGCCGCCACCACGCGAGCGGCATTGTCGACCGCGTCGAGCATCGCGATCGGTGTCGGAACGGCATTGAGCGCGCGAGGGTCAGCGTTGCCGTACGAGAGGTGTGCGTGTGATTCGGTCATGCCCGGCATGAGGAAGCACCCGTCGGCGTCGAGGTGATCGGCGTGGTCGAAGCGCGGTGCGGAGTCGCTCGGACCGGCGTAGACGACGACGCCGTCGTCGATCACCACGGTTCCGTCGACGATCACGGTGTCGTCGACGCCCGTGAAGAGTTGCGCGCCTCGGGCGACGAGTGTGCTCATCGGTTCGAACCTCCGGGTGTCAGGCGGAGCAGGCGCTCCGCGTTGGGGGTGAGGGACGCGGCGAAGTCATCGGCGTGGTCGGGGGTGTCCCACCCGCCGAAGTTCGTTCCGTAGACGAGCCGCTCGGTGCCGACGGTGTCGACGAGCAGCTCCCGGGCGCGGCCCGCACCGACGTGTGCGTCGAACCACAGGCGTGACAGCTCCTGCGCGAACCCGGCCGGCTTGCCACGAAAGCCGAGCATCGAGTCGAATCGTTCGGTGAGGAGTGCGACGGCGCCCCCGCCGTGCGACAGACAGACGTCGAGATCGGCGTGGCGGTCGAGCACGCCGCCGAGCACGAACGTGGCGGCAACGATGGTCTCCTCGGCGGTGTATCCGGCGACGAGGTCGAGGCCGTGCCGACGCAGACGATCGGGCGTCGGCCCGTCACCGTCGTTGGTGGCGGCGTGGATGAACAACGGGAGGTCGCAGGCGACGAGCGTGTCGAAGAACGGAGCGAGAGCGCGATCGTCCCATGCGAGCCCGTAGTCGGTTCCCGCATAGACGGCACTCAATCCGAGTTCGGCTGCCCGTTCGGTCTCGCGACACGCTGCCGCGACGTCTTGCAGCGGCACTTGAGCCGCACCGAGCAGGTGCGGACGTCCGCCGACCAACTCCGACATCGCCGTGTTCGTCGCCGCGGCGAACTCCGCTGCGGCGACGACGTCGATCCCGCCGAAGAAGGTCAGCGGATTCGGCGACAGCATCTGGCGGTCGATGCCGTGGCGCGCCATCGCACGCTCCCGCTCGTCGGCGTCCATGAACACCGAGCCGCGGTACGGCGCCGGGCGCATCGTGTACCGACCGACTCGGAACTCCGGCACGCCGTCGACCTCGGACAGGTTCGGGCCGAACGTGCCGGCACACCCGAGCGCGTCCTCCAAGACGACGTGTGCGTGAAGATCGATGACGTGACCCGTCACGATCGAAAGCTACGGCTCTCGCCGTCGTCCGGCCGACGCAGAAGGGCGAGCGATCGGCGCCGGTGATCGCGTGACGAGACAGGCACGTCACGCACACATCAGGCGGGACCGGAGAACATTCCCTCGGGCACCTGGTCGGACTTGGCGTAGTACTCGGTCTTGGGGTCGTACCCGCGAGCCGTCTCCTCACCCGCTGCGCACTCGGCGCGACCGACGACCATCCAGTGGACCTCGTCGGGACCGTCGGCGAGGCGCAGGGTGCGCTGCGAGGCGTACATGTCGGCGAGCGGAGTCCACTGCGACACGCCCGTCGCGCCGTGGATCTGGATCGCCTGGTCGATGATCTCGCAGACGCGGATCGGCACCATCGCCTTCACCGCCGAGACCCACACGCGAGCCTCGGCGTTCCCGAGCTCGTCCATGGCCTTGGCGGCGGTGAGCACCATGCGCCGCATCGACTCGATCTCGATCCGCGCCTTCGCGATGGCCTCCATGTTGCCGCCGAGCTTGGCGAGCGGACGGCCGAAGCCCTCGCGGCTGAGGCCACGGGACACCATCATCTCGAGCGCCTTGTCGGCCTGGCCGATGGAGCGCATGCAGTGGTGGATCCGGCCGGGTCCGAGGCGGAGCTGGCTGATCTCGAAGCCACGGCCCTCGCCGAGGAGCACGTTGTCGTAGGGCACGCGCACGTCGTTGAAACGGAGGTGCATGTGACCGTGCGGAGCGTCGTCCTTGCCGAACACGTGCATCGGTCCGAGGATCTCGACGCCGGGGTGGTCCATCGGCACGAGGATCTGGCTCTGCTGCTTGTGCGGCGGACCGTCGGGATCGGTCTGCACCATGCAGATCATGATCTTGCAGCGCGGGTCGCCAGCGCCCGAGATGTAGAACTTCTCGCCGGTGATGACCCACTCGTCGCCGTCACGCACGGCGCGGCAGGCGACGTTCTTGGCGTCGGACGACGCCACGTCGGGCTCGGTCATCGCGTAGGCGGACCGGATCTCGCCGGCGAGCAACGGCTCGAGCCACTGCCGCTTCTGCTCCGGGGTCCCGACGCGCTCGAGCACCTCCATGTTCCCGGTGTCGGGCGCCGAGCAGTTCATCGACTCGGACGCGAGCGGGTTCTTGCCCAGCTCCATGGCGATGTACGCGTAGTCGAGGTTCGAGAGGCCCTCACCGGTCTCGGCGTCGGGGAGGAAGAAGTTCCACAGACCGACCTCCTTGGCCCGCACCTTGACCTTCTCGAGCGCATCCAGCTGACCGGGTGCGTACGACCAGCGGTCGTCGCGTCCCTCACCGAGCGCGAAGTACTCGCGGCTCATCGGCTCGACCTCGTCGCGGATGAAGGCCTTGACCTGCTCGTAGAGCGGGCGCACTCCCTCGGACATCCGCAGGTCCCACATGTCGGGTGTTGAATCGAGCGTCGGCATCGTCTTCTCCTCGTCTGCGACCCGGTTGCGGGTCGGCTCGGCACCGGTGCACCCGACGGTAGTGGTGCCGCTCGAACCGCTCACCATCGTTCGCGCGGTGCTCTCGTCACGTGCTCACCAGCACGTCACGGTCCGACGCCTCCTGTTCTCTCCGCGTTCGTCAACCGCCTAGAGTGAGCGCGTGGGCGGATGGAGTCGGCGACGTGTGGTGTCCGCACTCGGAGCCGGCGCCGCAGCCGCCGCCACGATCGGATTGCCCTCGCTGCCCACCACGGTCGGGCGCGCGGGAGCCGACGACCGGCCCGCGTCCGACATCCGCACGACGGGCCGAGCCCGCGACCGCGCCCGACGCGACGATCCCCCGTCACGTTTCGACCCGTTCGTCGAGTCCGCGTTCGGGACGAGCCACGAGGGACGACCGATCATCCGCTGGGTCGCCACGCCGCCGGCGCCCCGGGTCAGTGTGGTCGTCGTCCTCGGGATCCACGGCAACGAACGAATCACGCTGCCGCTCGCCGCATCGCTGATGAACGCCCGGCGCCCGAACGACGTGAAGGTCACGATCGTGCCGGCCGCGAACCCCGACGGGTGGGCGAACCGGACGCGGCGGAACGCCCAGGGCGTCGACCTCAACCGGAACTTCCCCTGGCGATGGAGCCGATCGACCGGCGGGCCTGGTCCGGGATCGGCACCCGAGACGAAGGCGATGATGCGGCTGATCGAGGACGAACGGCCCGACCTGTGCGTGTGGGTCCACCAGCCCCTCGCGTACGTCGGTCCGATCGGCGACACACCGCGGCGCTACGCCGAGAGGTGGGCGCAGACCGTCGGAGATCGCGTGCGACTCGGCATCGACCAGCACGGTGGAGGTGAGACGTGGGCCAACCGCGTCGTCGGCTCTCCATCGCTCCTGGTCGAGGTCGCCACCTGGGACACCCGGGAGGACAGGATCTGGGCGCACACTCAGGCGTTCTCGAACGTCCTCGAGATCGTCACCCCGACGACTCGCTGAGCGTCAGCCGGAGGCTCGGGCATCGACCACCTCGGGGTGATGCTCGGCGACGATGTCGGGATAGCTCCGCACGAAGTAGTTCCAGAGCTGCTCGCCGTAGGTGGACGCCCGATGCGTGGACGCCATGTCACCGACCCCGGCGATGGTCTCGTGTCGAGGCGCCATGAAACCTGCGTCTCGGTGTCGGGGGCTCGCCTCGACCACCGCAGCGAACGACGGGTCGACGGGGAGACGGAGGAGCTCGGTGTCGAGCGACGGTCCGTGGAAGTACGCCGCCGAGAACCGCTCGGTCTCGGTGATCACCCGGTGAGGGGTGGCGACGAGGTAGTTCCCGGTCATCGCCTGCAGCATCTCGCCGAGGTTGACGACGAGACGATGTCGCAACGGCGGGACCGCGATCCAGGTCCGGTCGGGCGCCTCCACCGCGAGCCCCGGTGTCTCGCCTGCGGCGAGCACGGTGAGGAAACCGGTGTCGTGGTGCGCGTTCACACCTGCGCCGCCGTCGGGCGTCGGTGGGTATCGGATGAGCTTGAGCAGCGACATCGGCTCACGATCGAACGCGGGGCGAAGGTGGTCGGCGTCGAGTCCGAGGCCGACCGAGAGCGCCGCGAGGAGCCGGTCGGCGACGTCGCGCAGGGCCGCGATCCACCGCCCCACGAGGTCGGCGGAGCCAGGGAGCACGTCGTCGGCGAACCACTGGTTGGGACCGAGGAGACGGTCGCTCGGCCGGTCGGGACGAGGGGTCCGCGCCGGGTGCTCGGTCCACAGGTCGACCTGCTCGCGGATGTCGGGGCGACCGTTGGTCGACTCCGACCCGATGCGCTCCCATCCCCGGATGTGCGGGCTGTGCCGCTTGTCGATCGTCTCCTTCACCTCGACCGGCAGCTCGAACAGCCGGTGCATCAACTCGTCGACGTCGTCGAACAGCGTCGGTGGGACCCCGTGATCGTCGACGACGAAGAAGCCGATGCGGTGGCACACGTCGACGATTTCGCGGGCGGCTGCGCCGGCATCGGCGCCGCCCCGATCCCAGCGGCCGAGCTCGACGACCGGGATCTCGTGTCCGGTCGTGGAGGTCACGGCGAGAGTCTCGCGCCGGGAGTGCTCAGGTCGGCGACGGCTCGGCCTCGCGGGCGAGACGGGCGGCGCGGAACGACTGGATGGCGAAGAAGAGGAACACACCGGCGACCACCACGGTGGCGAGCTGGGCGAACAGCGCCCATCCGGTGCTCCCCCGGCCGATGGCCGAGCCGAGGCTTCCGAGGATGGCGAGCAGCGAGATGGCGGCGGCTGCGTGCATCAGGTGCTTGTTGAGGTCGGGCTTGGCTCGGCCGACGAGCCCGATGACGACGAAGACCACACCGATGAAAGCGGGGATCAGCGACGTGGCGCTGCTGGAGTCGGAGGCGATGGTGACGAGGACACCGACCGCGATGAGAACGGCGCCGGCGATGATCGACTTGGATGCCATTGCCTCAGCGTACGAGCGGGGTGATCAGACCGGGTGGTCGATGGCCGGGATGCCGTCGATCGAGGTGGTGTTCTTCTCCCGCCAGTAGTCGGCGATCTGCTCGTCGGACTTCGCTCGACCCCAGTCGAGCAGTCGTGGCCGGTCGTCGACGTAGTCCATGAAGGGGATCGAGAAGCCGCACGAACTCGAGGTGCGATCGACGTCGACCACGATGATCGACCGAACCGCTCCCTCGGCCTCCGCCTCGGATCCGGCGAACCGCTTGCGGAGCCCTGCGAAGTCCGCGTCGGTCGGGAACACGACGCGGCCGGCGCCGTACAGGCGCACGATGTTGGGCTTCCCCTCGAAGGCGCAGAACATGAACGTGACCCGGCCGTTCTGGCGCACGTGGGCGATCGTCTCGGCGCCGCTGCCGGTCAGGTCGAGGTAGGCCACCCGGTTGGCGTCGAGCAGTCGGAACGAGTCGTACCCCTTCGGCGACAGGTTGACGTGACCGCCCTCGCTCGGCGCCGTCGCGACGAAGAACACATGCTGCGCCTCGATGAACTCGCGCATCGAATCGGTGATGCTGTCGAACGCTCGGCCCACGCGGTCACGGTACCGGGGCGTTCGCACTGGGCCGTCTCGCGATCGAGGCTGACAGCTCGCTGTGATGTCCTGCGACCGGGCTGTGATGTCCGAGGCGGACGATCGCTCCACAACGAGATCCCGAACCGATCGGGACCCGAGAGGAGCATCATGAACACGCACATCAACCACCGCACCACCCAGCGCCCGACGACGGGCGGGAACACCCGGGTGTCGAGCATCGACTCGGTGACGTCGAGGGCGCCGCAGCCCGACGACGCGGGACCTCGCCGGGCGGCTCGAGTCGCCATCGCCGCGGCCGTCGTGGCCGTCGTCGGTGTCGGTGTCGGCGTCGTCGTCCAGGATGCCGACGGAGGACCATCGCCTGCACCCGAGCGTTCGTCCGCCCAGATCGTGCAGGACGAGATCGACGCCGCCCTCGCCGCCACGACCCTCACCGCCACCGGCGCTGCCGAACTCAACCGGGCCACCGTCCTCGCCGAC
>JBCDAK010000112.1:0-14602 GCA_039185545.1 Actinomycetota bacterium
CACAACTCGCCGACATCGGCGCCGTCTTCGCCTACATCTGGGCCGGCCTCATGTTCGCCACCGGGATGATCTCCAACGTCGGCATCACCGCGGTCGCCGACCTGGAAGAGACCGACCCAGAAGCAGCGCAGGCGCTGTGGTCGAGCATCGACACCGTCACCGAGGGTCTCGGCGGCGGCAACGAACTCGTCGGCGGCCTCTGGATCCTCCTGATCAGCATCGCCGCCTGGCGCACCCGACGACTCCCGACCGGACTCAACATCCTGGGCGGCATCAGCGCAGTCGCCGCACTCATCACCCTCGTCCCCGGCCTCTCCGACGTCGGGATGATCTTCGGCCTCGGGTCCATCGCCTGGTTCGCCTGGACCGGCATCGTCCTGCTCCGCCGTCCCGAAGCCACCGCACCAGGTACGGAGATCGCCCACCGAAACTCGTGATCGATCGGCTTCGTACTTAGTACGATCACCGGCTCATGTCGGGCACGATCGGGAGAAACTCATGAACTCAACAACGACAAGAGCGACAGGCGGTACCGCGCGGCGGACCCGCCTTCTGAACGCCCTCCCCTGGCTGTGGCTCGGCATGTCCGCCGCCTGGGCCGTGGTCATCGTCACCACCGACGAGCTGGCGTGGCCCCTGGCACTGTGGATCGCGACCACTGTCGGTCCGCTCAGCGCACTCAGGACCCGACTCGACCGACAGGCCGGTCCCCGAGAGGACCGAGCACGCACCGACCTCGACACGAAGCCAACGAAAGAGCCGAACGATGCCCACTCCAACTGAAGCACCGAGCCACCTCGATGAAGCGCCGGACGAACGAGGAGTCGCCGCGAGACGATACGCCGATCAACGGCGGGCGTTCCACGGCCACGTCGGCGGGTTCGCGACGGGCATGTTCATCATGCTCGCGGTGAACCTCGTCACCAACATCTCCGCCGGAACCGCAGGCGAGTGGAATGCCTGGTGGACAGTGTGGGCCCTCCTCGGCTGGAGCATCGGCATCGCGGTCCACGGCTTCGTCGTCTGGCTCAACCGACCGTCGTTCGCTCCATCGACGGCCGAGGAGATCGATGCCCTCCAGGGACGCCGGGCACGACGAGACGACAGCGGGGAGAAGTGACATGAGAGCGATTCGTGCTCGCCGCGACGGCACTCCCGATGTTCTGACGTTGGAAAGAGGTTGACCGGCCGACGCCGGACGGCGATCAGGTGCTCGTCGACGTCCGCATCCGAGCGACCGCCCGACGGGCTCTCAGGGAGACCAGAAGCCGGTGACGTCGAGTGCGAGGTGCGCGGAACCGCCGGGACCGGCGAAGACCTTCACCTGCAGCGAGCCGTCGACCGTGACGATCCCAGAGTTGGCGATCGTGGTCGGACCGACCCAGTTCACCGCCGAGGCGCCGAACGTGCTGGCCGATCCGGGCGTGACCGCGAGGAAGCCGATCCCCTCCGTTCCGATGGCCGTGAGGTTGAAGGCGATGGCGGTGGTGCCCGATGGGATCACGTCGGCGGCGATGACGTCGCCAGTGGTGAGATCGCGGGCGTCCTTGACCACGATGGTCCGCTCGGAGTCGGCGTCGAGGCGGCCCGCGCTGTCGAGGCGAGAGTCGTACGCCCGGAAGGGATCGAGCGGGGTGAACGTCTGGCCGGCCGGTGTGGTCGTCGCGGGCAGCCCGGTGATCTGTTCCCACGAGTCGGCGCCGGTGGAGAACCAGAGATTCCCGTCGGTGCCGCGCACGAGCCGACCGGCGACACCCGCCGTGGTGGGCGTGATGGCCTGGGGCGCCGTGAACTCGAGGAGTCCGGTGCCGGCGAGACTCACGTCGACCGGATTCTCCGCCAGGCTGTCGACGAAGCCTCCGATGGGGAGGCCTCCCTTCGCCACGATGCCGGTGCCGTTCCGCGACTCGGCGTGGACGCCGGTCCCCGGGAAGGTCTGGCCGTGCTGCCCGTACACCGCGGTGCCGTCCTCGGTGGTGTCGTCTCCGAAGACACCACGGCCGCGCGGCGACCCGAATCCGGTCGATGCACCGCGGACACCCTGACCGTCTGCGTCGGTCGACACACCGTTCACACCGATCACGGACGACCCACCGCTGAACCCGACGATCGATCCCTCGGGGTCGCTGGCGCTGTTGACCCGGAAGGTGGAACCGGTCAGCTCCGTGCTGGTGGTGCCGGTGTGGTCCCCACCGACGAGCATCGGATCGCCGTCCGCAGCCCTCGCCTCCCGAGCGAGGCCGACTCCTGCGACGGCGGCGACGGCGGCGGCGACGCCCCCCTTGGCGAGCAGGCTTCGGCGGCTCCCGCCACCGTCCCGCTCGGAGTCGTCGGGAGCGACGTCGACCGTCGCTCCACCCGTGTTCGCCTGCTGATCGGTCATCGCCGCCTCCGTCGTGTCGAGTCGGTCTGACCGTAGATCAGCCGAGTCGGTGCTGTCTCCGAATAGGCGTCGAGCGAGCGATCAACGGGGCGCGCCGAGCAAGGTGAGGAGCCGGTCGGTCGGCTGGAGCAGTCCTCGTGGGTCCCAGCCGAGCAGTCGGTCGGACACGAGTGCGTTCACGGAGGTGGTCGGCGATTCGGCCGACGTTGCGACGCCATCTGCGCCCACGACGTCGAGGTCGTCGAGCTCGCTCAGCGTCACGTTGCGATCGATCGCGACCGCGATCGCCACCGCCGCGTCGAACGAGTCGGCCGACGAGGCGGCAGCGGGAAGCTCGTCGGCGAGTCGCTCGTGGAGCCGAGCGACGGTCTCGATCCGCGCCGCCCACAGCTCGACGCCGTCGGCGGCCCGGGCGCACGCCCACTCGACGAACGGTGTCGGATCGCCGACGTCGAATCGGTCGACCGAGCCGGTCGGGTCGGAGGCGCGGAGGGCGTCGAGATAGCCGCGGCGCCACGGCGCCCACAGGTCGACGCCGGGACCGAGCGCCGCCGGGTCGGAGCGGCGCTGCTCGAGGTGGAAGACGAGTCGGGCGACGCGGCCGTTGCCGTCACTGAACGGATGGATGGTCAGAAGGCGGGCGACGGCGCGTGCGGCCGCCTCCACCCATCCGTCGACGCGGGTCTCGTCGAGCTCCCGAAGTGCCCGGTCGACGAAGGGACGAAGCTCGTCGACCGGCGCCCCACCGAACCGCTTGCCGGCCTCGAAGCCGACCGGGACCGTCCGGAGTCGACCGGCCTCGGCGACTCCCCGATCGGCGACGACCCCGTGGAGGAGACACAGCGTCTCCGCGGTGAGCTCGACAGAACCGTCGACCGGGTCGGTCACCCTGGTTTCGCCGATCACCTCGAGGGCACGCTCCACTCGGGTGAGTCGCTCGGCGAGTGACGGTCCGAGGAATCGTCGGCGGGGTGGGAACAGCGGTTGCGGCGCCTCGGGACGGATCGGACGGACGTTGGCGAGCGCCTCGGCGACCAGCCGTCGGTGCAGTCGGTGGACAACTCGTGCGACGACCGGGTCGACCGACCGATGGAGGTCGGACACCTCCTCCCAGCTCGGTCGCGCCGGCGTCATTCCTCGGCTGCCGGGTCGGGGGCGCGATCTCCGACCTCGGTGGTGACCAGCGCTGCAGCGGCACCCCAGACGCCGGCCATCGCTGCGGGGTCGACGATCGCACCTCCTGGCGCGGCTTCGGTCGGGAGCCCGAGCAGATTCAGCCGTGCGCCGAGTTCGTCGACGTCGGGTGTTCCGAGGACGACCTGTGTGAGTCGTGGTGATCGGTCGACGACCACGGTGCCCGGACCGGAGTCGGACGCGGCGAGCAGGGTGACGACCGGAGCGGTTCCGGGACCCGCCGTGAGCACGGCCCGGTGGCCCGCGACGTCGGCGGTCGGACCACGCTCGACCACCGTCCACCCGAGGGCGTCGGTGAAGACCGCGACCGCACCGTCGAGGTCGGGCACCAGGAACTCGAGACCGATGATCGGGCTGGGTTCGGCCGGCGTCACGTTCTCGAGCGTGTCACACCGGTGGAGCAGATGGCGCCCCACGTGCGTGGCCCGAGGGACACGATGGAACGAGACACCGCAAGCGGGGAGCCTCGCAGTGGGGTTCTCTCCCCCTGCGAAGACGTCGGGCGGCGCCAGTGAGTCCCGTCGGCCCGATCGCCAGTGTGGACCTCATGGCACACCCGTCCGCCCCCGCCGCCGTCGAGTTGCGCGGCATCTCCCACACCTACGACTCGCGCCATCACGCGGTCACCACACTCCGCGACGTCTCGGTCGAGCTCCCGATCGGGAGCTGGACCGCGGTGATGGGTCCGTCCGGTTCCGGAGAGTCGACCCTTCGCCGCGGGCGGAACCGCGATCACGATGTCGGCGGTGGTGACCGAGATCGTCGGCGAGCGGGTCGTCGCGGTGCCGATGGGCGTCGACCTCCACGCAAGCGCAACACTGTCGGGGACCGCACCGGAGCCGCGCCACACCGCAGCGGCGACATCGACACGAGGATCGAGATGGCACGACGCATCGACACCGGCTCCGACCACCTGACCACCGAGGTCGACGACCACGGCGTCGCGGTGATCACGATGAATCGCCCCGACCGTCGGAACGCGCTCACCACGGACATGCTGAGCGGGCTGGCGTCGTCGCTCGCCGAGCTGGAGCTCGCCAGCGACGTTCGCTGTGTGGTGCTGACCGGGGCAGGTGGCGCGTTCTGCGCCGGCGGCGACGTGAAGGGCTTCGCCGAGGGTGGCGGAGCTGCGAGCGGACAGGGGAGCTGGGACGAAGGTGTGCACCAGCAGCGCCTCAGCCACAAGTCCACCTCGGGTGTGCTGTTCAACATGCCCAAGCCGACGGTCGCAGCGATCGGTGGGGCAGCAGCGGGAGCCGGTCTCAGCCTCGCGCTGGCGTGCGACATCCGGATCGCGCTCGACACGGCGGTCATGACGACCGCGTTCGCCCGGGTCGGCCTCGCGGGCGACTACGGCGGAACGTGGTTCCTCACCCAGCTCGTCGGCCCGGCGAAAGCCAAGGAGCTCTACTTCATGCCGGAGCGGCTGGACATGTCCACCGCCCTCGACCTCGGCATCGTCAACACCGTGGCGTCGGTCGACGACTTCGACGACGTCTGGCGCACCACGGCCGCACGGCTCGCCGCCGGGCCACCGATCGCCTACCGGTACATGAAGGAGAACATCAACCGGTCGATCGTGGGTGATCTCGACACGACGCTCGAACTCGAGGCCACCCACCACCGCCACAGCGGCACCACCCGTGACCACCTCGAGGCGTCGAAGGCGTTCGTCGACAAACGCGAGCCAGAGTTCGAAGGCCGCTGATCGGCCTCGGCTGACGATCCGCCGACGTGAAGATCGACGTCGCCCTCGCCCGACAACTGCTGGCGCAGGCTGACCACGGAGTCCTCAGCACGGTCCACGAGACTCGCGGGATCGACTCCGTGCCCGTCGTGTTCGCCGTGGACGCAGACCGGCTCGCGATCCCGATCGACCGGGTGAAGCCGAAGGCGCCGGGCCCGCTCCAGCGCGAGCGAAACCTGGCGGGCGACCCACGGGCGACGCTGCTGGTCGAACGCTGGGACCGCCTCGACTGGTCGCAGCTCTGGTGGGTGAGAGCGTCGCTGATCTGGATGCCCGAGCCGACGGACGGCCTCGGCGCACTGTCGGCCGCGCTCTCGACGAAGTACCCGCAGTACTCGTCTCGGCCGTTCGACCGGATCCTCGCGTTCGGGATCTCGTCGACGACGGGGTGGGCCGCGTCGGAGTCGGCGATCTCCTGATCGACACTCCTGGGAAACTCGAACGCACCGAATCCCGACTCATCTGGTCGGGTATCGTCGTGGGTCATGTCGGAGCCGCCAGCTCCTCCACCCCGTGCGAGGCGGGCGACTGCCCAGCGATCGACCGCCGCGATCACGGCCGGCAGGTCGTCCTCGGACCGCGCGCTCGGTCCCGTTCTCTGGTCGTCGAGCACGTGGCAGGCCGAGTCGCTGGACGACGCTCGGCAGCGCGCGACGGGGATTCGCCCGTCCTGCTTCTACAGCCGCTACCAGAATCCGACCGTTCGATCGTTCGAGGAGGCCGTGCGCGACCTCGAAGGCGCCGAGGACTCGCTCGCCTTCGCGTCCGGGATGGGCGCACTCGCCAGCACCGTGCTGGCGCTCTGTTCGGCCGGGAGTCACGTCGTGGCTCAGCGCCAGCTCTACGCCGGAACCCTCGCGTTCCTCCAGGGCCCCTGCCGGCGGCTGGGAATCGAGACGACGTTCGTCGACGTCGCCGAACCGGGTGCGTTCGCGAACGCCGTCCGACCCGGCCGCACGATGGTCGTGCTGGCCGAATCGCCGTCGAACCCGAGACTCGAACTCGCCGATCTCGACGAGATCGGTGCGATTCGAGGACCGATCACGGTCGTCGATGCGACCTTCGCCACGCCGATGGGGCAGCGGCCGCTCGCCCACGGCGTCGACCTGTCGCTGCACTCGGCGACGAAGGGGATCGCCGGTCACAACGACGCCACACTCGGCGTGATCTCGGGCGATGCGGACCTCGTCGCCGAGATCTGGTCATCTGCCGTGCTCCACGGCGCAACCCCGTCACCGCACGACGCCCTCAACGGCCTTCGAGGGATCCGGACCCTCCCCGTCCGGACCCGACAGCAGAGTGCGACGGCGACGTCGATCGCGCACGCGCTCGTCGATCATCCGGCCGTGACGGCCGTGCACTACCCCGGGTTGGAGTCGCATCCGCAGTTCGACCTCGCCGGCCGGCAGCTCGACGGATACGGGTCCGTTCTCGCGTTCGACGTCGGGAGCGTCGACCGGGCGCGCCGCCTGCTCGACGCCGTGCACGTCTGCCGCGTGGCGACGTCGCTCGGTGGTCCGGAGACCCTGCTCTGTCATCCGGCCACCTCCACCCACGTCGGACTGACGAGCGATGAGGCGACGGCGATCGGCATCACCGACGGCCTCCTTCGCATGTCGGTGGGTCTCGAGGACGTCGACGACCTGCTCCACGACCTGGAACGCGCTCTCGCAGCGCTCTCCTGAGCCGTGCGCCGGACCGTCGCGCCGTCGCTCGTTGACAGCCCCCGCACGACCCGCGAGCATCCGACTCGTCTGACCATCCCTCGCCAGTTCGTCCCTGTTGCCAGCTCGACCACCTCCGCAGCGGCGGCACGCAGAGCGACGACCCTGTGATCGTGCGAGTGGTTTCGTCCGCGACGATGCGCCAGTGGCGCCGTGTCGGTGCGTCGCTCGACGCGCCGACAGGCGTTCATCGGCCCAGCATCTTCAGTGCGTTCATCGCAGCTGCGATCGCGGGTGATCACGACGACCAGGGGCGGTCGTCGGACGTCGAGGGGCGTGTCGTCATCGACGCGGGGTGCGGCGCCGGCCTGGTCACGATCGCTGCGCTCCGCAGCGGCGCCTCCCACGTCATCGCACAAGACCGCGATCCTGCGGCGTTGCACGCGACTGCGGCGAACGTGCGGGCGGCGGGTGGCGGTCGCTTCGGAGACCGTGTGGAGTTCGCAGAGGGCGACTGGACAAAACTCGGTGAGCTCCGCGGTGACCTCGTCGTCGTGAATCCGCCCCAACGTCCGTCGCGGCTCATCGCGGCGACGCCGACCGGCGAGCGACATCTGCACGACACCGCAGGTGAAGACGGAGCTGATGCGCTCCGCATCGTGCTCGGTCACGCCGACTCCGATGGCGTTGTCTCGACGATGAGCAGTCTGCTCGACCTCGACCCGTCAACGATCGGAGGCTCTCGCTACGCATCCGATGGTGCGGTCGCCAGAGCGCAGCTCGAGCACTCCGAGGCGTGGTCGGCGCTCGGCGTCGAACGCGTGGCCTGGGTCGACGCGCAACGGTGGTCGCGGCGCCGACGAGAGGACACCGATCAGGACCCCGCCTCGACCGATCCTCCGAAGCCGACCGGATCGCTCACCGCCTGAGGCCGGGCCCCGGTGCGACGCGGGTTCGGCGTGGTCGGGTCGCTCAGACGGCGACCTCGCTCCGCATGGCGACGAGCCGCTGGTCGACCTCGTTCCGGGTCGGCACGCCGGTGGCGATCGTCGGTGCCGTGCAGCGGAGCGCCGCTGTCATCGAGGCCACGTCGATCGCCTGCTCACTCGATCGCCCCTCGGCGAGTGCCATGGCGAAGGCGGCGCGGAACACGTCTCCGGCCCCGGTCGAGTCGACGACCTCGACGTCGAGGACGACACGGTGTCGCAGCTCGCCCGCGTCCAGCCACACGACACCTCGCTCGCCGCGGGTCACGGCCACGAACGCGTCCGTGCGGCGCTGCGCGTGATGGAGTGCGTCCACGACGTCGTCGCTCGCGTCGGGGTGATGATGCAGGAGCCCGCGCTCGGAGTAGATGATGTGCGTCGCGAGTTCGTCGATCTCGTGGATGCGCTCCACCGGGACGTGCTCGTCGATGTCGGCCACCGCCGGCACTCCGAGGTCTCGAGCGTGCCGGATCGCCGACATCGTCGCGGAGCCCCAGCGCCCGTCGGTGACGATCGCGTCGACGGCGGGCAGCTCGGGTGGGCGGCCGAAGTACAGGGCCGGGTCGGCATGGTCGACGATCGTTCGACCCCCGGCATCGTCGACCACGACGGCCGACGATGCGGTCGACGCCTCGTCCGACCGCTCGACGAGTGAGACGTCGACGCCCACGTCGCGGAGTTCGTCGAGCGCCGCCACCGCTGCGGGGTCGCCGCCGAGGCGGGTGACGAGCAGTGCCCGGCCACCCAACCGAGCGATCGTCGTGGCCTGGTTGGCCGCTCCGCCACCGCAGATGACCGACATCGCTCGCGCTCGGTGCTTCTCGCCCGGCGCGACGGCGTCGTCGATCATGAAGACGAGATCGATGTTCGTCTGGCCGACGCATGCGATCGTCGGTCGTGTCGGGCCGGTCATGTGACCATCGTCCGCCGGTCGGCCCGACGGGACCAGAGGAGGAGGTCCCCGGCACCCGTCACGCAGGCGTCCGGTCGGGGGTGAGCGCCGCGCGCCCCCAGAGGACGAAGCCGGCCGCGGTGAGAAGGTGCCACACGCCGTGCCACTGCACGACCGACTCCGGATCGCACAGTGGCGCGTCGGTTCGCCCCAACCCGTTGAGGAGCGCGGCCACGACGCCGACCGTGAGCAGCGGAACCCACGTTCGTCTCGGTCGGCCGACGAGGACCTCCGCGACGAGGAGGGCCGCGACGGTCACCGCGCCGACGGCCAGGGCGACGTCGGCGACCACCGCCGTCACCACCGCGGTCGTCACCGTGCCGGTGATCCACAGGGCGGTCGCCCGCTGGATCGTGACCGCCCCGATCTGTGCGGCGTCGATGGCCACCATCGAGAGCAGGCAGGCCACGATCGGAACGTCGTGGATCCAGCGAGTCCCGTCGGGCTGCGGTCCGTGGAAGAGAACGGAGCCGATGCCGATCAACGCGAGCGAGACGACGAACGCCGTCGCGAGCGGTCGTCGGGCGCCGACGACCCTGGTCGTGACTGCGAGCCCGACGGCGGCGCCCACGTACGCAAGGCTCGTCCACGTCAACACCGGCTGAGCGAGCAGACCGTCCCGGAGGAGTTCGCAGTCGGACTCGCCGATCGCACCGCCGAGCGGTCGTTCACACGTGAGGCGCTGGAGCATCGAGCCCGCCAGCGACATCGGGCCACCGTACGCCCGTCGGCGCGGGCCTCACCGACGTCGCGCGACGTCAGGTCGCCGTGAGCGGGACGAGCCAGTCGCGCAATGCGGCGGGGGTCATGGTCGAGCGTTGGCCCAAGGCGACATCGGCGACGCCCTCGAGTTCGGCGGGCACCTGGGTGACGACACGTTCGAGCGTGGCCGCGTCGCCGAACTCGTCGACCACGTGGGCCATCTCCTCGTCGTGGTCGGCGCCGCGGGCCCGCGCCGCAGCGACGAGGCCGCGGAGCAAGGACTCCCATGTGGTCATCGGACCCTGCGCGAGTGACGCAGACTCCTCGAAGGAATCGATGAAGGCGAACGGAACACGCTCGATCGGCGCGCCGGTGTTGACCGCCGCGTAGAGCCAGTCGGAATCGAACGCGAAACCGAAGGTCGATGGCGCCGCAATGATCGATTCCAGCGCCGGTCGTCCGTACAGCTTGAACGCGGCCTGGGTGTCGCGGAGCCCTCGATCGAACAACGCTCGTCCGACCATGCGCTGCATGTGCCGCAGCACCACGATCCCCGGACCCCATCGCGCCTCGGCCTTCACGAGCACCGAGTCCGGGTGCTTCCGGTCGCCGATCACCGCGCCCGCGTCCCCGCCGACGAACGGACGGAGCAGCAACCCGACCTGACCCAGGTGGACCGAGTTGTCGGCATCGGTCATCACGATGGCGTCGGCGCCGCCGTCGAGGGCGTTCGCCGCCCCGAGCACGATCGCTCCGCCCTTACGCGAGTCGTCGACGTGGTCGAGCGTGGCCAGCGGTCCGGCGTCGGCGGGAATCGCGTCGCCCAGGCGGAGCACGGTGACGCGGCCTCCGGACGGATGCAGCGCCGCTCGCTCGGCGGCCACGGTGGCGCTGTCGTCCGGGTCGCCGTCGTCGACGGGCAGCACGCTCCAGTCGACGTCGGTGTCGGCGAAGAGCCAGTCGAGTTGATCGAGCTTGGTGTTCAGTGCGTCCTCGCCGGTGGGATTGTGCGCGTCCCGCGGTCGGAGTCGTCGCTGCTCGCCCCACATCGCGAACACGATCGCCAGGCGCCCGGACCAGTCGAGGTCGAGCACCTCCTGCCGCGACCGGGCCAACTTGTGAGCGAGGGCGAGATCGATCGACACGTCGCCGCTGCGCGCATCTTCCTCGAGTTCCTCGGGCGTGCGCCCCCCGGCGATCAGTGAGTCCGCCAACCGCAGCACCCGGGCCTGGTCGTCCGGGCTCGCGATGTCGAACGTGCCGGTCACCAGGGTCGCATCGTGTCCACCAGTCACGTCGTCCACCTCTCTCGGTCGCGTCGGCGCCCAGGTCGGCGCCGAGGGAAGTGCGAGTCTCGCGCGCAACAGCTCTCGAGGCCGCCAGCCGCTCGCGCGGTGCCGGTCACCACGCGAGTCCGTCGTCCGGGTCCGGCGCCGGGTCTCAGCCGGCCGTCGCCGGAACCACGACCATCGGAACCCGGGCGTGGTGGAGCAGCCACGTCGAGACCGATCCCAGCAGCGCCGCACCGACGGCACCGTGGCCCCGCGCGCCCATCACCAGCAGGTCGGCGTCGTCAGCGAGGCGACGGAGTTCGTGGCGTGCGGACCCCTCGATGAAGTGCTGGGTGAGCGCCACGTCGGAGCGCCGTGAGGATCGTGTGGCCACGAGGTGCTCGAGTCGGGACTCGGCGGCGCCGGAGGCCTCGGGGATCGCGACCTGGTCCGACCCGAATGCGATCGGTGAGACATCCCAGACCATCACACAGTCCAGACGAGCGCCGACCGCCGCCGAGTCGATCGCCCAGTCGAGCGCGGCGAGCGAGTTCGTCGACCCGTCGATCGCCACCACGATGCGATCGAGAGCGTCGACCCGAGTCTCGAACGGGACGACCACGGTCGGGATCTCCGCGTGCGTGGCGATCTGCGTGCTCGTCGAGCCGAGCACCAGGCGAGCGAATCCCCCGCGGCCTCGGCTGCCGACCACGATCGCGCCCTGGCGCGGTGCGGCGTCGAGCAGCAGGTCGGACGCGTCACCGCAGCCGACGGCGGTCGTGATCGGCACGTCGACCGTCGACCGGAAGGAGTCGGCGAGTGCGTTGACGTGCCGCCAGGCACCCGCCTCGATGTCGTTGGCGAGATCGGGCGGGAGGCGGGACGGCGTCGGATACGCCGCACTGACCGGCGCATGCCACGCGGTCACGAAGCGGAGTTCGTCGGCCCGTCCATCGACGTGCGACGCCGCCCACAGAGCCGCGTGCCTCGAGTTCTCGGACCCGTCGTAGCCGACGAGCCACACGGCCGACGTCGGACGTGAACCATTCGGAGCCCCCTGGGTCATCGATCCATCGCGCGCCGTCGACCGGGTGCGAGCCCAGAGCACTTCGTCCCAGAGCGGACCGCGCCTCGCGCTCGATGACCTTCGACCCTGTCGAGACGCGCGGCCTCAGCGGACGATCGATTTGTGAATCCCGATCCTGGATCCGGCGTGTTCGAGCGCGATCTCGCTCGGTGACGACCGGAACCGCCAGCCCGTTTCCGGAGACGGACGACGACCGAGCGCGCCCGGACGTCGAGTGCGCGTGGGGCCGTTCCGTCGCCGACATCGTCGGCGCGGCCGGGACCGACCTCGACCGAGGTCTCGGTTCGTCGGCGGCACGGCGGCGGCGCGAACGCTGGGGACCGAATTGGCTGCCGCAGACCGATCCACCGGGCTGGCTGCGCCGGTTCGGTGCCCAGTTCCGCGACCCGCTGGTCGTGCTGCTGCTCGTCGCGATCGCGATCTCGACGGTCGTGTGGCTCGTCGAGACGGACGAGTCCGTCCCGGTCGATGCGATCGTGATCTCTCTCGTCGTCCTCGTCAACGCGTTCCTCGGGACGTGGCAGGAGGGACGCGCGATCGACGCGGTCGCGGCACTGCGGAACCTCAGCCGCCCGTCGACCACGGTCGTCCGCGACGGCGCGACCAGGTCGGTTCCCACCGACGACGTGGTCGTCGGCGACCTCGTGGTCTTGGGCGAGGGCGACGCGATCACCGCTGACGCTCGCATCGTCGAGGTCGTCGGTCTCGAGGTCGACGAATCGTCATTGACGGGGGAGTCGCTGCCGGTCGCCAAGGAGACGGCCGCGATCCAGGCCGACGCAGTCCTCGCGGACCGCACGCCGATCGTGCACTTCGGAACGTCGGTGACCCGAGGACACGGCCGAGCGATCGTCGTCGCGACCGGAGCCGAGACCGAGGTCGGTCGCATCGCCGAGCTGGTCGACGACGTCACCCGCGAGTCGACGCCGCTGCAACGTCAGATCGCGCTGCTGAGTCGGCAGCTCGCGATCGTCGTGATCGTGATCGCCGTGGCGCTCGTGGCCTCGGTGCTGGCTCTGCGTGGAGTCGACTCCGGATCCGATCTCCTCGAACTGCTGCTCGCCGCCATCGCACTCGCCGTCGCCGCCGTGCCCGAGGGGCTGCCCGCGATCCTCGCAGTGGTGCTCGCACTGGGCGTGCAGCGGATGGCACGTCAGGAAGCGATCGTGAAGCGTCTGGTCTCGGTCGAGACGTTGGGCGCCACCACGGTGATCTGCACCGACAAGACCGGCACGCTCACGGAGAACCGGATGACGGTCGTGCGTGCGGCGACCCCGAGCTGTGAGCTCACGATCGCGACCACGGAGGACGCGTTCGTCGGCCGGATCGAGCCGATCGGTGCGGTCGATGCCGACGATCTGGCCGACGCGTCACGGCTGTTCGCGGCGGGCGCCGCCTCCTCGAACGCTCGACTCGAGACCGCCGAGGACGGCCGGTTGATCGCACACGGCGATCCGACGGAGATCGCTCTGGTCGTCGCAGATCACGCGGCGCGAGCAGGGGGTCTCGCCGAGGTGGCGCTCGGTGAGCGCATCGCCGAGGTGCCGTTCGACGGGGAACGCAAGATGATGACGGTGCTCCTCGCCGAACGCGACGGTCCGACGACGGCGCTGCAGATCACGAAGGGCGCGCCAGAGGTCGTCCTGTCCCGATGCACCGCTGCATGCGTCGGCGGCGACGAGATCGAACTCACTGCGGACCGCCGTCGCGAGGTCCAGGCGACGATCGACCACTGGGCCGACGACGGACTCCGAACCCTCGCGATCGCGAGCCGCCGCCACACGACCAGTCCCTCACGGTTCGATTCGTCCGCCGAAGCGGGCCTCACGCTGCTCGGCGTGGTCGCGATCATCGATCCGCTGCGGCCGAGCGCCGCAGTCTCCGTCTCGTCCGCGCGCCGTGCCGGAGTCGACGTCAGGATGATCACCGGCGACCATCCCGCGACCGCCGTCGCCATCGCCCGCAGCCTGCAGATCCCGGTCGGCACCGCCACGACCGGTGCCGACCTCGACCGAGCGTCGGAGGGCGAGCGGTCCGAGCGGCTCGCCGAGAGCCGTGTCTTCGCGCGCGTGACACCACAGCACAAGCTCGACGTGGTCCGCGAGCTGCGGCGGCGTGGGGAGGTGGTGGCCATGACGGGTGACGGGGTCAACGACGCACCGGCGCTTCGCAGCGCCGACATCGGGATCTCGATGGGCCGGAGCGGAACCGACGTCGCTCGTGACGCGTCGGACATGATCCTCACCGACGACGACTTCGGCACCATCGTCGACGCGGTGCGGGAGGGACGCCAGATCTACGAGAACATCCGCAAGTTCCTCCGCTACCTCCTCGCCACGAACGCGGGTGAGGTCCTCCTCATGATCGTCGGGGTCGTTGCCGCCGTGCCGCTCGGGCTCGATGCGGCCGGCGACGGCGCGGCCCTGCCGCTCCTCGCCACGCAGATCCTGTGGGTCAACCTCATCACCGACTCCGCGCCCGCCCTCGCGCTCGGGGTCGATCCGCCGGTCGACGACGTCATGGACCAGCCACCACGGCCACCTCACGAGCCGGTCATCGATCCTCCGATGTGGTCGACGATCGCGCTGGTCGGCGTGGTGACGGCGGTCGCGAGCC
>JBCDAK010000113.1:0-14547 GCA_039185545.1 Actinomycetota bacterium
CGAACGCGCCACTACCGTCGCCCGTCATGCGGATTCGCCTCATCGGCTCGTTGCTCGCCGGAACACTGCTGCTGGCGGCGTGCGGCTCGGACGATGCCGACACCACGGGTGATCCCGAGGACGCGGCGACGGCACCGGAGAGCGCAGACGACGAGACGGGCAACGAGACGGGCGGAGACGACGGCACCGGCGCCGACGACGGCACCGAGGTCGAGTCGGCCGAACCGCCGACCCCGACCGATGCGGCGTCCGACAAGCCCGACGTCGACATCCCGACCGAGATCCCGACCGAGCTGGTGCGGACCGTGCTCGACGCAGGATCCGGTGCCGAGGCGGCCGAGGGCGACACCGTCATCGTCGACTACGTCGGCGTCCGCTCGCGAGACGGCGTCGAGTTCGACGCCAGCTACGACCGGGGCGAGCCCTTCCCGCTCACGCTCGGGACCGGTGGCGTCATCCAGGGGTGGGAGGACGGACTCCTCGGCGCGCAGGCAGGCGAGCGGGTGCAGCTCGACATCCCGAGCGACCTCGCGTACGGCGAGTCGTCTCGCGGCGATGTGATCGGCGAAAACGAGGCCCTCACGTTCGTCATCGACGTCCGCGCCGTGATCCCGGTCGTCACCGCCGAGGACGTGCCGGCCGAGCCGGGGGTCCCGCTGTCGGAGGGTGCCACCGAGACCACGTTCGTCGACCTCGTCGACGGCGAGGGTGACACGCTCGAGCTGGGCGACACCGCGCTGATCCGGTACGTGAACTTCCGCGGCGACAACGGTGTCGCCATCGACACGTCGTGGCTCGAGCCCGTCCCGGTCGAGTACGGCGAGGGGCGCATCCTTCCCGGCATCGTCACCGGGCTCGACGGCATCCAGGTCGGTGGTCGTCGGGCCATCACCATCCCGCCCGAGGACGGCTTCGGACCCGAAGGCCTGCCGCAGCAGGGACTCCCCGCCGGCGCCGACACGATCTTCGTGATCGAGCTCGCCGCCATCCTCTGACGCCGATCGGTCGACGGTGACGGACGACGCCCCCCTCCCGAACGAACCGCTCGACGTGGCCGGGCTCCCGCGGCTCGACGACGACGACTTCGTCTCGGTCGATCCGCGCCACGTCCTGGGCTGGCTGCTCTTCCTCGTGGTCGCCGCGGTCGCCGCCGTGGTCGGCGGGGTGATGATCGGTGCGCAGACGGGCGACGGATGGATCGCCATCGCGATCGGGGGCGGACTCGCCGTGCTGCTGACCGCGGGCGCCGTGTGGTCGTGGTTGGAAGCGCTGCGCGTCGGCCACCAGATCCGCGATCACGACGTGTCGCTCCGCCGCGGGCTGATGGTGCGGACGGTCGAGACCGTCCCGTTCCGGCGTGTCCAACACGTCTCGCTCACGCGCGGTCCGCTCGAACGGGCGCTCGGGTTGGCCACGATCGGCGTCCACTCGGCGGGTCCCGACGTCTCGATCCCCGGTCTCGACCCCGACGACGCCGGCGCGCTCCGACGCCTGATCGTCACCCGAGCCGGGCTCGCCGACGAGGGCGTCGACGCCGACCAGAACGACTCGGGTCCCCCGCCGGTCGACGAGACCCGGTGAGCCTCCTCGATCATCCGCAGCGGCAGTCGCCCTGGGCCATCGTGTTCTTCGGGCTCACGCTCGTCGCATCGGTCGGCGGGATCCAGCTCGCCGTGGCGGCGATCGTCTTCTTCACCGCCTCGGCGAACACCGCGGTGTTGATCATCGCCCCGCTCGTCGCGGCGGTCGTGATCGGTGCTGCGGTCCTGTCGTGGTGGCGGTTCACGTTCTGCATCGTCGGCGACGAGTTCGTCGTGAACTCGGGTGTGCTCCGGCGGGACCGGCTGTCGGTTCCGATCGACCGGATCCAGAGCATCTCCACCGAGCAACGACTGATCCATCGGCTCGTGGGCGTCGTGCGGGTATCGCTCGAGACGGCCGGCACCGACGAGACCGAGTTCCGACTGCACGCCGTCGAACGAACGGTCGCCGACGACCTTCGGCATCGCACCGGTCGCCCGGCGCTCCGGACCGAGGCGACGCCCGACGATCCGATCGACGAGACGGGTCGCGAGTCCCCGGCCGAGGCGGCCACCGTGGTCCTGCAGCACTCGCCAGCGCGGCTGCTGCTGGCCGCCGTGACGTCGTGGCCGCTCGCCGGACTCGTCGCACTCGGCTCGGTGTTCGCGGCACTCGGCCAGGTGGGCGACGACGTGCCGGTGCGGCCCCCCACGATCGACGGCGACGACGTGCGGTGGTGGTGGGTCCCGATCGGCCTCCTGTCGCTCCTCGTGACGGCGGTGGTCCTCAACGTCGTCCGCATCGTGCTGCGCGACTGGGATCACACGGTCGAGGTCGACGGGCAGCAGCTCCGGCGGACCTCGGGACTGCTGTCGAGGCGGCTCGACACGCGGGCGGTCTCGAAGGTCCAGGTCGTGTCGACCAGCCAGAACCCACTCCAGCAGGCCGTGCGTCTGTCCGAGGTCGACCTGTCGTCGGTCGGCGACGGCGGTCTCGACGTCCTCGGCTGCGACGCCGACGAGCGCGCCGAGATCGTGCGTCGCTCCGGTCTCACACCGACGGCCGATCTCGCTCCCGCCGGCCGGATCCACCCGGCCGAGATCTGGCGTGCACTCCAGTGGACCACCTCCATCTCGACCGTGATCGCGATCCTGGCGTGGCTGGTGGTCGGCCGCTGGGCGTTGCTGCTCGGCCTCGCGATCCCGATCGTCGGCGTGCTCCGCTGGCTCCACGTGCGGCACTTCCGCTGGGGCCTCACGCAGGACGAGCTGGTCACGCGTGGACGCGTCGTCGACACGTGGACGGAGCAGTGTCTGCTCCGCAAGACCAACGGAGTGCAGCTGCGCCGAACGTGGTTCGAGCGGCGCCGGGGACTCGCGACCGTGTCGCTCCGCACCGCCTCCGGTGAGATCGAGATCGGCATGCTGCCGCTCGACGAGGCGATGCTCCTGCGCGACCGGATCGCCGCCGCGGTCGTCGGCGACGATCGCGCCTGGATGTGAGGCTCGGACGTGATCAGACGATCTCGCGGAGATCGAGACCGAGATCGAGGATTCGGGCCGAGTGCGTCAGCTCGCCGACGGCGATGAGGTCGACGCCCGTCTCACCGACCGCGCGGGCCGTCTCGAGCGTGAGTCCGCCCGACGCCTCGAGCTGCACCGACGGGTCGAGCTCGTCGCGCAGCTCGACCGCCCGCCGCATCTCGTCGGTGCTGAAGTTGTCGATGAGGACGAGGTCGGCACCGGCCTCGACGGCCTCGCCGAGCCCGTCGAGCGTGTCGACCTCGATCTGCACCGGGATCGACGACTCGAGCTCGCGCACCCGGTCGTAGGCGGCCGCCACTCCCCCGGCGGCGGCGACGTGGTTGTCCTTGACCAACGCCATGTCGGACAGCGCCATCCGGTGGTTGGCACCACCGCCACAGCGAACCGCGTACTTCTCGAGCGCCCGCAGACCCGGTGTGGTCTTCCGCGTGTCGCGCACGGTCGCCCCGGTCCCCTCGAGCTGGTCGGCCCAGCGACGCGTGAGCGTGGCGATCCCCGACAGGCGGCAGAGCAGGTTGAGGGCCGTCCGCTCGGCGGTCAGCATCGCCAGTGTCGGCGCGGTCACCCGGGCGACGTCGGTGCCGGCCTCGACGCGAGACCCGTCGGGGACCAGGAACTCGAGATCGCTCGACTCGTCGCCGCACACCGTGTCGATCACGGCGGAGACGATCGGGAGCCCGGCGACCACGCCCGACTCGCGAGCACCGAACGTCGCCGTGCTGCGCTGCCCGGCCGGGATCGTCGCCTGCGAGGTGATGTCGACCCCGCCGAGCAGATCCTCGGCCAACGCCCGGCGCACGAGGTCGGCGACGGCGTCCGGGTCGAGGCCCGCACGGATCAGGGCGTCACGGGTCGACGTCGAGAGGGGGTGCGGCACGAACACGGCGCCGAGTGTACGAATCGAGCCGCTATGCGTCGTCGGAGACCGAGCGCTCGAACGCTCGCACCGCAGCGTTGATCGTGGGGAACACAGACTCCGGCCCGATCCGCTCGATGACGCCGCCCCGCTCGAGGACACCCTCGACACGGGTGTTCGCTCGGGCGACGGCGACGCTCAGTCCCCGTTCGGCGTAGTCGTCGACGAGGTCGACGAGCTGCTCGATCGCCGTCGTGTCGATCGAGCCGATCCCCTCCATGTCGAGCACGACCTTCGTCTCCTCGCCGGGATTGCGTTCGATCGCGATCTCGAGTCGCTCGCGGAAGTGCTCGGCGTTCGCGAAGAAGAGCGGCGCGTCGAATCGGTAGACGAGCAAACCGGGACGATGACTCGCGCGCTCGTCGTCGAGATCGATCCACCCATCGAGGCCTTCTCCCGCGCCGAGCACCGCGTCGTGCGGCCGGGCGACCCGACCCACGGTGATCACGAGCGACAGCACGACGGCCAGCACGACCCCGAACAGCAGGTCGGTCCCGATGACCGCCAGGCAGGTGACCGCGGCGAGAGCGGTCTCGACCCGACTGATCGAGAAGATGCGCCGGAACCCCTCGACGTCGACCACTGCGACGGCCGCCGCGACGATGACGGCGGCGAGGCCTGCACTGGGGATGTCGGCGAGCACCTCGCGTCCGACCCACAACACGATCGCCAACGCGACGAACGCCACGACGCTGACGAGTTGTGTCTTCGAGCCGATCGTGGCGGGGACGAACGAGCGGGACGCGCTCGACGACATCGGGAAGCCACCGCCGAGCGCACCCCCGACGTTCATCGCGCCGAGCGCGAGGAGTTCCCGGTCGGCATCGACCGAGTAGTCCTGCTTCGACGCGATCGACCTCGCCGTCAGGATGTTGTCGGTGTAGCCGATCAGAGCCACGCCGGCAGCCGCGCCCAGGAGGTCGCGGAGGTCGGCCCAGGCGACGTCGGGGACCGCGAACTCGGGAAAGGCGGTCTCGACGTCGCCCACGGTCGAGACGTCGAGGTCGAACACGGCGACCGCCACCATCGAGCCCACGATCCCGATCAGCGCACCGGGCCACGTGGGCGCGCGCCAGCGCAGGACGAGGATCACCGCGAGCGTGGCGAGTCCGACGCCGATCGTCGTCGCGTCGATCTGGTCGAGACGCGTCACGAATTGGCCGATCCGCTCGAACGGGTTGTCGGCGTCGATGTCGACGCCGGTCAGACCGCGGAGTTGGCTGGTGAACAGCGTGATGCCGACACCCGTGATGTACCCCACGAGCACCGGCTTCGAGAGCAGGTCGGCGACGAAGCCGAGTCTCAGGACGCCGGCGACGAGCGCGATCACGCCGACCAGGCCGCCGATCGCCGCCATCAGAGCGAGGTACCGGTCGGGATCGCCGGCGGCGAGCGGGGCGACCGCCGAGGCGGCCAGGATCGCCGTTCCCGGTTCGGGGCCGATCCCCAGGTGGCGGCTCGTGCCGATCAGTGCGTAGATCGGCAGCGCGACGAGGACGGCCCGGAAGCCCGACGAGGGCGGGAGGCCACCGAGGTCCGCGTACGCCATCGCCTGGGGAACGAGCATCGCGGCGACGGTGAGACCGGCGAGCACGTCGGGCCGCAGCCACGTTCGCTCGTACTCGCCACGTCGCACGAGACCCACGAGGGACGTCGCCGAGGCCACGTCGCGAACCTAGCCACCCGTGGGAGGATGCGTGGATGGCGCTCGGAGTGTGTTTCGACCGAACGTTCCCCGCGTCGACGGTCGTCGAGCACGCCCGAACCGTCGAGGCGGCCGGGCTCGACGAGCTGTGGTTCATCGAGGACTGCTTCTTCACGGCCGGGATCAGCCTCGCCGCCACGGCGCTGGCCTCGACGGAACGACTCACGGTCGGCCTCGGCGTCATGCCCGCTGTCGCCCGCAACCCGGCGATCACGGCGATGGAGATCGCCACGCTGTGCGACCTCGCACCCGGTCGTTTCGTCCCCGGCATCGGGCACGGGGTCCAGGAGTGGATGGCCCAGATGGGCGCGCGCACCCCGTCGCCGCTCACGACGCTCGACGAGACGATCTCGACCGTCACGCGACTGCTGGCCGGCGAGGAGGTCTCGTACTCCGGTCGCGAGGTTTCTCTGGATCGGGTTCGGCTCGACCGGCCACCGGTCGATCCTCCTCCGATCCTCGCCGGCGTCCAGCAACCGAAGTCGCTGGCGCTCGCAGGTCGTGTCGCCGGCGGAGTGGTACTGGCCGAAGGGGTCGGCCCCACGTATCTCCGCCGCGCGCTCGCTCACGCCGGTCGCGAGGCGGGAGACGGGTTCCAGGTCGCGACGTTCACGCTTCTGTCGATCGCGGATGATCCCCGCGAGGCGGCGGCGAACGTGGCGCCGTTCGTCGCCGGGCTCGTCGTGGAGCGCCGACCGGCTCTCACCGTGCTGCCGTTCTTCGACGAGCTGCTCGCCGACGTGACCGCCCGCGGCGCCGACGCGCTGGTCGACCTGCCCGCCGAGCACTGGCTCGAGATCGGCGCGATCGGGACGATCGACGACGCCGTCACCCACGTCGAGGCACTCACCGCGGCAGGGGCGACCAGCATCAACGTGTTCCCCGGCCCCGACCTCGACCTCGCCCGCGAGCAGATCGCCACCGTGGCCCGGCTGAGGTCACGACTGCTCGGAGACTGACCCTCGGCTACGTTCGATCCGACCAGGTCACGCCGCGAGCAGGGAGTCCCCACATGTCGGACGCGCATCGGATCGAGTACCTCTATCTGTCCCAAGAGGACCTCTTGCGGGGCGGTTGCCTCGACATGAACCTCGCGATGACCGCCGCCGAGGAGGCGATGCTCGCGTTCCGCGAGGGCACCATCATGTTCCCCGAGAAGATCGTGCAGATCTTCGACGAGAGCACCCAGGAGCGCATCAACTGCCTTCCGGCCACGTTGCGCACCGAGGGTGTCTGCGGCGTGAAGTGGGTCTCGGTGTTCCCGCGTAATCCCGTCCAGTACGGGGCCCAGAACCTGTCGGCGGTGGTCGTCCTGTCCGAGATCGAGCGCGGGTTCCCGATCGCGGTGATGGACGGCACGCTCTGCTCGAACGTCCGCGTCGGAGCGATGGGTGGCGTCGCCGCCAAGCACCTTGCGCGACCCGACGCCGAGTCGATCGGGTTCATCGGGGCCGGCGAACAGGCGAAGATGCACCTGATCGCCATGAAGACGGTCGTTCCGTCGCTCCGCGTGTGCCGGGTGTCGGACAAGTACCCGGCCGAGGAGCAGCAGTTCATCGACCAGATGAGCACCTTGTTCCCCGACATGGAGTTCGGCGCGGCCGACGCCGACGCCGAGACGGCGATGCGCGATGCCGACATCCTCGTCACGGCGACCAGCGCGCAGGCGCCGCTCCTCAAGGCCGACTGGATGAAGCCGGGCGCGTTCTACAGCCACATCGGCGGGTGGGAGGACGAGTACGCCGTGGCGGCGCAGTGCGACCGGATCGTGTGCGACGACTGGGAGACGGTGAAGCACCGCACCCAGACTCTGAGCCGGATGTACCAGGACGGTGAACTCACCGACGACGACATCAGCGCCGATCTCGTCGAACTCGTCGCCGGCGAGAAGCCGGGGCGACAGTCAGCCGACGAACGGGCCTACTTCAACGCCGTCGGTCTGGCCTACGTCGACGTGGCGATCGCCCACGCGATGTACGAGCGAGCGCGGGATGCGGGCCACGGGACGCGCATGGTGCTGCAGGAGCAGATGATCTTCGATCACGACGGCCTCGCCGACCTGATCCGCATCTGAACGCCGACGGTTCACTCGCCGGCGGGCGGGAACCACGTGAGCGACGAGTGGTGCAACGAGATGAGCACGCGCCCGTCGAGCTTGTGATAGGCGAACGTGTAGTCAGCCCGTGTGGCGTTTCCGTCGCCGTCGACGAAGGTGTAGTGGCCCATGTCCTTGTAGCCGAGTCCGCCGGCCTTCAGGATCGGTCCCACCTCGCTCTGGAACTCCACTCGCGTCCAGCCGCGGTGGAGGAAGCCGTGGTCGTGGGGATAGTCGGGATCGCCGCCGACGAAGTACGACCGCGTTCCGGCGCGGTCGAGCCGGATCACGTCGGCCAGGGTGGGCTTGAAGAGCAGCGGCTCGTCGGGGGTGCCGAAGTCGTAGAGCTCGAGCAGAGCGTCGACGTCGGGCTCTGTGACGTACCGAGACCATGCGCGCTGCGCGGCCACGACCTCCGCCTTGGTCATCGTCTCGAAGTTGCGTTCGTCCATTCGTCGGCCTCCTCGTGATCGACTGCGAAACCGACCGAAGGATGCCACGCGAGCATCCTCCGTCCGATTCCGCCAGTCCCCAATACGATTTCCCGGCGATGGGGAAGACACTGCCCGAGAAGGTCTGGGAGCGGCACCTGGTCCGCGCCGCCGACGCACCCGGCGAACCAGACCTGCTGTACATCGACCTGCACCTCGTCCACGAGGTCACGAGCCCGCAGGCGTTCGACGGTCTCCGCATGGCCGGCCGCACGGTGCGGCGACCCGACCTGACCATCGCGACCGAGGACCACAACGTCCCCACCGCCGACATCGATCAGCCGATCGCCGATCCGATCTCGGCCAAGCAGGTCGACACGCTGCGGACGAACACGGCCGAGTTCGGCATCACGAACTTCCCGATGGGCGACCCGGGTCAGGGCATCGTCCACGTGATCGGTCCCGAGCAGGGCCGCACGCTCCCGGGCATGACCATCGTGTGCGGCGACTCGCACACGGCCACGCACGGCGCGTTCGGTGCGCTGGCGTTCGGCATCGGCACCAGCGAGGTCGAGCACGTGCTCGCCACGCAGACGCTTCCGCAGGTCCGGCCGAAGTGGATGTCGGTCACGGTCGAGGGCGAGCTGCGGCCGGGTGTCACGGCGAAGGACGTGATCCTCGCGATCCTCGGCGAGATCGGCACGACGGGCGGCATCGGCCACGTCATCGAGTACCGCGGTTCGGCCATTCGTTCGCTCTCGATGGAGGGCCGGATGACCGTCTGCAACATGTCGATCGAGGCCGGCGCGAAGGCCGGGCTGATCGCACCCGACGAGACCACGTTCGACTACCTGCAGGGTCGGGCCAACGCTCCGTCGGGCGACGCGTGGGATGCCGCGGTCGCCGACTGGTCGACCCTGGACTCCGATGCCGACGCCGACTGGGACGTCGAGATCGTCCTCGACGCCGCCGACATCGCGCCGCATGTCACCTGGGGGACCAACCCGGGACAGGTGGCGTCGATCGACACGCCGATCCCCGACCCGGCGAGCTTCGACGACCCGACCACCCAGTCCACGGTCGAGCGGTCGCTCGAGTACATGGGCCTCGAGGCCGGCACGTCGATGCGCGACGTCGCCGTCGACACCGTGTTCATCGGCTCGTGCACCAACAGTCGCATCGAAGACCTCCGCGCCGCCGCCGACGTGCTGCGCGGACGTACGGTCACCGTCGAGCGCACGATGATCGTGCCCGGCAGCCACGCCGTGAAGGCACAGGCCGAGTCCGAGGGTCTCCACGAGGTGTTCACGGCCGCCGGCGCCGATTGGCGCGAGCCCGGCTGCTCGATGTGCCTCGCCATGAACCCCGACAAACTCCAGCCTCGGGAGCGGGCGGCCAGCACCTCGAACCGCAACTTCGAAGGACGGCAGGGTCCGGGTGGACGCACGCACCTCGTGTCGCCCGCCGTCGCCGCCGCCACCGCGGTCGCCGGCACGTTCAGCACACCCGATGATCTCGGGCCCACCGGCGAGGGAGTCCGGTCGTGAAGGCGGTGACGATCATCGAGGGCACCGGCGTCCCGCTGCGTCGGAGCGACGTCGACACCGACCAGATCATCCCGGCGGTCTGGCTGAAGCAGGTCGAGCGGACCGGGTTCGAGAAGGGCCTCTTCTCCGCCTGGCGCGACGAGCAGGACTTCGTCCTCAACGACGAACGGTTCGCGGGGGCCAACATCCTCGTTGCCGGCCCGGCGTTCGGCGTCGGGTCGTCAAGGGAGCACGCGGTGTGGGCGCTGCAGCAGTACGGCTTCGATGCCGTCATCGCACCGAGTTTCTCCGACATCTTCTCCAACAACTGCACGAAGAACGGCGTGGTGCCGGTGGTCGTCGACGAGGCGACCGTCGAGCAGATCTGGGACGCCATCGACGCCGACCCTCACACGGCGATCGTGGTCGACGTCGACCGCCGCCGCGTCGAGATCCCCTCGATCGACGTCGACGTCGAGTTCCCGATGACCGACTCGACCCGGCACCGATTCCTCAACGGGCTCGACGACATCGGCATCACGCTCACCAGCGCCGACGACATCGACGCGTTCGAGTCGTCGCGCCCCGCCTGGCTGGCCTGATCCGACGAACGGGCGATCAGCTGCGGCCGACGAACCCCTCGTGGACCTTGATCGAGGCCACGTCGCGGAGGTAGCGCGGCATCAGGTGCGCGCGCACCACGTCTTGCGCAGCGGCCGCCGACTCGACGCCGTCGCGCAGCAACTCGTCGAGATCGCGGAACGACGCCTCGATCGCGTGCCCGAGTTCCTCGTACGACGCGAGTGCTACCTCGCGATCGACCGGAACCGGGAGCTCGTCGCGTCCGCCGAACGTGGCCGCTCGCTCCCGGACCCGATCGGCGGCGTCACCGGCAGCGTCGCCGAGTGACTCGGCCGTCTCGCGGAGGGTGCGGATCATGTCGTTGTGTTCCTCGGCGAGCTGGGCGTCGAGCACGGGGAGCATCTGACGAACCCCCTGGAGCACCGACTGGATCATCTGCGCCGTGGCGTGTGCCTTGGGGTTCGAGATCGAGGGCACGATCTCGTCCTCGATCGCGAGCATGACGCCCTCGAGGAGCTGGTCGACCGACGGGGTGGTGATCATGACGGGGCTCCCGGGTACTGGAGGAGCTGCGCGATGCCGGGCAACGCGGGAACGCTCGACTGGACGAGGTACAGGTGGAGGAACTCCCGGCTCTCGCCGTCGACCCGGCGCTGGATCGCCTCGTTGACCGGAATGGCGATGTTGGACGTGCCGAACAGGATGAAGTAGCCGAGTTCCTCCGGCGTGATGTCGAGCCCGGTGAGACGGTTGTAGTAGGCGAGGAACCCGCCTTCGTCGACGGGGTGCTGCATCACCTGGGTGTGCGACAGGTCGTCCATCATCATCATCCAGCCGAGGTCCTCGCGCGGATCGCCGATGCGCGCGTTCTCCCAGTCGATGAGCGCCGTGACCCGACCGTCGCCGTAGAGGAAGTTGGCCGGGTTGAAGTCGCCGTGGATCACGGCGAGAGGGAGCGGTCGCGGCGGGTGGCGCCGCAACGTGAGGAACGCGTCGAGCAGGATGCAGATCCCCGGTTCACGATTGATGCGCTCGTACCCGTCGAGGTAGTACTGGAACGTCGACTCCATGTACGACTGCCAGCTGCCGGGGTCGATGCCGACGCCGCGTGGATCGGCCAACGCACCGTCGGGATCGAGTGTGTCGATGCCGGTTCCGTGCAGCTCCACGAGGGACTCGCACAGGTGTCGCGCCACGTCGTCGGCCTGGTCGGCATCGGGCCCGCCGTAGAACAGATCGGTCGTGGTCGGGCTCCCGCCGGCGCGGCGCAGGATCATGGCCGCCTCGCCGAACACCGACCGGTCCATCTCGGCACCGAGGCTCTCGGTGACCGGCACCGTCGTCGACGCTCGCACTCGCTCGATGAGGTCGTGTTCGACCTCCCGGCTGGTGTGCAGGATCGCCACGGAGTCGGGCGGATCCTTGCGGAGGATCAGTGCGTGACGCTCCTCGGCGCCCTCGGTCTGAACGGTCGCGTCGAAGCGGAACGTCTCGCGCGAGAACCCGCCGGGAATCGGCGCCAGATCGTGCACGCCGATGCCATCGGCATCGGGCCACCACCTCGCCAACGTCGCGGCCAACCGTTCCCCCAGACCCCCGTCCATGTGACGAAGGTAACACCCGGGAGTCAGCGGCGGGCGTGGGCGTCGAGGAGGTGTGCGACCGACATCGTGAGTCGACGAGCGGTCGGGAGGTGCAGGTACTCGTTCGGGCCGTGGGCGTTGGAGTCGGGCAGGAGGACTCCGGTGATCACGAACTGAGCATCGGGGAACGTTTCGCCGAGCATCCCCATGAAGGGGATCGACCCGCCCTCGCCGAACGACCGGGCCGGGCGGCCGAAGGTGGCCGACGACGCGTGGTCGAGGGCCTCGGCGAGCCACGGCGCGGTCGGCGGAGCGTTCCAGCCGGGCCCGGCATCGATCGAGTGGAAGCGGACCCGCGCTCCGTACGGCGGGTCGAACTCGAGTGCGGCGCGGATCGCCTCGGCTGCAGCTGCAGGATCGGCGGTCGGCGGCAGACGGAACGACAGCTTCAGCGACGTCGACGGACGCAGCACGTTTCCCGCCTTCGCCGTGGGCGGCAGACCGTCGGCACCGACGACGCTCAGCGTGGCCCGCCATGTGCGAGCGAGGAGCTGCTCGGCGGGGTCGTCGGTGGTCGGGCCCGCTCCGTCGACGAACGGATAGTGGTCGCCGATCGGACCGATCTCGTCGGCGGTGGCGCGCGCCTCGTCGATCCGCCCGGGCGGGACCTCGACGACGAGCTCCGGCAGCAACGCCTCGCCCGTCGCTGAGTCCTCGACGCGATCGAGGAGCTGTCGGGCGATCCGGAACGAGGACGGCACCATGCCGGACGCATCGCCCGAGTGCAGCCCCTCGCGGACGATGTCGACCGTGAGGGTGCCGAGGACCAGGCCGCGCAGAGACGTCGTGACCCACATTCGGTCGGCGTCGATGCAGCCGGAGTCGAGACACACCACGAGGCTCGGGGTGCCGATCCGGTCGGCGAGATCGTCGACCCAGGCGGGCAGATCGGGCGATCCCGACTCCTCGCCCGCCTCGATCAGCACCACGCATCGGGTGTGCGCCCCGCCCGCTGCGTGGACGGCCTCGATGGCGGTCAGGCTGGCGAACGCGGCGTATCCGTCGTCGGCACCGCCCCGCCCGTACAGCTTGTCGCCCTCGCGGACCGGCGTCCACGGACCGAGATCGTCACGCCAACCCTCCATCTCGGGCTGCTTGTCGAGGTGGCCGTACAGGAGGACCGCATCGACCGGGTCGACGTCCGAACCCGTGGCCGGGATCTCCATCACGATCACCGGCGAGCGATCGGGGTGGTCGAGCACCTCGACGGTGAGGCCGGGGATGGGGCGCTCGCGGCACCAGGCCGCGATCAGTTCGACGGCCCGAGCGATCTCGCCGTTCGCGCGCCAGTCGGGATCGAAGTTCTGCGACAGCGCGGGGATCGCGATGTAGTCGTGGAGAACGGGTTCGATGCCGTCCCACACGGCGTCGCAGTGGGCTGCGACCACCTCGGGGTCGAGAGGCGACGTGGTGGTCGGGTCGCTCGTGATGGTCACGTCGACCAACGTAGACCCGGCGACGATGCGTCCGGGTCAGGGGACGGTGACGGCGACGAGGCGGTGGACCGCCTCGAACCCGACCGAGCGGCACAGCGCTGCCGAGCCGGCGTTCTCGACGTCATGTCGGTAGAGGAACGACCTCTGCCCACCGTGTCGCCGGATGTACTCGGCAACCACCGCACGGCCGAGTCCCCGACCCCGGGCGTCGGGACGGACCAGCACGCCGACGTCGTCGAACTCGGGCGCGTAGTCCCACGAGTAGCCCGACGCGAAGGCGACCGCAGCTCCCGCCCCGTCGACGAGCACCACGATGCGCGGGTCGAGCGCGTCGGGATCGATCTCGGCCTCGTCGACCTCGTCGTCGGGGCACTCGGCGAGCAGTGTCCGGACGACCGCCCGGTCATCGTCCGACTCGGCATCGAGCTCGAGCACCGAGACGTCGGGCGGGACGTCACCCGACGGCACACCGCCGAGCGGGAACACGTGGTTGAGCCCGGCGCCGGCGAACTCACCGCCGAGCGCCTCGGCCTGGGAGACGAACTCCTCGGCGACGAGGACGGCGCCGTCGGGAAGGTCGTCCACCAGCGCCGAGTACCGATCGATCCGCTCCGGCGCACACATGACCGCGGTGTGGGTCGGGAGGAAGTAGCCGACCGCGGCGACCGATCCCTCACGGTCGGCGGGCCCGACGACGACCGTTCCCGACCGGACGCGACGACCGGCCGCCGCGTCGACCAGGGACGCGACCGCCTCGAGGTACCGGTGGGTCGACGAACCGTCTGCCATGCGAGGCCATCTTGGCCGGGTGCACCGCGGATACCCTCGCGGGATTCGGCTCGACGCGAGTCGCGAGATCCTGGGAGGGAGATCATGAACAAGACCACCACGAAGTTGGCCGTCGGCGTCCTCGCAGTGTCGCTGGTCGCTGCTGCCTGCGGGAGCGACGACGACGAGTCGGCCGACACCGAAGCACCGGCCGAGACCGAAGCTCCGGCCGAGACCGAGGCACCCGCCGAGACCGACGCGCCCGCCGAGACCGAGGCACCCGCCGAGACCGAGGCACCCGCCGAGACCGAGGCACCGCCCGAGACCGAGGCGCCGCCTGCGGGCCCGTGCGACCCGCTGCCCGTCGTCAACGAGGGTCA
>JBCDAK010000114.1:0-14523 GCA_039185545.1 Actinomycetota bacterium
CGACGAGGTCGATCGCGTCGAGGTCGAGACCGAAGCCCTCCTGCTCGAGATCCTGTCGGACTACCAGGTGTCGATCCCAGAGCTCGGCACGATCGCCGCCAAGCAGATCCCGCTGGTGTTCCTCACGTCGAACAACACGCGCGAGCTGTCCGAGGCGCTGAAGCGCCGCTGCCTTTACCTGCACGTCGACTACCCCGAACTCGACCGCGAGCGCGAGATCGTGCTGGCGAAGACGCCGGACATCACCGAGAACCTGGCTGACCAGGTCGCCCGGGTCGTCCGGTCGATCCGTCAGCTCGACCTGAAGAAGTCGCCATCGGTCTCCGAGACCCTCGACTGGGCCCGCACGCTGATGCTCCTCAACATCGAGACCATCGACGAGGAGATCGCGAAGGAGACCCTCAACATCCTCCTGAAGTACCAGACCGACATCGCCAAGGCCGCCAAAGAGCTGGCCGTCGACGATTGAGCAGGTGGCTGAACCATGACCGACACGCAGGCGTTACCTCGGGGGTCTGACCCGGGAGGTCACGGCGGCATGCTCGAGCTGCTCAACGGGTTCGTCGTCGAGCTGCGCAATGCGGGGTTGCCCGTGTCGCTCACCGAGAACCTCGACGCCATGGAGGCGGTGCAGCACATCCCGATCGAGGATCGCGAGGCGTTCAAGTACGCACTCGGCGCCACGCTCATCAAGAACCATGCCCATTGGCGCAGCTTCGAGACGGTCTTCGAGGTCTACTTCAGCCTGAGGGGCCCGCAGTACCAGATCGATCCCGACGCCGAGGGTGATCTCGATGAGCTGTGGCGCGAGATGCAGGACCTGCAGCAGCAGGGCGAGGGCAAGGGCCAGGGCGGGATGGACTCGCTCACGCCCGAAGAGATCGCCCAGATGCTCATGCAGGCGCTCATGAACGGCGACCAGGGTCTCATGCGGGCCATGGCCAAGCAGGCAGTTCAGCGTTTCGCCGGAATGGAGCCCGGCCGACCCGTCGGCGGCACCTACTACCTGTACCGCACGCTGCGGAACCTCGATCTCGACAACATGCTCGACAAGATGATGGAGGCCACTCGGGAGCAGATGAACTCCGAGATGACTCCTCTCGAGGAGCGGCTCGAGAAGGAGGAGTACTCCGACCGCATCGAGAAGTTCAAGGGCGAGATCGAGGCCGAGATCCGGCGTCGGCTGGTCGCCGACCGCGGCGCCGAGGCGATGGCCAAGACGTTGCGCAAGCCGCTCCCCGAAGACGTCGAGTTCATGCATGCCTCACGCGACGAGATGGTGTCGCTGAAGAAGGCGCTGTACCCGCTCACCCGCAAGCTCGCGGCCCGACTGGCCCGCAAGCGCAAGCACGGACGAAAGGGTCCGCTCGACTTTCGGAACACGGTCCGCCATTCGCTCAGCTACGGCGGCGTGCCGGCCGAGCCCAAGTTCAAGTACCCCCGTCCGTCGAAGCCCGAGCTGATCGTCATCGCGGACATCTCCGGGTCGGTCGCGGCGTTCGCCCGGTTCACGCTGATGCTGGTGTACGCCATCCAGAACCAGTTCTCGAAAGTGCGGTCGTTCGTGTTCATCGACGGCATCGACGAGGTCACCGACTTCTTCCGGGCCACCGAGGACATCTCCGAGGCGATCCACCGGGTCAACACCGAGGCCGACGTGGTGTGGGTCGACGGACACTCCGACTACGGCCACGCGTTCGAGGTGTTCTGGGAGCGTCACCAGAAGGACGTGGGGCCCAAGTCGACCGTGCTGCTGCTGGGCGACGCGCGCAACAACTACCACGCGAGCCAGAGCTGGGTGGTCAAGGAGATGCAGCACAAGGCGCGGCACGTCTACTGGCTCAACCCCGAGCCGAAGAGCTACTGGAACACCGGTGACTCGATCGTCGGCGAGTACGGCGTGCACACCGACGGCGTCTACGAGTGCCGCAACCTGCGCCAACTCGAAGCGTTCGTCGACCTGCTCGCCTGACGTCCTGCGAGGTGTCGCGCTGTTGGCGCCGGGGTGAACGCACGGCGGCCGCGCGTCGACGTGTCAGACGATCTGTCGACAGTCACCGCGCGAACACGCGACGATGGTCGTCATGAAACGACTTCAGGTACTCGGCTGTGCCGCCGCCCTCGCGGCCGGTGCAGTCGTCACGGCGGCCGGTCCGGTGGAGGCTGGGAGGAACTCGCGGCCGAGTGTGTCGGTCTCCGACGCGACGGCCAGCGAGGGCGACGGCTCGATGACGTTCGAGGTGTCCCTCGACGCACCGTCGCGTCGCGCAGCCGTCGGCATCGCGTTCACGCAGAACCGCACGGCGAAGGCCCGACAGGACTTCCAGCGCACGATCCGACTCGTGGTGATCCCGGCGGGTCACACCTCGACCACCGTGACGGTGCCGCTCATCGACGACGACGTCGAGGAAGACGACGAGACGTTTCGTTTGCGGGTCCTGCCGCTGTTCGGGGCACGAGGCGGCGACACGAGGGGCGTCGGCACGATCGTCGACGACGACGGACCACTCACCGTCAACCTGATCCACATCAACGACCACCACTCGCATCTCCAGGAGGAGGACGGTGAACTCGACCTCGGCACGAGCGTCGGTGAGTTCGAGCACGTGCTCGGTGGATTCCCCCGTGTGGTCACCAAGATCCAGGAGCTCGAGTCGAGCCTCGAGAACCCGGTGAAGATCCACGCCGGCGACGCCATCACCGGCACGCTCTTCTACAGCCTGTTCGGCGGCACCGCCGACGCTGCGCTGATGAACGAAGTGTGCTTCGACATGCTGGCGCTCGGCAACCACGAGTTCGACGACGGTGACGACGGCCTGGCCTCGTTCATCGGCGATCTCAACAACGGCCAGGCGAACAGCGACGGCGTCGTGTGCGACACCCCGGTGATCGCGGCGAACGTGGTCCCCGAGGTCGGCACTCCGCTGGCTCCCGACGCGGACACGAGCCTGATCCAGCCCTACGTGATCAAGGAGTTCGACGGCCAGAAGGTCGGCTTCATCGGCATCGACATCAAGCAGAAGACCGAGGTGTCGTCGTCGCCGTTCGAGACCACGCAGTTCCTCGACGAGGTCGAGACCGCACAGGCCAAGGTCGCCGAACTGCAGGAGATGGGGATCGAGAACATCGTGCTCGTGACCCACCAGCAGTACTCGAACGACCTCGACCTCGCCGGCCAGGTCTCGGGCATCGACGCCATCGTGGGCGGCGACAGCCACAGCCTCCTCGGCGACTACGGCCCGTTCGGCCTCAACCCCGAGGGGGAGTACCCGACGATCACCACCAACGCCGACGGCGATCCCGTCTGCGTCGTGCAGGCGTGGCAGTACAGCTACGTCGTCGGTGAGCTGAACCTCACCTTCGAGAACGGTCACGTCAGCGAGTGCGGCGGCACGCCACACCTGCTCGTCGACGCCCCGTTCGTGTACGAGGTGCCTCGCGTCGACGAGAACGGCGAGCCCGTTCTCGACGAGGACGGCGACCAGATCATCGACGACGTGACCGCCGAGGGCGTCGAGCTCGAGGAGATCCTCGCCGCCATCGAGGCCACGTCGTTGATCGACGTGGTCACCCCCGATCCGGGAGCCACCGGCGTGCTCGACACCTTCGCCGAGCAGGTCGACGTGCTCACGCAGCAGGTGATCGGCTCGGCGAGCGAGGACCTGTGCCTCAACCGCCTTCCGGGTGACACCCGGTCGCAGATCTGTGCGACGAACGAGGTCGCCGCCTCCGGTGCGGCCGCCGACGTGAACGGCGGCTTCATCCAGCAGGTCGTGACCGACGCGTTCGCCGCCCGTGCGTTCCGCGCCGACTTCGCGCTGCAGAACGCCGGCGGTGTGCGCATCGACATTCCGGAGGGTGACGTGTCGATCGGCGACGTGTACACGCTCCTGCCGTTCGCCAACACGCTGGTCGAGCTCGAGCTGACCGGTTCCGAGGTGAACCTCGCCCTCGAGCAGGCCGTCGAGAACTTCCTCGTCAACGGCGGCTCGACCGGCTCGTATCCGTACGGCTCGAGCCTGCGCTGGGACCTCGATCTCAACCAGGCGTTCGGTGAGCGTTTCACGAACGTCGAGGTGAAGCAGGACGACGGCACGTGGGTGGCGATCGATCAAGCCGCCACCTATGTCGTGGCGACGAACAGCTTCATCGCCAGCGGCCGCGACGGCTACTTCGCCTTCGGCGTGGCGTTCGAAGAGGGCAGGGTGGTCGACACGTTCATCGACTACGCCCAGGGCTTCATCGACTACCTCGAGCAGGACGTCAACGGCGTCCTGACCGTCCCGGCACCCGAGGACTTCTCGACCCAGACCTTCATCCCGGTCGCCTCGGCGACCTGATTCGGGTCTCGACAACTCACTGAACGGCACAGCGCCGCACCGGGCACACTGGCCCGGTGCGGCGTTGTGCGGTCATCGGTGCGTCCGGGAGCGGAAAGTCGACCCTCGCGGGTCAGGTCGCCCATTCGCTCGACGTCGAGCGGATCGACCTCGACGAGCTGTTCCACGGTCCCGGTTGGTCGTTGCCCGAGACGCCCGAACTGCGACGTCGGATCACCGAGGCGCTCGACCGAGCCGACGCCGACCGCGGAGGATGGGTCGTGTCGGGCAACTACTCCACCACCGCCGACATCGTCCACGGCCGTGCCGACACGATCGTCTGGCTCGATCTTCCGCGGTGGCGGTCGACCTCGCGGGTCATTCGCCGCAGTCTGAAGCGGGCGGCGACTCGTCAGGAACTGTGGGGCGGCAACCGGGAACGGTTCCGCAACCTCGTGTCGCGCGACCCGGCGACCAACATCATCGTCTGGGCGTGGACCAGTCATCCCCGAGTTCGCTCCCAGTACGAGGCGCTTGCACGCAGCCCGCTGTGGGCTCGAGCGACGGTCCACCGTCTCACCTCGGTGGACGAGGTGACCCGCTTCGAGAACGACCCGACACTCTCCGCGGCTGATCGTCACAGTTGACCCGAGCGACAGGTCTCGTCCATCTGACGTTCATCGACACGTCGGCGGGCGTCCATCGGCGTTTCCTACGGTCCGGCTGCCGCTTCCCGCTGCAACGCGACCAGGTGACCCATCCCGTTCCTGATCGAAAGGACCACCCGTGATCCGATCCTCCCGACGTCGCCTCGGCCTCGTCGTCACCACGGCGGCCGTCGCCGCCACCGTCGCACTCTCCTCCACGTCCGCCCAGGCCGGACGCGACGACACCGTGCGGGTGTCGAGCTCGGCCGACTCCGGCGAGGGGTCGTTCCGAGCAGCGATCGAGGCGGCGAACGGCGACCCCGAGATCGATCGGATCGTGTTCCGATCCGGCGTCGACGTGCTGCTCGAGTCGCCGGTCGAGTACACCGGCGACCAGCATCTCTCTCTGCTCGGGCGCGACAACGTGATCTCCGGCGATCCCGCTGCGGCCGCCGCCAACCCGACGTTCGACGGCGGGCTGTTCGTGTCCCGCTCGGGCGCCGATCTGTCGATGCGGCGTCTCACCTTCGCCGGCAGCTTCAACAACGGCCTCGCCGTGTTCCTCCCCGCCGACGCCGGTGACATGACGATCGAGATGAACCGGGTGACGGTGACCGACAGCAAGTTCCACGGCATCTTCGTCGACGGACAGTCGACCACCGGCTACAACAGCGACGACGTGCCACACCCGGGCTGCACCGATCCGCACCCGGTCGACTCGGCCGGATCGATCACGATCAAGCTGAAGAACGGTGCCGTGATCGGCAACGGCACACTGGCCGGCGGATTCGACGACTCGACCGCCACCGGGTGCCCGCGTGACTTCGACGGCGTGCGCGTCGACGACGGCGCCGACGGAGGCATCCACGCCGAGTTCTCCCGCACGGCGTTCGACGGCAACCTCGCGGACGGAGTCGAGCTCGACGAGACCGGCGACGGCGGTGTCGGCGCGATCGTGACCCGCTCGACGTTCGACGCCAACGGCAACAGTGGCGAGACGGTCGACGGCCTCGAGGACCTCGACGACGGCTTCGACATCGACGAGGTCGGTCCGGGCGACATCTGGGTGTCGATCGCTCGGTCGTCGATGAGCAACAACTTCGATGAAGGTCTCGACCTCGACGAGGCGGGCGAGGGATCGGTCGACGTGCAGATCCACACGGTCGTGGCCGACGGCAACGAGGACGAGGGCGTCAAGGTCGACGAGGAGGATGACGGCGACCTGTCCGTCGGCATGGGCCGGACGTCGTCGTCGAACTCGCTGAGCCAGGACGGTGTCGACCTCACCGAGGAGGGCGACGGCAATCTCTGGCTCGTCGTCGACCGGTCGGTGATCGTCGGCAACGACAACAACGGCATCGCAGCCGAGCAGGCCGACGCCGGCGAAGGCGGCATCCTCGTGAAGCGGAGTGACCTGACCGGCAACGGCGAGGAGCCGATCGACGCCGAGGGCATCGACGACATCAACGTGTCGAGGACAGCCCGCTGACGACTGCCTGATCGGATCGCCCCGTGGTCGTTCGTCTCACGTTCCGGTGAGCCGCTCGACCACGGGAGCGAAACCCTCCACGTCGCGGATCACGTAGTGGTGGATGCCGAGGGACTCGCGAAGTCGGACCACCTGGTCGACGATCTGGTCGACCGAGCCGATCAGGGTGAACGGCAACTCGGAGAGGTCGGCGGGATCGAGTGCGAGCCGGTCGGCCGCCCTGGTGCGCTCCTCGTCGCCGCCGCCGACGACCACGATCTGGACGAGCGCCGACAGATCGATCTCCGCGAAGCGATCGCCGGCGGCCTCCTCGAGCCACCGTCGGCGCTCGTCGAGCTGGGCCCGCTGGAACCCGCCCGCACCGGGATCACCCGTTCCCTCGGCATGGGTCAGGCCGGTGAACTGGAAGATGTCGCTATTGCGAGCCGCGATCGAGACGACTCGGCGCCCGTGTCCCCCGACGAGGAGTGGCACCCGGTCGACGGGCCGGACACCGAGGTCGTCGATCGACACGGTGACCTCCTCACCGTCGAGGTGGGCCGATCCGTCGTCGAGGAGTGAACGGAGGACGATCAGCGTCTCCTCGAATCGGGTCACACGGAGTGCGGGCTCGCGGAGCTCGACGCCGGCGGCATCGTGCTCGGAGCGCTGGTATCCGGTTCCCATGCCGAGCACCAGGCGTCCATCGGTGAACCGATCGAAGGTGGCGGCGGCACGGGCGAGGAGTGCCGTGTGGTGGAACTCGTTGTTGAGGACGAGCGGGCCCAGACGAAGAGTCGACGTGGCCTCGGCCGCCGTGATCAACGGCAGGAACGGATCGGCCGCGCCCAGGTGATCGGCGGTGAACAACTCGGCGTAGCCGAGATCCTCGACTCGCTTCGCGAGCTCGCGGTACTCACCGGGTCCGCCTGACGGCAGCGCCTGGACGCCGAAACGAAACGGTCGCACGCCGAGAGTCTGGTCGACGAGGACGCGCGCGACCGTGCGTCAGCTCCGTCGAACGGTGCCCGCACCTGCGTCGACGGTGATTTCGTCGCCGTCCGAGAGGGCGGCGGTGACGCCTCGGACGTTGGTGACGGCCGGCAGGCCGAGTTCGCGGACGAGGATCGAACCGTGCGAGAGATCGCCACCGATCTCGACCACGACGGCGGAGACCGATGACAGCGTGGCAATCCACCCGGCGTCGATCGACCGGGCGACGAGCACGGTCGTCGCCGGTTCGAACCCGTCGGGCAATCCGTCGTCGGGCTCTCTGAGCACCCAGGCGCGACCCGACACCCGTCCGGTCGTGAGCGGCAGGCCCGACCATCGGTCACCGGTGGCGGCAGCATCCGGACCCCAGTCGTCGGGATCGTCGAACCGCCGCACGAGGTGAGGTGGGTGGATCTCGGCGAGCCGCCGACGTTCGGCTCGGAGCTCCTCGATCTCGGCGGTGACGACCCGTTCGCCGGCGTCGAGCGATCGTGCTCGATCGACGTCGAGGAGCCACAGATCGTCGCCCGAGGAGAGCCGTCCGTCCGCGACCGCGTCGTCGGCCAGACGGACGAGCGACCGGCGGATCGCCGAGAAGCTGCGCATCGCCTCGTGTCGGTAGCGCTCGCGAGCGGCGAGCGGGCGAGCGGCGAGCCACCAGAGCGGTCGTGTCGGGTACCAGCGAAGGGATCGCCGACCCGGAGACGACTCGTGGAGAACGAGGCCGTCCCCCGCACCGGCCGCCGACGACCCCACGATGAACCGGTCCGGCTCGTCGGCGAATCGGGGCCGGGCGATGTCGCTCTCGTAGACGCCGCGGTGTCCGAAGTCGGCGAGGAACCGGTCGAGCTCGGCGGGTCGTCGATCGGGCGACGCGATCCGGACCTCGCCGAGTCGGTCGGACAGCTCGGTCGTGATGGTGCGGTGGGAACCGGCATGCTCGTGGAGGACTCCCAGACGACGGAGCGCCGAGAGCGGGGGACCGATCGCCGACGACAGCGGGAACATTCCCGTCACCAGGGCGACGTAGGCGTCGTGGAGCTGGTCGAGCGCCTCCGAGAACGAGGAGGCGCCGTCGACCCCGATCGCCGCGATCCGTCGTTCGTTGCGCGACGCGAAGGCCACCGCCGTGACCTGTGCGAAGCCCAGACGCAGGAGCGACGGCGACCGACGGACCAACCGACCGGGAGCGACGGGATGGCTGGTGCCACCGACGTCGCCGCCGATGGACTCCGCCACGAGAGCGGTCGGCAGGCCGAGATGCCGCATCATGTCCTCGAGCAGCGACAGGTTGATCATCGGTCGCCCGGCGACGACGTGCAAGAAGTCCCGACCGGCGGGCAGGCCGGGCACGCGGCGGCGATACCAGGCGAACAGGTCGGGGCCGGCGTGCTCGATGACACTCGTCATCAGCGTCGACGGCAGCTCGGGCAGGATCTCGGCGTGATTGGCGAGGGTCAACACCTCGTCGCGCACCGTCGGGGCGGTGATCGGGCGGACCTGGACCAGCCAACACGCCGACCCGTCATCAGCCCACTCGACGTCCCACGGCTCGTCGCCGAGCTTCCGTCGCAGGTCGGAGAGGAGCGACTGCAGTCTCCGCATCCAACCGGCATCGACGGACTCGAGCCGGGGGAGCAGCAGGCGCTCTCCTTCCTCCTCGCCGGACACCAGTCGATCCGCCAGTCCGGTCGTCGAGTTGACGACATCGTCGTACGTGCCGGGTTCGGAGAACGCCACGCCGGAACGAGTGGCTCGGACCATCTCCATGACGAGCACGTCGAGACGGACCGACTCGGTCTCGATGCCGCGGGCGGCGGCCGACGACCGTACTTCGTCGATCGCGGCGCTCACCTGGCTCGGAGCCACGTCGAGACGCGTCAGGAACCAACCGGCCCGACTCTCGGCGGTCCCGTCCTCGGCGCTGAACGCCGACCGCACGGCGAGAGACGTGAGGCCTCGTGACGCGCACCAGGCGTCGAGGGACTCGCCGGACATCTCGACTCCGTCCGGCACCACGAAGCCGGCGGGAACGCCGAACCCGGCGGCGGCCAACCGGTCGAGTGAGGCCGCTTTCTCGGCGATCCCGAGGTCAGCACCCCGTCCCGATCCGAGCGCCACCGATCCATCCGGGCCCGCCGAGATCGGGTCCGATCGTCGACCAGCGACGGGCAGACGGTCAGCGATCCGACGCCAGCGATCGCGCCAGGTCGGCGACGACACCCGCGTACTCCTCGGGCTGTTCGATCATCGGGAAGTGGTCCCACCCGGGCTGGATGAGGATCTCGGCGTCGGGTGCCTTGGATCGGATGGCGTCGGACTGGCCCTGCTTCAGAACTCGATCGTGTTCACCCCACAGCAGCACCGTGGGCACGGCGGTGACCGGACGCAGCGCTGTGAACCAGTCGACATCGATGATGTCGAACATCGACGAGAACGCCTCGCACGTCCGATACCCCTCGAAGAACGTGTCGAGCACCGGGTCGGGAGCTCCGTTCGGGAAGAACGCACGCTTCCAGAGCGGCCGGAGCGGACGTGCGGCGATCGCCCGCTTGATCAACGAGCGCACGGGTGTCGGCGACATCAGTTTCGGGAACAGGCGGGTGTCGAGGTCAGCCCCGACGGGCGCGTGGAGGATCAGGCCGCTCAGCCTGTCAGGACGTCGGCTCGCGAGGTCCAACGCGATGCTGCCGCCGATGCCGTGGCCGAGTACGACGGGCCGGTCGGTGAGCATGTCGCCGAGACGGTCGGCGTACGCAGCGACCGAGTCGAGCGCCGGATCGAGTGGCACGCCGTTGAAGCCGGGGAGGTCGATCGCCTCGACGCTCACACCATCGGGGACGTGGGGCATCATCGAGTCGAATCGAGTGGACCCTCCACCGTTGCCGTGGACGGCGACCACGCGGGTGACGGCCTCCGTCACGAGCCGACTCCGATCCCGAGCTCGTCGAGCTGCTCGACCAGCGTCGCGACGTCGGGATGGTCGCCGGCGTGTTCGCCGATGAACTCCGCCACGACGCGACCGCCCGACGCGACGAGCACCGTCGGCAGCGTCCACGGATCGCCGATCTTGCGGTTGATCAGGTTGCCCTTCAGGGTCGCCCGGATCCCGGCTACCCAGGCGCGGAGTCCGAACATCTCGCGCCAGCCGCCGCGCCGGATCTCGAACGCTGCGAAGAGATCGCCGTCGGGGTCGGCGATCGCTGTCGCCTCCGGGTCGAGTCGGTCGAAGAACAGCGGTGACTGGTCGGGACGTCCCTGGTAGACGAACACGGTGGTCGGGAACTCGGGATTCTTGCGTCGGGCGTCGGCGAACTCGCCGACGAGCTCACGGTAGAAGAGTCAACCGTAGTGACGGAGGAACACGACCAGGACGGGGTCGGTTCGATCGACCACCGACCCGAACGTCGACGCTTCGGGTACGTGGTGGCCTTCGACGGGGCGATCGGTGACGCCGTCCGGGAGCGAGCGGTCGACCCGATGCAGCACGGTCATGGCAGGATGATGCCCCGTGGCCGAGGACCCGACCCTGCGCAGCGCCGAACTCCGGGGTGTGATCGTCGACGCATCCGATCACGCTCACGACCTGCGGGGGCTGCTTGCGGTGATCCCGACCGAGGAGCCCCGGGAATGGCGCTGGCGGCTCCTGCTCGGCGTCTTCAGCGCACAGAAGCAGAACCCGATCTCGTCGCGGCCTCCCGCCGAGCTGGTTCGCCGCATCTGCAACACCGCCGAGGCGCTCGGTCGATCGTGCGGTGATGTCGCCCGACTGTCCGGCCACGTCGAACTCGGATCGCACGGCGAGACCCTGATCGCCGACGCGGACGCCGTCTGGGCCGACCGCAAGCATCCCACCGAGCTGAGTCCGACGCTCAGTGCCGTGACCGGGATTCTGCAACGCCTGCACGTCGACGTGGCCCGCGGCCGTCTCTGAGCCACTGCCCACCGGCAGCGATCAGCCGCGCTGGTAGTTCGGTGCTTCCTTCGTGATCGTGACGTCGTGCGGATGCGACTCGGCACCGCCGGCCGACGTGATCCGCATCATCCGGGCAGTGCGGAGGGCATCGAGGTTGCCGGCGCCGGCGTACCCCATCCCGGAGCGGAGACCCCCGACCAGCTGATACACGACGTCACCGAGGGGACCGGCGTAGGGAACCCGGCCCTCGATGCCCTCGGGAACGAGCTTCTTGGACGCCGCACCGACGTCGGTCCGACCGGATTCGGACTGCGAGGTCGCATACCGATCGGCCGAGTCGCCGGTCATCGCGCCGAGCGACCCCATGCCGCGGTAGCTCTTGTAGCGGCGCCCCTCGAAGAGCTCCATCTCACCGGGTGATTCCTCGGTTCCGGCCAGCAGTGAGCCGAGCATCACCGTGCTGCCACCCGCTGCGATGGCCTTCACGACGTCGCCGGAGAACGTGACGCCGCCGTCGGCGACGATGGGGACCCCGAGTTGGTGGGCTCGACGAGAGGCGAACCAGATCGCCGACAACTGCGGCATGCCGGCTCCCGACACGACGCGTGTGGTGCAGATCGAGCCGGCGCCGACCCCGACCTTCACCGCGTCGGCGCCCGCACCAGCGAGTGCCTCGACGCCCTCCTCGGTGACGACGTTCCCGGCGGTGACCGGCAGATCGGGCCACGAGCCCTTGATCCGTTCGATCGCCTTGACGACGTTGAGGGAGTGCCCGTGCGCGGTGTCGATCGACACCGCATCGACGCCCCGGTCGTACAGGAGCTCGACGCGCTCTTCGAGGTCGGCCCCCACGCCCACCGCGGCGGCGCAGCGCAGACGTCCCTTCGAGTCACGCGAGGCACTGGGGTAGTCGAGCCGCTTCTGGATGTCCTTGACCGTGATGAGACCGGCGAGGTGGCCGTTCTCGTCGACGAGCGGCAGCTTCTCGATGCGATGGGCCTGGATGATCTTCTTGGCCTCGTCGAGCGACGTGCCGACCGGTGCCGTGACGAGACCACGGGGGCTGTCGGCCGACGTCATGAACTCGTGGACGGGACGCTCGAAGTCGGCTCCCTCACAGAAGCGGATGTCGCGGTTGGTCAGGATGCCGATCAGCCGGCCGTCGGGATCGGTGATGGGCACGCCGGAGAATTTGAACCGATGCATCAGTTCCTCGGCCTCGTGGAGGAGCGCCGTGCGGGGGAGCGTGACCGGGTCGGTGATCATGCCCGACTGCGAGCGCTTGACCTTCTGGACCTCGGCGGCCTGCTCCTCGGCCGACATGTTGCGGTGGATCACGCCGATGCCACCGTGGCGGGCCATGGCGATGGCCATCCGCGCCTCGGTGACCTTGTCCATCGCGGCCGACACCAGCGGCACGGCGAGTTCGATGTCGGCGGCGAACGTGGCCGACGTGTCGACCGAGTCGGGAAGCGTCTCGGAGTAGCCGGGGACGACGACGACGTCGTCGAACGTGAGTGCCTCGAATCGGTCGAACAGATCGTCGTTCACGTGGGTCATGGGAGGCTCCTGAGTGTCGGGGGGTCAGGGTCGGGATCGCGGCTCGGGTCGCGGTTCGGAACAGAGCTCGGCGAGGGTCTCGACGAGCAGTTGGTGCTCAGCCCGGTGCACGGCTGCAGCGAATTCGTCCAGTGTGCCAGACGGGTCGATGGGCACGGTGGCGACGCCGAGGACCGGCCCGTCGTCGACGCCTTCGTCGGGGACGAGGTGGACCATCACCCCGGACTCGGTGCGGTCGCCGGCCTCGGCCTCGGCCCAGGCGCGCTCGATGGCACGGGTGCCCGGGAGCTCGCCGGGAAGCGCCGGATGGAGGTTCACGACCCGGTCGGGAAAGCGCTCGAGGAAGGCCATCGACAGCAGATGCATCCAGCCAGCCAGCACGATCCAGTCGGGTGCGAGCCGTTCGACGACCGTGGCGAGCCGGGTGTCGTAGGTGTGTCGCTCCTCGCCGCCCAACGGCGTGATCGGTTCGATCGGGATGCCCGCTCCGTCGGCGCGCACGAGGCCGTAGGCGTCGAGCCGATTGGAGACCACACCGACGACCTCGGCATCGAGCCGACCGTCGTCGCACCCATCGATGATGGCCTGCAGGTTGGAGCCGGATCCCGACACCAACACGACCAGGCGAGCCGTCACCGCGATCACCGTACTGAAGCGGGTGCGGCGGCGCGCGGAGGGTCAACTCTGCCAACCGAGGCGGTTCAGTCGACGGGTGTGCCGTCGGGGTGGTGGATGGTCCAGTGGCCTGTGGTGTTGCGGTGGGCGGTGAATCGACCGGTGTGTTTGTGGAGGTTGTGGCGCTTGCACAAGGGCAGCCCGTTGTCGGGGTCGGTGGTGCCGTGGGTGTGCCAGGTGCGGGCGTGGTCGGCTTCGCAGTCGACGCTGGGCACGGTGCAGCCGGGCCAGGCGCAGGTGTCGTGGAGCAGGAGTGCGGCGTCGCGGGATGATCCGCGGAAGAGTCGACGGCGGCGTCCGAGGTCGATGATGGCGTCGGCGCCGTCGGTGACGATGCGTCGCACGTGGGCCCAGAGGGTCATCGCGGCGGCTTCGTCGAGTGGGATGTCGTCACCGCGCTGGGTGCGACAGATCACCTGGCGGTGGCGGGCGGGGTCGATGGGTTCGTCGTCGAGGACCGAGCGGAGGCTGTCGGCGTCGAACAGGACGTTCAACGTGGGCAGTGGTGTGGAGCGCCCGTGGGGTGCCGAGGCAGCCGAGTGGCAGATGGCGTGCCAGGCGTCGGCGCGTCGTTGGGGTTCGGTTCGGGAGAGGTCGCCCCAGTCCGGCTCGGCGCCGTTCGCTCGTTGGCGCGCGTCGTGCAGGTCGGTGTGGAACTCGGCGTCGATGAAGTGGGCGATGGTGTCGTTGATCTCGGCGCCCATCAACGCGGGGAACCGGCCCCGCAGTCGCCACGACCCGTCGGGCAGCTGGCGGAGCGTGACGTCACGGCGATCACGGTTGCGTTCGTCGACGCTGCGGGTGCCGTCACGGTCGGCGAGCTTGACGAACGTGCGCACTCGTTCCTCGAATCGACGGAACGGCAACCGGCGGGCGTCATCGAGCAGGTCGGTCGCCCGGTCGGTCAGCGCGTCGGTGATCCGAGGGTTCGCCGCCACGCGGGCG
>JBCDAK010000115.1:0-14410 GCA_039185545.1 Actinomycetota bacterium
CTTTGGCGACGAGGTCGGCACGCTGCCGCCCCACAAGCGGCCGGTCAACACGGTGTTCCAGAACTACGCGCTCTTCCCGCACATGAACGTGCTCGACAATGTGGCGTTCGGGCTCAAGATGCAGGGCGTCGGCAAGGCCGAGGCACGGGCCAAGGCCGCCGACGCGATCGCCCTCGTACAGCTCGGTGGCTTCTAGAACCGGCGGCCGTCACAGATGTCGGGTGGCCAGCAGCAGCGGGTGGCGCTCGCCCGGGCCCTGGTGAACGAACCGAAGGTGCTCCTGCTCGACGAGCCACTGGGCGCGCTCGACCTGAAGTTGCGCCAGGAGATGCAGTCCGAGCTCAAGTCGTTGCAGGGCGAGCTGGGCGTGAGCTTCGTCTTCGTGACCCACGATCAGGAGGAGGCGCTCACCATGAGCGACCGCATCGCTGTCATGCACGACGGCCAGCTCCTCCAGGTCGGGAGTCCAGAGGAGATCTACGAGCGGCCGGCGAATCGCTTTGTCGCCGACTTCATCGGCCAGACCAACCTGCTCGACGCGACGGTCGCCGATCCGAAGACCGCCGTGCTCGCGAACGGGGCGCGCACCGCCGTCGAGAACACGCTGCCGTCCGGCACGAAGGTCGGCCTCAGCGTGCGTCCCGAGTCGATCCGCCTCGGCGAGGTCGGCGACGCGCCGGTCGACGCAGCCGTCGCGCTGCCGGGGATCATCACCGAGGCGACCTACCTCGGGCACTCGATGGTCTACGACGTGTCCGTCGACTGGATGCGCCTCGAGGTCCGCTCCCCCGATGTCGCTCCCGACCAGCGTCATGTGCCGGGCTCGGCGGTCGACGTGTGGTGGGAGCGTGGCATCGACCACCTCGTGCCGATCGACGACTCAGTGGCCGACTCGTCGGTGTACGACGAACTCGACGCCATCGACGCGTCAGGCCTCGCTCAGGCGATCGAGACATGATCGTGATCGGCTCGTGAAGATGGTCGGCTCGTGACGGCCGTCGAATCCCCGCCCGAGAACGCGGGCGTCCCTCCTCCCGACGACGACGAACCGGTCGGGGTCGCCGAAGCCACACCCGAGTTCGAGCAGGCCAACGAGCGGGCCAAGCGGCGACGAGGGTTCCTGCTCGCCCTTCCGGCGTACGCCTACCTCGTCATCTTCTTCGCCGTCCCGCTCGTGATCGTGGCGGTGTACTCATTCGCCACCCGCAACCGGTTTCGCCAAGCCGAGCTCCGCGACTTCAACCTCGACTCGTACCGGGCGCTCGGTGACGACCTCGTCCGGGCGATCGTCCAGCGGTCGCTCGTACTCGCCATCATCACCACGCTCATCTGCCTCGTCGTCGCCTATCCGTTCGCCTACTTCATCGCGACCCGGCCGAAGGCGATGCGCAACGCTCTGTTGGTCCTCGTGATGATCCCGTTCTGGACCAACTTCCTCGTCCGGAACTACGCCTGGTACGTCATCCTCGGCACCGACGGGATCTTCTCGCGGATCACCGAGTTCATCGGCATCGGCGAGACCCGTCTCCTGTTCACCCAAGCCGCCGTCGTGATCGGGCTCGTCTACGGCTTCTTGCCGTTCATGATCCTCCCGCTGTACGCCGCGATCGAGCGCATCGACTCCCGTCTCCTCGAGGCGAGTCGAGATCTGTACGCGTCGGGCTTCCAGTCGTTCCGACACGTGTTGCTCCCGCTGTCGATGCCCGGCGTGGTCGCCGGCACGATCCTCGTGTTCGTGCCGAGTCTCGGCGCCTACGTCACGCCCGAGATCCTCGGCGGCGCCACGACGACGCTGCTCGGCAGTCACATCGTCAACCAGTTCTTCGGTGCGTCGAACGTGCCGCTCGGCGCTGCTCTGTCCACCGTACTGATGGTCGTGATGCTGTTCGCCACGATCGTCTACTTCCGCCGGAGCGGGAGAACCCTGTGAGCGCGACCGGTTCGATCACCGAGCCCCGGGGCGCCACCAAGTGGTTCCTCCGGGCCAACGGCTGGCTCGTCTACGCGTTCTTCTACCTGCCGATCGTCGTGCTGGTGATCTACTCGTTCTCCGACGCCCGCAACGTCGGCATCTGGGGCGGTTTCACCACCGACTGGTACCGCGAGGCGATCAACGACCAGCCGATCCGCGACGCCGTGGGCAACTCGATCCGGGTCGCGCTCGTGTCGACGGTGGTGTCGGTCGTGTTCGGCACCATGAGCGCGCTGGCCCTCGAACGGTTCACGTTCCGCGGACGCAAGGTCTTCGACGCCCTGCTGTATCTGCCGATCATCATCCCCGACGTCACCATGGCGGTGATGCTGCTGCTGTTCTTCGGGCAGGTCGACGACTACTGGAACTTCTCGAAGGGCTTCGGCACGATCACGCTGAGCCACATTGCGTTCAACATCTCGTTCGTATCGGTGGTGGTCCGGGCCCGGCTGGCAGGCACCGACGAGACCCTCGAGGAGGCGGCCCAGGACCTGTATGCGTCGCGCTGGATGGCGTTCCGCCACGTCACGCTGCCCACGATCATGCCGGGTGTGCTCGGTGGGGCCCTGCTGGCGCTCACACTGTCGCTCGACGACGTGGTGATCACACAGCTCGTGCAGGGGCCCGGCTCGACGACGCTGCCGGTCTATGTGTTCAGCCTGATCCGCAAGGGCGTCACCCCGCTGATCAACGCCGTGTCGGTCCTGATGCTCCTCGCCTCGACGATCCTCGTCCTCGCCTCACTGCTCCTCCAACGTTCACGCGGCGGACCCGCCACGACCTGAAACGGCACATCCGGTGCCGGGTCCGATTCGTGCTGTTTTCAGCACATCCGGTGCCGGGTCCGAAATGTGCTGTTCACGGCCGGTCACGTCGTTCCGCCCATCGGATCGGCCAGACTCTGGGATCGCATTCGGGCGGATGCGCTCGCAACGTGAACCAATCCCTGGGGAGGTCCCGATGAAGTCCACCACGATGCGCACGGTCGCGGCCGTCGCCGGTCTGGCCGTCGTCGCCGCAGCCTGCGGCAGTGATGACGACGGAGGCGCAGCGAGCGCCGAGACCGAGTGCGAGGTGGGCGAGGTCGACGGCGACCTCCGCCTCTACAACTGGGCCGAGTACATCGACCCCGAGCACCTCGATGCCTTCGCGAGCGAGTTCGGCATCTCCGCCACGATGGACACCTACGAGTCGAACGAGGTGATGCAGTCGGTCATCGCCGCGGGCAACTCGGGGTACGACGTGATCGTCCCGTCCGACTACATGGTGGGCATCATGATCGACGGCGAGTTCCTCCGCCCGCTCGACTTCTCCGTCATCCCCAACATCGAGAACCTCAGCGACGACTTCGCCAACCCGAGCTACGACCCCGAGCAGGCCTTCTCGGTTCCCTACCAGTGGGGATACACCGGACTGTCGGTCGACACCGAGGTCATCGGCACCGACTTCCCCCGCTCGTGGGACCTGGTGTTCGGTGACGCAGCATCGGAGTTCTCCGGCCAGATCACTCTGCTCGACGACCCCCGCGAGACCCTCGGTGCAGCGTTGAAGGCCGCCGGCAACTCGCTGAACTCGACCGACCAGGGCGAGCTCGACGCCGCCCGAGACCTCGTGTCGGCGACGAAGGACAACCTGCTCGCCTTCGACACCGACACCTCCGACGAGTTGATCACGGCCGGCGAGTCGGCGATCGCGCACACCTACTCGGGTGACGCGTTCACGCAGTTCCTCGACACCGACGACCCGAGCCGGTACATCTTCTTCGTGCCCGAGGAGGGCGGCACGCGTTGGGTCGACAACATGGCGATCCCATTCGATGCCGAGAACGTCTGCACGGCGCACACCTTCATCGACTGGATCCTCGACGCCGACGAGGGCGCCACGCTCTCGAACTGGAACTACTACGGCACGCCGAACGCGGCAGCGCTCGACGCGCTCGATGCGGAGCTCAACGAGTTCCTCACGTCGCCCGACGTGCTGGTGGGCGGTCCCGACTCGGTCGAGTCGATCCTCGACACCGGCGAGTTCGAGATCAACTACTCCGACGCCTTCACCGAAGCCAAGGGCTGAGACGACAACAACCTGTGCCTGACCCAGGGTGTCGCCGCTACGTCGCGTAGTACCGCTTGAGGGTCTCGTGGGCGAGTTTGGGTTCACCCTCCTCACTCACGAGGCCCTTGCGGTTGTAGCCATCCTGGATTCCGGGGAGCACGCGCACGGGTGCACGGAAGTCCTTCAGGATCCACGGTGACATACCCGCCACCTGACCGGACTCCGATCGGTCGGCGCGATTGGCGTCGATCATCGCGAGCTGCGCGTCGTACACCGCCTGCTGGAACTCTTCGGTCCAGATCTCGTCGGCGGTGCCGTGTCGTCCTGACTTCGCACCCGCACCCAGCTCGGTGAACACGATCGGTTTGTCGAACGGCGTCGACCACCTCGTCTCCGGGATCGCCGAGCGCTCGCCGTAGTACCAGCCGAGGTACTGGTTGACGGCCACGACGTCGACCACCTCGCCGAGCGGGTCGTCGACGTGGTGCTCCACGTCGTCCGTGGGCAGCGTGAGCAGCGCTGCGGAGATCAGCCGCGTCGGGTCGAGTCGCCGAGCATGATCGGCCAACGACGTGAGGAACGACGTCCGTTCGGGCGATGGCAACGTCTCGTTCGCCATCGACCACATCACCACCGACGCCCGGCTCCGATCTCGCTCCACCAGTTCGGTCAGCTGGGCATGCGCGTCGCGCAGGACATGCTGCTCGCCGAACGCGATGCCCCAGTACACCGGCAGCTCACACCACGCCAGCAGTCCGCGCCGATCGGCTTCGAGCAACATGTGCTCGTCGTGCTGGTAGTGCGCCAGGCGGACGAAGTTCACCCCGAGCGACTCGGCGGCGTCGAACATCCGCGCAGCGTCGTCCCGTCCGTGCGACCGCCGGCCGCCCGACATCGCCTCTGCGTGGATCGAAATGCCCCTCAGGAAGGTCGGCTCCTCGTTCACGAGGATCGTCGGACCCTCGGTCCGCACCATGCGGAAGCCGACCTCGTCGACGATCTCGTCGACCCGGCCGTCCTCGCTCGAGCACCGCCACGTCACGTCATGCAGGACGGGGGCGCCCGGTGCCCACCGCTCGACACTCGCCCCGTCGAGCTCGACGCCGACCCGCGCGGCACCGACCTCGACCTCGTCGACGCCGAGCGACGGGATCGACAGGGTCACCGGCGCCGAGGCATCGCCGTCGACCTCGACGCCTCCCACGATCCGACCGTCCGGCGCCATCGTCACCCATGCGTGGCGGAGGAACGTGTCCGGCGTCGAGACCAGGTCGATCGAGCGCGTGAGCCCGCCGAAGTTCCACCAATCGGAACGCATCGCCGGGATCCGATCGGGCTCGCGGCGATTGTCGACCTGGATCACCAGCGACCGCTCCCCCACCAACTCGGAGGCGTCGACCCGTCCGGTCAGCTCGACCGCCCACGGACCGAAGCCACCCTGGTGCGTGGCCAGTTCGTCGCCGTCGAGGAACACCCGCGCCGTGTGGTTCGCCGCGCCGACGTGCAGGAACAGTCGGCCCGCATCGAGGTCGCCGGACGTGATCTCGACCTTGCGCCGATACCAGACCGTTCCCTCGTAGTAGTGGAGCGTGTCGTCCTGGGTGTTCCAGTCGCCCGGCACGGTCAACGTGGGCGACGAGTCGAAGTCGTACTCGATCCGTTCCCCGGGGTGACGTGGTCGGAAATCGCGGAAGAACCCGCGGTCGTTCCGGTCGCCGAGGATCCCGATGTACCCCATCTCGTACGGATCGACGATCACGTTCCATTCGCCGTCGAGCGGTCGGCGCCGTCGTCGCAGCACGTTCGACAGGTTCGTGGTCCCCTCGTTCATGGGAGGATCGTGGCATGGCTCGCTTCACCCCGATCGACCGGCCGCTTCGCTTCGGCATCTTCCTGCCCCCGATGCACAAGACCGGCGTCAACCCCACGCTCGCCATCCACCGAGACCTCGAGCTGATCGACCACCTCGATCGACTCGGGTACGACGAGGCGTGGATCGGCGAGCACCACTCGGCCGGTTCCGAGCTGATCGCCAGTCCCGAGGTGTTCATCGCCGCACTCGCCGAACGCACGTCGCACATCAAGCTCGGCACGGGCGTCAACTCGCTGCCGTACCACCACCCGCTGATCCTCGCCGACCGGATCGTCCAGCTCGATCACATGACCCGCGGCCGAATGATGTTCGGTGCGGGCCCGGGCCAGCTCACGTCCGACGCAGCGATGCTCGGCATCGACCCCAACGACCAGCGACCGCGCATGCACGAGGCGTTCGACGTGATCATGCGTCTCTTCCGCGGCGAGACGGTGACCGAGAAGACCGAGTGGTTCACCTGCGAGGACGCTGTTCTGCAGATGGCGCCGTACAGCGACTTCGACGTGGCGGTGGTCTCGAGCGTGTCCCCGTCCGGGTCGACACTCGCCGGCCGGTACGGCGTGGGCCTCACGTCGATCGCGGCGACCGAACCCGCCGGCTTCGGAGTCCTCGACTACAACTTCAACGTCTGGCAGGAGGAGGCCGAGCTGAACGGCCACAGCGCCGATCGCTCGCAGTGGCGTCTGATGGGTCCGATGCACATCGCCGAGACCGAGGCACAGGCGCGCGAGAACTGCAAGTACGGACTGCAGTGGGTGTTCGACTACCTCGGGCACATCCTCCCGATGGGCGACCCGGAAGCCGAGCCGCCGCCGAGTGACTACGACGGGTTCGTCGACTACCTCAACGAGAGCGGACGCATGGTGATCGGGACTCCCGAGATGGCGCGTGCTCAGATCGAACGACTGCAGGAGAAGACCGGCGGGTTCGGGTGCTACATGATGATGGGTGCCGATTTCGCCGGATGGCAGGCCACCAAGGACAGCTACGAGCTGTTCGCCTACGAGGTGGCTCCGCACTTCACGGGCCAGGCCCGGCCGGTGCAGAGCAGCTACGACCGCATCGTCGACGCCGGGAGCCGCTGGGTCGACGCCACGCTCGGCGCCCAACTCACCGAGATCGGCAAGTACGAAGACGAGCGGGCAGCTCGCTGACCCCTGGTCGTCGATCCGGTATGGGGACCGACACCGCTCGCTCGTCGGCGTCGGTCGGGTCGACGGATTCGGTCGCGTCGGTCGGCTCGATCCGCTCGCTGGCCTCGTCCGGGTCGATCCTCTCGGTCGGGTCGGCGGGCAGCATCCTCTCGATCGGGTCCGCCGGATCGATCCTGTCGTTCGGATCGGCGGGCAGCATCCTGTCGGTCGGATCGGCCGGATCGCTGCTGTCGATCGGGTCGGCGGGCTCGATCCTCAGCCGCGATGCGGAGGGTCGCATCCTCCACGTCGGAGACCGACGGATGACCACCAACGAGGTCGTGAACCATGCGGCCGTCGTGGCCGCCGCAGCCACGGCGGTCGGTCTGGCGTGCGCCGCCGTGATGCGCCTCGTCCGCTGACATCACGCCTGGGGTCTGACCCCAGGCGTGATGTGCACCATCGAGCACCGCGGGTGAACGCGCGACTAGGTTCGACGCCACAACCGAAACGCCATCGTGTTCCCACGGGAGAGCCGGCCTGAGTCGGCGCCGAAGGAGCAACCACCCCGGAATCTCTCAGGCATCCGGACCGTGGGGACCAGGCACGCTGGAAAGCGAGCGGGCGCCGCGCCGACCCACGATCGAGCACGGTGAGCCGTTCCACCCACGGGGATCAAACTCTCTGGTACCGATGACAGCGGGGGCCGACACCGGAGCCACCGCATGCCTGCATCGATCCCCCACTCATCGCTCGACCACCCCGCCGAGTTCGCACGTCGCCACATCGGCCCCGACGACGATCAGATCCGGGCGATGCTCGACGTGGTCGGCGCCGACTCGCTCGACGACCTCATCGCCGACGCCGTGCCGGGGTCGATCCGCTCCGAGTCACCCCTCGCCACGGGAGAGGCGGTCCCCGAACATGTGGCACTCGAACGGCTCGCCGAGGTCGCCGGCGCCAACCAGGTCCGCACGAGTCTGATCGGCCAGGGGTACCACGGCACGATCACGCCTCCCGTGATCCGACGGAACGTGCTCGAGAGCCCCGCCTGGTACACGGCCTACACGCCGTACCAGCCCGAGATCAGCCAGGGGCGGCTCGAAGCTCTCCTCAACTTCCAGACCGTGGTCACCGAGCTCACCGGTCTCGACGTCGCGAACGCCTCGCTGCTCGACGAGGCAACCGCGTGTGCCGAGGCGATGACGATCGCCCGGCGCCAGTCGAAGGTCAAGGTCGAGAGGTTCTTCGTGCACCACGACGTCCACCCGCAGACACTGGCCGTGCTCCGGACCCGCGCCGAGCCGATCGGGGTCGACCTCGTCGTCGGCGATCTCGATGATCTGACCGTGTGCCTCGACCCCGACGACACCGATCAGGGCGGCGGCGCGTTCGGCGCGCTGTTCAGCCTGCCGACGTCGACCGGCGCGGTCGTCGACTGGACCGACGCGATCGACCGAGTCCACACAGCGGGCGGCATCGTCGCGGTGACGACCGACCCGCTCGCCGCCGTTCTCGTCCGATCGCCGGGCGACATGGGCGCCGACATCGCGATCGGGTCGATGCAACGCTTCGGCGTGCCGATGGGATTCGGCGGCCCACACGCGGCGTTCGTGGCGGTCAAGGAGAAGGCCGCACGATCGCTTCCCGGACGACTCGTCGGGGTCAGCACCGACACCGAGGGACGTCCGGCCCTCCGTCTCGCCCTCCAGACACGCGAGCAGCACATCCGCCGCGAGAAGGCCACCTCCAACATCTGTACGGCGCAGGTGCTCCTCGCCAACATCGCCGGCTTCTACGCCGCGTGGCACGGGAGAACCGGTCTGCGGGCCATCGCCGAGCGTGTGCATTCGCTGGCCTCACTGGCCGCCGATTGCATGGGTTCGGCGGGTCTCGCGCTCCGTCACGACACCTGGTTCGACACCCTGACGGTCGACCTCGGCTCGACCGAGGCCGCCGACGCAGCCGTGGCCCGAGCGGCCGACGCGGGAATCGACATCCGACGTATCGACGAGTCCGCCGTCGGGATCACCGTCGACGAGACGACCACACCCGAGATCATCGAGTCGGTCGTCTCCGCAATCACCGGCACCGCTGTGACCCGGTCCGATCGGCCCTCGACACGCGGCGTTCCCGTCGAGCTCGAGCGGACCGACGAGTTCCTCACGCAGGCGGTGTTCGAGCGGTATCACTCCGAACACGAGATGCTCCGCTACATCCGCCGGCTCGGCGACAAAGACCTCGCCCTCGATCGCACGATGATCCCGCTCGGGTCGTGCACGATGAAGCTCAACGCCACGTCGGAGATGATCCCGATCACGTGGCCCGAGTTCGCCGACCTCCACCCGTTCGCTCCCGCCGAGCGGAGCCGCGGCTACGCCCGGATCATCGACGACCTCGAGACCAAGCTGGCCGAGATCACCGGCTACGACGCAGTCAGCCTGCAGCCCAATGCCGGCTCGCAGGGCGAGTTCGCCGGCCTGCTCGCGATCCGCGCGTTCCATCGCTCGAACGGCGACGATCAGCGAACCATCTGCCTCATTCCCGAGAGCGCTCACGGCACCAACGCGGCGAGCGCGGTGATGGCCGGGCTCGACGTGGTCGTCGTGTCGTGCGACGAGCAGGGCAACGTCGAGCTCGATGACGTGCGAGCCAAGATCGCCGACCTCGACGACCGGCTCGCCGGGATCATGATCACGTACCCGTCGACCCACGGCGTCTTCGAGACCGAGGTGGGTGAACTCTGCGCCGTCGTCCACGACGCCGGTGGCCAGGTGTACGTCGACGGGGCCAACCTCAACGCACTCGTCGGGCTCGCACGCCCCGGTCGGTTCGGTGCCGACGTGAGCCACCTCAATCTGCACAAGACGTTCTGCATCCCCCACGGCGGCGGTGGGCCCGGCGTCGGCCCGGTCGGCGTGCGAGCGCACCTCGCGCCCTTCCTGCCCGGTCACCCACTCGACGACGCGGCGCCGGTCGGCCCGGTGTCGGCGGCGCCGTACGGGTCCGCGGGAATCCTCCCGATCCCCTGGATGTACCTCGAGATGATGGGCGGCGACGGTCTGACGCGGGCGACCGAGGTGGCGATCCTCGCCGCCAACCACATCGCGACCCGACTCGACCCTCATTTCCCGGTCCTCTACCGGGGCCCGTCGGGGCGGGTCGCACACGAGTGCATCATCGACCTGCGCGACATCACGAAGCGCTCCGGCGTCACCGTCGACGACGTGGCCAAGCGGCTGATCGACCACGGGTTCCACGCACCCACGATGAGCTTCCCGGTGGCCGGCACGTTGATGATCGAGCCGACCGAGTCCGAGTCGCTCACCGAGATCGACCGGTTCTGCGACGCGATGATCGCCATCTCGGCCGAGATCGACGCGATCACCGATGGGCGCTGGGCCGTCGAGGACAGCCCCCTCCGCCACGCGCCTCACACCGCAGAAGACCTCATCGGCGACTGGGACCGGACCTACTCCCGGGACGAGGGAGCCTTCCCGACCGCCGCCACCCGCACCTCGCCCTACTTCGCTCCGGTGTCTCGGATCGACGGCGCCTACGGCGACCGCAACCTCGTCTGCTCCTGTGAACCGCTGGAGGCTCTGGCCTCGTCGTGAAGCGAGCGACGGTGTGTGCCTGACCCACATCGTCGTCCCGCAGCGGTCCGAGGGCGAGGGCTACGGTGAGCCGATGGCCGAACCCGACCCACTGTCCGAGGTGTTCACGGTGCTGGCGGCGCCCATCGCCGGAACGATCCGGTCGGTCGAGCAGTTCCGCAAGGGGGTCGACGAGTTCCTTCGGGGCGTCGAGAACTTCAACCGCACCATGGAGAACCTCAACGACACCGCAGAGCGGGTCAACGGTCTCCTGGAAGAGGTCGAAGAGCCGTTGCGCGCCGCTCTTCCGCAGGTGACCCGCACGGTCAAGGCGGCTGACGAGATGATGCAGGTCGTGGCCGGACCCGCCATGGCGGTGGCGCCCGGGCTCACCCAACTCGCCGAGACCCTCAACAATCCGGCGTTCCAGCGCGTGCCCCTCCAACTCGGCCAGATGACCGATCTGCTCGGCGAACTCAGCCAGCGGCTCGCGCCTCTCGGCCAGCTCGCCGAGTCTGCGGGCGGCATGTTCGGTGGGTTCCGCCTGCCGGGCTTCCCGAGTCCGGGGTCGTCGCGTCCTCCGGCGACGAGCGACGCATCGGCCGAGGACGGCGATGCCGTCGTGCCGGATCCCGAGCCCGCCTCGGCGACGAAGAAGGCAGCCAAGAAGAAGACGACCGCGTCGAAGAAGAAGGCGACGTCCAGCCGGTCGAAGAAGAAGACCGCGACCGCGAAGCGATCGAACGACTGACACGTCGCCGCGCGTCCGTCTCCCGCGGGGTTGCCTCGGACCGATCGTCGGTCGCCGAGATCCAGCGGATCGGGATCACTCGGTCCAGGCGACCGCCAGGAGTGCGAAGTCGGAGTTGTTGTCGAACCGGCTGGTTCCCGCGCCGTGTCCGTACGCGGTCGCCCCGAGCACGACCGACGACACGGGCGCCGAGGTGGCCAGGTCGAACGTGGAGGTCGAGGACGTCGATCCGATCGCTCGCGGATCGATCGTGCCGTCGCCGACGACCGCGCCGTCGGCGCCGTACGCCGTCCATCGGCCGGTCTCCTGCAGCCCTCGCCACTCGTCGAGCTCGAGCATGGTGAGCGTGACCGCGACATCGTCGACGGGATCGTCGAAGTGGACCTCCAGCGACTCGGAACGGCCGGTCGCGGCGTCGTGATCGATCTGGAAGTCGTACCGACCTCCGTCGACACCGACGCCGCCACGTCGCGCCGACGTCGCGACGACCGAACCGTCGATCGACCGAGCGACGAGATCGATACCCCGGGTCGCACCGATCTGCGTGGCCGCCACGTCGACTCGCCGTCCGGTCGACGGCGCAGGGGTGGAGGTCACGGTCGGGGTCGACGTGGTCGGAACGGTCGTCGTCGTGGTGCTCGCGGTCGTCGTCGTGGTGCTCGCGGTCGTCGACGGAGTCGTCGGCTCAACCGTGGTGGTCGTGGTCGGACGGACGGTCGTCGGGGGAACGGTGGGTGCCCCGATCGTCCAGGTCACCGATGCGATCGCGAAGTCGGAGTTGTTCGACGTGCGATCGACGCCGACGCCGTGCCCGTAGGCGGTCGCCTCGAACTCCACCGTGGCGACGTCCGATGCGTCGATCGACACCGCCCGGCTCACCGAGCCGTCGACGAGTCCGGTCGCGACAAGGTCACGGGCGGCGTTCCGAGCAGCCCACCGGCCGGTCTCGGGGAGGCCCCTCCACTCGGACGGCTCGAGCATCGTGAGGTCGATCTGGACGTCGCTCGCCGGCTCGTCGAATCCGACCACCAGCCTCTCGCTCCGACCGGTGATCGCGTCGTAGTCGATCTGGAAGCCGTAGCGGCCTCCGGCGACCCCGATGCCACCTCGCCGACCGCCCGACGCCGCGGGATCACCGTCGGCCGAGAATCCGGCCAGCGTGATCCCGTCGGCGTCGAGCAGCGCCGTTCCCGCCACGGTTCGGACGGCCGGCGATGACGGATCGGGCGTCGGAACGAACGTCGTCGTGGTGATCCCGGGCACGGTCGTCGTCGACGTCGTCGGCGGCAGCGTGGTGGACGGCGTCGTGGTCGTCGGAGCCGATGCCGTCGTCATGGTGGTCTCGGGAACGGTCGTCGTGGTCGACGTCGGCGGCGGTGGACCGTCCGCACTCTCAGTCCACTCGACCCGGACGAGGCCGAAGTCGGTGTTGTTCGCGGTCCGAGCCGGCGAGCCGGAGCGGTCCCAGTCGATGGCGATGAGGTCGAGACGAACGATCGGCGAGCCGGCGTCCAGCTCGAACGGGTACTCGCCATAGCCGCGGGCCTTCACCCGCGGTCCGAGCGCTGACTCGTCCGGGTCGAGTTCACCCTCGCCGACGAGCCGTCCCGCGGCGTCGTACCCGCGCCAGACACCTGCCTCGTCGCGTCCGGAGCCGCCCTCGTTGGCGCCCATCATTCCGGCGGTCACCACGACGTCGGACGCCGGCGCAGGGAACGTGATCTCGATCGCCTCCGCCCCTTCCCCCGGAGCGGCGCCGAAGTCGATCTGGTCGTCCCAGCGGCCGCCGACCACTCCGATCACGTCGTCTTGCCACCGCGTCGTCCGCTTCAGGTCGGCGCGGGCGCCACCCCACCCCGTTCCCTCGAGGAGCAGCGAACCCCACTCGTACGTCCCGTCGGAGCGACGCTCGAGTGGGTCGCGGCCCGTCTCGACGATCCGATCAGCCGCACCGACACGTTCCTGCGCTCCCTGCCACACGAAGAGCGCGGACCCCATCGCGACGGAGCCGACGGTGAGTGCGACCCGTCCCCGTCGAGGGCGGCGAGGTGCCCGACGGAACAGGGTGAGGTCTGCGGGTGCGCTGGTGGGCGGGCAGTGGTCGAACGGTGGGCGGCGCACGGCGGAGACTCCTCGGGTCGTGGGGGTGGTCGGGGTCGACCGGGGCGTTCACCGTTTTCACCGCACACCGGCCCGAGCGCGTTACACGCGTTCGAGCACACCGGTACCGTCCGCACATCGACGGCCCGCTCGACTCCTCTGCTCGCCTCGTCGACGACGACCGCAGCGACAGCGACCTCCTCGTCGCGTCGCGCGGAGAACCCGAGCTGTTCGGCATCGTGTACCGCCGTCGCTCACCCGAGATCCTCCGCTACCTCGCGCGTCAGACCGGTGACGCCCACGTCGCCGCCGACCTTCTGGCCGAGACGTTCGCCACTGCGTTCCGTAAGCGACGTCGATTCCGTCCCCGCACGCAGCCGGGGCAGGCCTGGCTGTACGGCATCGCGCGGATCGAGATCGCCCGCTACCGACGCTCGGCGCAGATCGAGTTGCGCGCCGTTCGCAAGCTGGGCATCGAACCTCCATCGCTGTCACAGGACGACGTTGCCCGGATCGAGGCGATGATCGATGCCGAGACCGACGGCCGCGCCGCGCTGGCGGCCCTCGACCGGCTGCCCCCGGGCGAGCGAGTCGCGGTCGAGATGCGCATCCTCGACGACCACGAGTACGCAGACGTCGCCGACGCCACGGGAACGACCGTCGGGGCGGCGCGGGTGCGCGTGCACCGTGGCCTCAAGCGGATCGAGGAGGAGCTCTCGTGACGTTCCTCGATGACTTCGGTGAGGGGCTCGCAGCGGCGGCGGCCGCAGAGCGGCGCCGGATCGACCGGCGCCGCACGGTCGTCCGCGTCGGCGGGCTCGGCGTCCTCGTCGCCGGCCTCGCGGTGGGCGGGTTCGTCGTCGCCGCGGGCGGCGACGACGACCCGGAACCAGCCCTCGACGGCCAACGGCTTCCGGTGCCCGGCGAGGTCAC
>JBCDAK010000116.1:0-14388 GCA_039185545.1 Actinomycetota bacterium
CGCCGTCGCGGGCGCGCCCGGCGACACCCCCGAGATCTACACCGACGCCCTCGCCGACGGCGTGGGAACGTTCGACTGGGAGGTCCTGTACGACCTCGCGCACGGCGACACGGTCCGCGACGGCACACGCGCCGTCGCGATCGACTACGCCCCGTGGGGCGGCGTCGCGATGTCGAGCCCGGCCATGCAGATCCCGCTGTCCGGGACGCTCGAGTTCTCGATGCACGGCGGCGACAACGCAGAGCAGACCGTGGCCGTCCAGCTCGTGCGGCCGTCGGGTGGCGGCGGCCCCGCGGTCGAGATCGAGCTCTCGCCGGGCGAGTGGACCGACTATTCGATCCCGCTCGCCGACCTCGGCGGAGCGTCGACGATCGGCGGCGTCTGGTGGCAGGAGTTCGACGGCGCAGATCCGACGACCGTGTACCTCGACGAGGTCCGCATCGTCGAGGGCGACGAGATCCCCGCCCGTGACGGACCCGACCTCGTCGTCGACGCGGGACCGCGCACGATCGAGCGGACGACGACCGATCCCGGCAGCGGCACCGTCTCGACCGTGACCGTCGATTTTCCCCACAACATCTCCGACGACGTGTACGGCTACAACTTCGCACCCGACTCGCTGCGCGAGGAGTTCGGCATCACGATCAACCGGTGGGGCGGCAACTCGACCGAGCGCTACGACCACCGGAGCGGCACCACGAACACCGGGGCCGACTGGTTCTTCTCCAACGTGCAGAACTCCGAGCAGGAGGGCGATGACGCGTTCGAGCGCGAGAACGAGGCCGATGGCACGGCCACGCTGATGACACTTCCGGCGACCGGATGGGTCACGAACGGCGACGCCCAACTCTGCAGCTATCCGACGGACGACTCGCTCGGCGCCGCCAACAACGCGGGACCGCAGGACTCGACGCAGCAGATCGGCGCGTCGTCGTGCGGCAACGGGAAATCGGGCGGCGAGACGATCGAGCCGCCCGATCCGAACCTCACCTCGGTGCCGGCCGACGAGGACTTCGCCGCCGAGTGGGTCCGCGAGCTCGTGTCGACGTTCGGCACCGCCGAAGAGGGCGGCGTCGAGATGTACGCGGTCGGCAACGAGCCGTTCCTCTGGCCGTCGACCCACGCCGACGTCCACCCCGAGGACACGACCCGCGCCGAGGTGATCGACACGTCGATCCGCTGGGCGGACGCCGTGAAGGACGTCGACCCGACCGCCGAGGTCGTCGGTCCGGTGTCGTGGAGCGGTTGGGGGTACTACGTGTCGACCGAGGAGCTGTTCGCCGGGCAGCGCCCCGGCGACGTGCCCACCTTCCTCGCCGACTACCTCACGGCGATGGCGGACGCGGAGGCCAGCGGCGGTCGTCGTCTCATCGACCGGCTCGCCGTCAACTTCTACGACGACCGGGCGTGGACCGGCGGTGACGCCCTCCGGCTCGAGTCGACCCGCACGCTGTGGGACCCGAGCTACGCACCGCAGGACTGGTGGCTCGTCCGGGACTTCGTCGGTGGCGAGGGCCCGGCGACGATCCCCCGCCTCCACGGACTGATCGACGAGCACTATCCCGGCACGCCCCTCGCGATCACCGAGTACAACTTCGGCGGCTGGACCGAGCTGTCGGGCGGACTCGCCCAGGCGGACGCCCTCGGCATCTTCGGACGGGAGGGCGTGTCGATGGCGACGCTGTGGGACCCGTTCCTCTCATGGGTGGGGCTGACGGAGGAGGAGTTCGTGCAGCGTCCGATCGTGCAGGGCATGCGGCTGTACCGGAACTACGACGGCGAGGGTGGCCGCTTCGGCGATCGGGCCCTCTTCGCCGAGTCCGACGACGAGAGCGCAGTGTCGATCTACGCCGCCGAGCGGACCTCGGACGGTGCGCTCACCGTGGTGCTCGTCAACAAGGCGACCGAGCCGCTCACGAGCGAGCTGACGTTGCCCGGCGGCGATGCCACCACCGAGGTGTACCGCTACTCCGGCGTCGACACCAGCCGCATCGTCCGGGCCGAGGACCTCTCTCTCGGAGCCGTGTCGAACATCGAGCTGCCGGCCCGCTCGGCCACCGTGCTGGTGCTCGACGAGGCGCTCGACGGCGACGCCCCGAACCCGGAGCCGAGCCCTGATCCCGACCCGGACCCCGCTCCCGACCCGCAACCGGACCCCGACCCGAGCCCGGCTCCGACTCCACCTCTCGCGTCGGAGGGAGCGATCGTCATCGACGCACCGGCGTCCGCGACACGAACCGCAGAGCGGCTCGACGTGAACGACTCGACCTTCGTCTGGTTCGAGCAGGGCCCGGTCACGCTCACCGACGATCTCTCGGTCAACCGGGCGACCTCCGGCCGGTTCGACGGCCGCGATGACGAGCCGTCGGTCATCGCAGCCGGGACGGAGGTCTGCAGCTGGTACGTGTTCGGCAACCGCCTCGACGACAGCGGCCGGCTCGGCGGACGACTCGACTTCGCCGACACCGAGATCCTCGGCGTGATCCACCGTTCGGCCGAGCTCCGCGCGTCGAGCTTCCTCGGCGGCTCCGGCACGCAGTACGAGGTGGGACCCATGGAGTCCGACGACGCGATCCGACTCGATGGTTCGACGATCGACTGGTCGATGCGGTTCGGGGGTGGCACCGACGCCATGCGGATCATCACGGGCTGCTGACGCAGCCGGCGGACGACGCCGACGTGAGAGACGACGCGGAGGGCGTCGCCGGTCACTCGCCGGCGACGCCCTCGACGACGGTGAGGATGTCGAAGTCCTCGTCGTAGTCGAAGTCGTCGGCGGGCCCTCCCCGAGTGACGCGCACCCGCTTCTTCTCGCCGATCAGAGCGGTCCACGTCGCCGGTCCGACCTCACGATCCGAGCGCAGACCGGCGGCGGTCTGGAACTGGGCGATCACGTCCTGGGTCGCCGGGCCGTAGACACCGTCGCGATTCGCCGTCGTGTTCCGGATCAGCCCGCGGTGGATCAGGGTGACCTGCAGCACCCGGGCGTCGGGGCCTTCGTCGCCCGGCTGAACCACCTTCAGCAGCTTCCCCCAGGTCTGCGGTCCGACGAGACCGTCGACGACCACACCGGCGGATGCCTGGAAGTCCCGGACGATCTCTTCGTCGTCGGGGTCGTACCGGGAGTCGCGTTCGATCGTTGCGTCGGGGAGGCGAGCGATGAGCGCCTCGATCATCACCTCGACCGCGGCGCCGTCGTCACCCGGTCGAGCCCGGAAGGCAGGCGTCAGCTGGAGGACCTCGCGACTCGTCGACATGCTCGGCGACGACGATGAGCCGGGGTCCGACGTCGAGGCGTCCCACGGCGGCTTCCCCCAGGCGGGATTGCGGTTGTACGCGGACCGTCCACGGGGGAGCTCGACCGGCTGCACGTGCCACGGCTCCTTGTTGACGTTCGCGAAGGTCTGCAGCCGAAATCGCGACGCGTTCCGCTGAACCCACGCCAGGTCGCCCACCAGGTCGGCGGCGAGACCGACCTCGTGCATCGAGAACCCCGGGGGCGCCGCCGCGGCCATTCCCGGCAGCCGCCGCCAGCGCTTGCCGTCGTGGCGGTACCGCCCGTTCGGGTCGGGTTCGTGGCGGCTGAGGAAGAGCTGGAGCTGCTGGGTGACCGGGCGCAGACCCTGGCCGAGCCCGACGTCGCCCTTCGACGCCTCGATGAGCGAGATCACACGGTCTCGCATGTCGGGGTGCAGGCCCTTGAACGTCCGGAAGTTCCGCAGCTGGTCGAGTGTCACCCGCTTCGAGTACGTCGGATACCTGATCATGTCGAACCCCCCAGCTCGCACGCGGCGCCGACGGTAGTGCATCCGCCGCGCTCCGTCGTTCTGATCGTCGGACGGATCACGACGGCGACGCGGCGTCGAAGAGTGCGCGGGCGTACGACTCGCCCCCCGACCGCACGGCGTCGTCGTCGATGAGCCACCCCACGATGGCGGTGCAGGCGACGGCCACGGCGATGACCGCGACACCGGAGAACCAGCGCTCGGAGTCGTCGACCATCACCCAGATCCCGCCGATGACGGCGACCGCGGCGGACACGAGGCAGACCGGGCGGAGCCCGCGCAGGTTGCGGACGAAGCCGTACTGGATCAGCGCACGGCGCAGACCTGGATGACCGCCGCCCGAGGTGTGACGACGGAGCTCGTCCTGAGCGATGCGGTATCGCCCGTCGGCCTCGTCCGGATCGGCGCGCTCCGTCTCCTCGTCGGGGAGCTCGACCCCGGTCGCCTGGAGCACGATCGCGTGTCGGGCGGCCGTCTCGGCGCGGGACGGTCCGTTGCGCCAGCGGAGCGACTCGACGACGGGGCTGATGCCACGAGGACCCCACAGGCGGGCCTGCACGGCCACACCCGCCTCACGTGACAGGCTCGCCACGAGGACGGCGACGACGACCGGGACCGATGCCGTGAACACCGCGAGCACCCACTCGCCGTCGATGCCGAACCCGACCACCAGCAGGACGACGATCGGGACGACCGACCCGACCGCCGGCGCGAACCGTGCGCGGACCTCGTATTCGTCGAGGCGTCGACGAGTGGACCTCTCGCCGTCTGCATCATCGGAACTCATGTGACCACCCCCGAGTCGGCGAGCCGATGTTCGATGCGTTCGAGCAGTTCGCCGAGCTGCAGCCGTTCGAGGATCTCACGAACCTCGCGAACCGTCGAGGCCGCACGATCGTCGTCGCCCTGGGCGGACAGGAACGATGCGAGGTCGCGCAGCGCGATCGCTCGATCCCGCTCCATCTCCGCCTCGGCGAACACATCGACGGCGGTGACGAGGCAGGTGGCCGGGTCGACCTCGGGGGAGGGTGCGCCGTCGTGGGACGACTGTGCCGCGCCGACGAGGCCGACCGCCCGCCACGCATGGCCGAGATGGTCGGGGTTCTCGTCGAACCGTGCGAGGTCGAGGGCCTGCTGCGCGGACCGGCCGGCCTCGTCGATCCGACCCAGCGCGAGCTGCGCCTCGGCCAGGAACCGATGGGTCTCCGACACGTGCTCGGAGTTCCCGGACCGCTCGAACCCGTGCAGTGCTTCGTCGAGTCGGACGAGCGCCTCGTCGAAGGATCCGATCTCGAGCAGAGCGCCGCCGAGGTTGCTGAGGACCAGCGCCTCCTGATCGCGATCGCCGATGTCGCGCACGATGCTGAGGGCCGCCTCGAACCGCGCGACCGCGCCGGCCGGATCACCGCGGAGGCGGGCTGCCTCCCCGAGGTTGATCAGGTCCGCCGCCTCGCCACGACGGTCACCCTGTGCCCGGTCGAGGGCGAGCGCCGCCCGGAACTGCTCGTCCGCCGCGCCGTACTCCCCCAGTACGTTGTGCGCCGCCCCGACGGCGCCGTGCAGATTGCGGACCGCCTGTCGCGACTCGGTCGGATCGACGGAGTCGAGCAGACTCCGTCCCTGTTCGATCGCCTCTCGCGCCCGTCCGAGCCGCAACAGGATCCAGGCCACCTCGGTCGCCGCCTGGACCTCCTCGCCGGGTCCGGCATCGGGGCGCCGGGCGTGCTCGACCGCCGCCTCCGCAGCATCCAACGCCCGTCGCGGTGACCCGAGTCGCAGGTGGAGGTGCGACTGCTGGAGCAACGCGATCGACCGATGATGCCCGTCGCCGAGATCGACCGCGAGCCGATACATCTCGTTGGTGGATCGCAGGGCGTCGTCGTAGCGCGCAGCGATCAGCAGACTCTCGCTGAGATCGTCGAGCACCGCCAGCAACGCCGGGGGGTCGAGCGCACCGGTGTCGATGGCCGCCTCGCACGCCTGGATCGCCTCGTCGGGCGCGTGACGCTCCCGCGCCTCGTTCGCCGCTCGAGCGAACCACGCGGCTGCATCGGCGGGCGCATCTCCCGCGAGGTACTGGTCCGCCACCATCGAGGCGAACGCCTCGGGATCACGTCGGTCCGCGAGCCACTCGGCGACCTCGCGATGGAGAGACCGCCGGTCATCCCGCAGCAGGGTGTCGTACACTGCGTCGTGCAGCAGCGCGTGGGCGAAGCGGTACTCGTCGGCCGAGCGGAGATCCGAGCCAGGCGCCTTCTCGACGAGGCCGCGGGCGACGAGTTCGGACAGCGAGGACGTCGGGTCGGCCGGCGCCGGCCCGACACCGCACGAGGATCGCGGGATCGCGGCGTCCCAGAAGACCCGGCCCACCACCGCGGCGCGTTGCACCACGGCTCGTGTGGCGGGATCGAGCAGGTCGAGGCGAGCCTGCGCCACACCCGAGACGGTGGTCGGGATCGCCCGCAGCTCGATCGGCTCGGGGTCGATGCGCCACTCGTCGCCGTCGACGACGACCGCGCCGTCGTCGATCAACATCCGGATCAGCTCCTCGACGAAGTACGGATGGCCCGAGGCCGCCCGCACGATCTCGTCGGTCAGCGTCACCGGCACGGACTCGACGCGCTGAAGGATCTCGTGCACGAGATCCTCGGTGGCCTCGTCGGTCAGGGGCGGCACCTCGATCGTGTCGATCGAGTCGAACACCGATCCGAGGATCTCTCCGATCGGCGGATCGGTCGGCCGACTCACCGCCACCACCACGACGGGCGACGACCGGGCGACACCGAACGCACGACGGGCGAGTTCCAGCGACGATCGATCGGCCCAGTGGAGGTCCTCGAGCATCACGACGACCGGCATGTCGGCGGCCGCACCAACGAGGAGCCGACCGATGACCTCGGCTCCGCGATCGGCGAGCTCCGTCGCATCGATCGTCGGAAGTCCGGCGCCGAGCCCCACGAGGTGCGCCACGACTCGGGCGTCGGCGGCATCGAGGTCGCCGTTCAGGCTGCGCAGGCCGACCGTGATCCGGGCGAGAGCGACCTCGGCGGGCTCGTCGTCGGTGATCTCGAACCGTTCGAACAGCAGATCGCGGAGCAGCGCGTACGGGACCTGCGCCCGCTCTCGAGTTGAGCGGCCGTTGAACAGTCGGACGTCGCCGGAGCGGATCCGCAACCAGTCCTCGAACTCGAATGCGAGGCGCGATTTGCCGGTCCCGGCTTCGCCGGTGATCGCGACGAGCTGGGCCTGCGACGATTCGACCGTGCGTTGGAGCGCGTCGGTGAGACGAGTGAACTCGTCATCGCGGCCGACCATCCGCGCCTCGACACCCTCGATGTCGCGCCCGGGCAGGTGGAAGGCACGCTGTCGGACACCCTCGATCACGTACGTGCGCAACGCGTCCCGCTTGCCCTTGACGAGCAGCGGCTCCTGCTCGCTCACGGTGAACACGCCCCGGACGTGGCGGTACGTGTCGTGCCCGGCGAGCACGCTGCCGACGGGAGCCGCAGCCTCGAGGCGCGCAGCCACGTTGACCGTGTCGCCCATGACGTTGATCTCGTCGGTGCTCGCGATGGCGCCGAGCACGACCGGACCCGTATTGATGCCGATCCGCAGCTGGAGCCCGTCGGTGCCGATGTCGGACCCCGACTCGACGACGGTGCGCTGCATCTCGAGGGCTGCGCGAATCGCACGCTCGGCGTCGTCGTCGGCCGACACCTCGGTCCCCCACAGGGCCATCACGCCGTCACCGATGTGCTTGTCGATCCGACCACCGTGCCGTTCGATGACGGCGTCGACGGCATCCCACAGCCGATCGAAACGGTCGCTGAGCTCTTCGACGTGAAGCCGCTCACCGAGCGCCGTCGACCCGGACACGTCGGCGAAGAGGACCGTGACGAGACGCCGACGCTTCGCCGAGCCGGTCCCCGCCACCGCGCTCAGACGTTGGCGGAGCGCGGCGACGGCGACGTCGACGATCGCGTCATCGACGGTGCCGCGCAGCGACTCCTGTGCCTCGATCGCAGCGCGCAGCTGGTCCTGGTCGCTCACTCCCGTCGACTCCGTCCGCAGGTCGTTCGATTCTCGATCCGCGGCGCCCGCGGGCGAGCGCTGCGGGATCGGGTCAGCCCCTCGTCCGAGACGTCCCCCGGGTGATCCGCTCGCCGTCGTCGGACCCGTCCTCCTCCTCGGACGAGTCGTCGCCCTTCTCGGACTCGGCACCGGTCGGCTCGACGTCGGACTCCCCACCGCGTGTGCGTGATGTTCCCCGAGTGATGCGTTCGCCATCGACCTCGGGAGAGGTCTCGCTCCCCTCGTCAGCCGGCCTGTCGTCACCTTCGAGCGACTCGATCATCGTGGTACCCCCCTGATTCGATGCGCGGACGTGCCGATCAGCTCGCCCGCATGGTGCGGCGCCATTCTGTCACCCTCGACGTCGTGACATGACCGCTGTGAGCGCGAGGCCGGTCGCGCCAAGGTCTCTGCCCGACGTCCGGAGCCCACTGGGCACCGCTGCTCAGCGCGGCGGCCCGTCGCCCAGATCGGGCAGGGGAACGTCGCCCGAGTGATACCGAGCCATCCCGGCCGCAGCCAGCCACCACCCGCGGTAGATGAGCGAGCGGCAGAGCCGCTCGTCGAGCTGGTCGAACACCGTCGGGACGAACGCGAGGTCCTTGCCGTCCCAGTTCCGATGCTCCGGGTACCGGGCGGCGAACGCGTCGAGCGGACCGCCGTCCGGCTCGAAGTCGGAGGCGAGCGCCACGAGCACCCCCCGCCGGGCGTCACGACCCGGGATCTCGCCCGCGTCGCGCGCCGCACGATCGCGCTCGAAGCGCTCGACCATCCATCGAGTCCGCAGCGACGTGCTCTGGCGGTACAGCAGGGAGTTGCTGCGCATCAGGTCGCCGACGATGGGCAGCCCGCCACCGCTGCCGACCGTCAGCACCCCGCCCGCGTTCATCGTGATCGTGAACACATCGTGGTAGCGCTCCGAGTCGAGCGCCTCGAGACCCGTGTTGTCGTACACGCCGCCGTCGAGCAGCGTCGGACGGCCCCGGGTGTCGCCGCAGGGGAACGCGATGTCGTCCGGCAACGTGAGCTTCGCGAACGCGCCCGGCACGGCCGCCGACGCGGCGGCCGCCGTGGCGACCCGCACCCCGGTCCCCGCCGTCGACGCGAGACCGACCACGTAGTCACCGAGCACGTCACGTTCGAAGCCGAATCGCACCCCGGTGCGGATGTTGGCGGCGTTGATGATCCAGCGGACCTCGGGGTCGAGGTGCTCGAGTTCGTGCCCGTCGAACCACCAGTCGTCGAAGGCGTCGGCCAGCAACTCGGTCCGGTTCTTCGAACCGACGATCCGCCAGATGTTGAGGATCAGCTTGCCCTTGAGCGAGCGCGAACTGATCTTCTTCACGATGGGGTCGATCACCTCGGAGTCGACCGCCTCCGACGAGTAGCCGGCCGCGCGGATCTTCGGCCACTTCACCGCGAGGATCCCGTTAGCGACCGAGCCGCCGGACACCGACGACACGTACCGGAGGTTCGACAGCAGTCCGGCGTCGGCGAGGAACCGGACCATTCCGAGCGCCGGGAGCGTGGCACGGAACCCGCCACCGGAGAACGTCATGCCGAACGTCAAACCCGAGCCGGGGTCGGGTGGCGTGTCGGGCCGGAGCGCATCACCGCACGGGCGACCGAGACTGCTCAGCCCCGTGCCCAGCGTCGGCGATCTCAGGACGTCGGAGACGTCGTCGACGGCGTCGTCATTCGGCATGATCGGTTCCCCTCCGGTCGTCTGCCCGGTGGGGCACAGTAGCCCCGCCCGGTGAGCGGCTGGAGCGGCACCCTGCGTCGATGTCGTAGTGTTCGATCCCCGGGCGTTCGGTCAGCCGTCGCCTCGCAGCGGTCGGGAGGGGACGGATGGCTGGGGACGGACTGTCGATCGAGATGCTGCCGGCACGCCACGGCGACGCGCTGTGGATCGAATGGGGTCGTGCCGGCGACCGTCACCGCATGCTCATCGACGGCGGGCCCGCCGGGACCTACCACGATCTCCGCGAGAGGTTCGAGGCCCTCGATCCGACCGACCGGCACGTCGAGCTGTTCATCGTCACCCACATCGACGCCGACCACATCGATGGCGCGATCCGCCTCCTCGCCGACGAGGAACTCGGCGTCGGGTACGGCGACATCTGGTTCAACGAACACCGCCATCTCGTCGAGCACCGGGCCGAGCAGACCACGACTCGCGGCGCGATGCAGGGCGAGTACTTCGGGGCGATCGTCGAGACCCGCGGTCTCCCCTTGAACGAGGCCTTCGACGGCCGCGCCGTCGTGGTCCCACCGCAGGGTTCGCTCCCCAGCGTGACGTTGAAGGGAGGCCTCCGCCTGGTGCTTCTCTCGCCGACCCCGACGAAGCTCGACCGGCTGCGCCGGGACTGGGAGAAGGTCCTGAAGGAGAAGGACATGACGCCCGGCGACCGGGCCGAGGCGCTGGACCGCCTCGCGAAGAGAGGGCGGCGGACCCGGGGCGGAGATCGCTCGACCTTCGGCGGTGACACGTCGTCGGCCAACGGCTCCAGCATCGCCGTCGTCGCCGAGTACCGCGGCGAACGATGGCTCCTCGCCGGTGATGCACACGACGATGTGTTGATCGAGGGACTCCGTCGGTACGCCCGTGAGTGCGACGAGTCCCCCACGGCCTTCGACGGCTTCAAGGTGCCCCATCACGGCAGCGTCAACAACATCACGCCGGAGCTCCTCGACATCATCCGGTGCCACCGATTCCTCGTGTCGACCAACGGCGCGTACTTCAAGCATCCCGACGAGAACTGCATCGATCTCATCGTTCGAACCACTGATCGACCGGTCCTCGTCTTCAACTACCGGACCGACTTCAACCGGAAGTGGGCGTCGTCCTCGTCGACGTACGACGCCGTCCACGGCGACGGAGCCATCGCTGTGCCCGCGACGGACGAAGCCGACCGCCCGACGAGACGCAGAGGAGCGATCTCGACCGACCAGAACCACGAGGAGGATGTCGTGGCCGATGCGAATGACCTCGACGGACCCGAGTCCGAGCTCGACGGACCCGACGGCGGGGCCGACGAGGGAGGTGGAATCGCGGCCGATCCGGCCGAGTCGGCGCGGGAGACCGTGAAGGTCACGGTGTACCACGGCAGCCTCGAGCGAGCGGACGACCCGGTCCTCGTCGGGCACTACCTCGGGACCCCGCTGTCGGGTGCCGAGGGGTTCGTCGACCGCCGCTTCCTCGGTCGCCTCACCGACCGCTTCGTCCGCGGCGGGTACCCGGGAGCGGTCGGCGAGTCGCTGCTGATTCGTGCGACCCGCCGACGTCATCCTCGGTCGGGTGTGCTCGTGGTCGGTCTCGGCGAGTACGGCGAGCTGACTCCACTCCGCCTCGTCGCGACCGTCCGTCAGGCCCTGATCGAGTACGCGCTCAACGCCGCGGACGAGCGCGACGAGACGGAGACACTCGAGTTGGGGATCAGCAGCGTGCTCCTCGGCGCGACCGGCGACCAGGGGGTCAGCGTCTCGGCGGCCGTTCGGGCCATCGTCACGGCGGTTCGTGAGGCGAATCTCGAGCTGCGCGGACCGGACGGTGAGCGTCGGGTCCGCTTCAACGACCTCACGCTGTGGGAGCGGGGCGGCGCCGAGGCCGAGCTCGCGTTTCGGGCACTCGTGGCGCTCAACGACGATGCGCCGTCGCACTCCGACCCCCGAGCGCTCGACCGGGTGGTGTGCGACGACGAGCTGCGCGTGGCCCGAGGCGCGCTCCGCAACGGACTTCGCTCCGATGCGGAAGAGGCATCGTGGTGGCGCGTGCGAGTGCGCGAACTCCCCGACGACCGGTCGGACGACGCGCCGACGCGACCTCCGTACCTGCGGCTCGAGTACGCGGTCGGTGGACGTCTGGCCCGCACCGGCAACGTCGTCCACCTCGTGGAGCGACGTCGACTCGAACGACTCCTCCGCGAGACGGTCGATCAGACCGATCCCGGCTCGACCTTGCACGTCGCGCTCTTCGAGTTGCTGTTCCCGAACGAGCTCAAGTGGGACATGACCGCGGCGCAGGACATCCAACTCGAGGTCGATGACTCGACCGCCGACATCCCCTGGGAGATGCTCTCGGCCCGCAATCCGGGGTCTGGCCGCGGCCAGCTCGCGCTGCGCGCGCCGATGGTCCGCCAGCTCCGCCTCCCCGACTTCCGTGCCGTGCAGCGAGCCACCACGGCGACGGCCCTGGTGATCGGCAACCCACCGGCGGGACGACTCGGACCGCTTCTCGGCGCGTTCACGGAGGCGAACAACGTCGCGACGCTGCTCGACGGGCGGGGATACGAGGTCACGAGCATGACCTACGACCCGCGCAAGGACCTCCCCGACAATCCCGCGTCGGAGATCGAGACCGCGCTGCTCGCCCACGACTACCGCATCATCCACATCGCCGCGCACGGGATCTTCCAGCCCGACGATCCGACCCGCAGCGGGGTGGTCATCGGTCCCGACGAATACCTCACGGCGCAACTCTTCAAACAGGTCGACGTCACCCCCGACCTCGTGTTCGTGAACTGCTGTCATCTCGCCGGTGTCGCGATGGGCCTCGAGAGCAGCGCGATCGAGTTCACCCGCCAGAACCTCAACCGACTGGGCGCGAGCCTCGCGCGCGAGCTCATCGACTCCGGGGTGCGGTCGGTCGTGGTCGCCGGCTGGGCGGTCGACGACCTCGCTGCCGATGCATTCGCACAGAGGTTCTACGAGGAGATGCTCGCTGGCGCGACGTTCGGGCGTGCCGTCCACGGGGCACGGAAGGCGGCCTTCGCTGCGGCTGAGGATCACTCCACGTGGGGTGCGTACCAGTGTTACGGCGACGGCGGCTACCGATTGCCCCGCGAGGGCGGCCGGGCGCCCGACAGCAGTCGGACCGAGGCCCCGATCACGGTCGCCGAAGCTCGACGCCGGATCGAGTCGCTGGTGAACGGCCTCGAGAGCGTCGGTACCGACGCTGACCTCGACCAGGCGAAGGCAGATCTCGACGACATCGCCTCGACCGCCGAGACACGAGGGTGGATCACGTCCGACGATGGTCGACTCTGCGAAGACCTCGCGACGGGTTGGGCCGCGGTCGGCGAGTTCACGAAGGCGATCGCTCGACTCGACGATGCGCTTCGGTCGAGGGGCGGGCGAGCGACGCTCAAGAGCCTCGAGCAGCGCGCCAACCTCAAGGGCCGGCACGCGGCCAAACTCCTGCGCGACGAGACGTCGAGCGAGTCCGATCGCACCGACGCCCGACGATTCATGCAGGAGGCGCTCGACTCGCTGAAGCTTCTCGAACGGATCAGCGAGTCGGGCGAACGATCGGCGCTCCGCGCTGGTCACTACAAGCGCCTCGCAGCCGCCGCGACGGACGAGGACGAACGCGATGCGCTCCTCCGGAAGGCGGTCAACTTCTACCGGCGCGCCTACGAGAAGGATCAGGCCGACGCGGCCGAGAAAGCTCGCCGGGCGGAGGAGCGGAGGGCAGCCGAGTCGGAGGGTGACACCGACGCGTCCGCCGTCCAGAAGGAGCCTCCGCCCGACTACTCGATGCTCAACTTCGTGCAGCTCGAGGAGATCCGCGCAGGTCGCCGACGAGACGAGTCGGAGGCGGCAGCCTTCCGCGATCACGTCGAGGGTCTGGTGGGGACCGAGGCCAAGAGCGCGACCGGCGACTACTGGCGCGCAGTCAGCTGGGCCGACAGTCTCCTGACCCTGGCGATCATGGAGAACGATCTCCCTGGACGCCACGACGAACTCGTCGGCCGATACGAGACCGTGTTCGATTCCGGATCGACGAGCAAGGAGCGGGAGTCGTCGCTCGACCATCTTCTCGACCTGGCCGGTCTGTTCGGCGCTGACCACGAGGAACAGGCGGCGGCGATCCGCTCGATCCACGACGAACTCACGGTCGGACCCGAGTGACGTCTCGGGGGGGGCCTGCGAGTCAGTCGCCGATCACTCGGTAGCGAGCGGCGAACTCGTCGGATTCGACGACCATCACCTCACCACCGATCTGCTGCACGATCCAGTCGCCTGGACGGGCGACGACGCGACCCTCGACCTCGCCGTCGATCGTGGTGACGACGGTCGACGGCTCGGTCGCCCGATAGGCGAGGACCTCGGCGCGCTTGACCCACTGCTGCGGTCCGACCGACTCGTGCATCGCCTCGAACTCGGCGCGGGCGGCGCCGTACGAGCCGTCACCGTCGGCGACGAGGTAGAAGTCGCCGCGCATCGTCTGTTCACCGAACGGGGTCCGGAGCACCGTGACCGGCTCGACCGGCTCGACGATGATCGCCGTCTTCACGAAGTCAGCGATCGGACGGAAACGCTCGGCCGCGTCACGGTCGAAGAGGTGCTCCGGGCGATCGGCCGTCACGATCTTCTCGTCCACGCCTGGTCAGCGGGGGCGGACGTCGGTCCCGCGACCCGAGGTGATGAACAACGCCGTCGCCGCCGTGGCGCCGTCCGGGAGATCGGCGGTGTGCCACGTGCCCGGCGGGTTCACGACCGCCTGCTTCGCTCCGATCGTCACCGTCTC
>JBCDAK010000117.1:0-14362 GCA_039185545.1 Actinomycetota bacterium
CCCTCGACTCCGTGCGGCGATGACGCCCGGGTCGGTGATCGTGCTCCACGAGCAGCACCGTCTGCCCGATCGGTGCGAACCTCCGGACGAGAGTCGTCTCGTGCTCGCTCCGGACGCGCTGACCGTCGCACACACCTGGTACGTCTGAGCGGTCGGACAGACGGTGTTTGACACCGTCTGTCTCGCGTCAGCCGACGCCGAGGAGGCGGGCGACGATGTTCCGCTGGATGTCGGACGTGCCGGAGTAGACGAGGCCGCCGATCGCGTCGCGCACGTTGCGCTCGACCTCGTACTCGGAGACGTACCCGCGCGCACCGTGCACCTCGACCGACTGGAGCGCCGCCTCGATGCCGGTCTCGCTGGCGACGAGCTTGGCGAGGGCTGCGTACGTGGCGACGTCGCGACCGAGCGCCACCGACAGGGCGGCCCGGTACAGGAACAGTCGTGCGGTCTCGTGACGACGCTTCATCTCGACGAGACGATGCGCCACCGCCTGGTACGTCGAGATCGGTGCACCACCCTGCTCGCGGGCCTTGGAGAACGCGATCGACTCGTCGAGCACCCGCTCGGTCACGCCGATCGCCGGGGCGAACACGAACGCTCGCTCGACTTCGAGCACGGCGTTGAAGATGCTCGCTCCCGCACCCTCGCGTCCGAGCAGTGCGTCGGCGGGGACCTCGACGTCGTGGAGCTTGATGTCGCCGAACGGGGTGGTCCGCATCCCCATCTTCTCGCGGTTCCCGACCCGCTCGACCCCCGGCGTGTCCATCGGCACGATGAACGCCGACAGCCCCCACCGGCCGACCTCGGGGTTGGTCGAAGCGAACACGATGACGAAGTCGCAGCGGGACGCGAGCGTGATGTACGTCTTGTGCCCCGAGATCGAATAGCCGTCGTCGGTCCGGACGGCCCGGGCGGTGATGGAGTAGGCGTCGGAACCGGCCTCGGGTTCGGTCATGGCGAACGCCCCGATCCGGTCGGCGGTGAGCAGCGGGCGAAGATACCGCTCCTTCTGCTCCGGGTTCGCGAACTCGGCCAGCGCGACCTGCGTGCTGAGCATCTGACTCGTGATCGCGTAGATCAGTCCGTTGTCCCGGCATCCGTGTCCGAGACCCTCGAGGGTGAGGAGCGTGGTCGCCAGGTCGGCGCCCTGTCCACCGTCGGCAACGGGGACCATGAGCCCGTGCACACCGCGCTCGGCGCACCGCCGCCAATCGTCGAGCGCGAAGCCCGATTCGCGGTCGGCGGCGACCCGGTCGAACTGGGCGAGTTCGGCCGCCGCCCACCGGCTCACATCGGCCTTCGTCGGATGATCGAGGGTCGCCATCGCCTCGGCGAGCGACGCGAGGACCTCACGATCGGCACGGAGGTCGGCCGGCGGCGCGGTAGCACTGCCGGCGGCTGATCCTGCGGCGTCGGCGATGGGCGGTTCGGCGGTGACGGTCATCGTGTGGCCTCCATGACGGATTCGGCGGCCTCGGCCTCAGGAGGGACCGGGGCGTCGGGCAGGACGAGGCGCCCGTGTTCGTCGACCCGCTTCCACTCGTCCTGGAAGTCGACGTTGTTCCACGCACCGAGGCCGGGATAGAAGACCCGCCCGTCTCCGTGCCCCGAGAAGTCGTCGCCGTTCCATCGAGGATCGGCGGGTTCGTCGACGTGCTGGTAGCGGCTGTCGGAGGTGAGCCGGCAGCGACCGACCGGCGACTGGTTGTCGAGCGCGCCGTGCAGCGTGTGCATCGTGAAGCACAGGACGTCGCCCGGCTGGAAGTCGGTCGTGAGCCAGCGGTGGCCGTACATCTGCTGCACGGTGACCGGATCGGAGTCGAGCCACGTGAGACCGTCGCGATCGGCGTCGGCGTCGAGATATCCCGCGTGCAGGGCGTCGGACCGGTGCGACCCCTCGAGAACGATGAGGGCGCCCTCGTCACGGCGCACGCGACCGAGCGGGATCCAACTCGAGTGGAGTGTGCTCGTGCCGCGGTTCATGTAGGGCCCGTCGCAGTGGAACCCGCATCCCTCACCCGGGCGCACGAATCGGGGCCACCGCATGTCGAAGCTGCGGGCCGGTCCTCCCACGAGGGCCGAATGGACGGCCAGCACCTCGGGGTGATCGGTCACCGAGAGGTAGGCCGAGCCGTTGCGCACGCTGTGCGAGAACGCGCGGACGTTGGCGCTCGCCACACCGGCCCGATCTCCCGCGATGGCGTCGTCGATCGGATGCCGGTCGTCGACCTCGCCGAGGATGGCGTACTTCGACAGGATCTCGTGACGCGCTGCGAGCACCACGTCGGGATCGAGCAGCTCGCGGAAGAAGAGGTGGCCGTGCTCGGCCATCGCCCCACGGAGCGCGGCGTCGTCGCCGAGCAGGGAGTTCATCGGCTCGAGCTCCCCGAACGAGTCGGAGGAGGTGTCGAGCGGGTGTCCGTTCGCCGTCAGTCCCATCCGGACCGACACCGTACCCGGGGGCGTCCGCACCGTCTCCGCGTGCCGCGGCCGTCCAGGACGTGACAAGTGTGCGATCCGTTGAGACTCACCCGTCGAGATGCGCTAGCACCACGAGCGAGATGGGTGAGCGCGCACCGAAGTCGACGCTGACAGAGCGTGTTCGCTCACTGAGCGAGTTGATCGAAGCCGACCGCCTCCGTTCGATCGGTGTCGACCTCGACGCCACGGCGATGATCGACGCCGAACGATCGGTCAGCTGGAACGAGGTCGACCGTGAAGTCGGCGCCCTCGCCTCGGCGCTCGCCTCGATCGGTGTTCGCCGTCACGACCGCGTCGGTGTGCGGATGCTGAAGTCGGTCGACTCGTTCCTGGCCGTCCACGCGATCCTGCGCGCCGGCGGGGTCGTCGTACCGCTCGATCCGATGAGCCCACCCGACGCCGGCCGCCGGGTGGCCGCCGACGCCCACCTGACCGCGCTCGTCGTCGACGCCCGAGCGCCGCATCACATCCGATTCATCGATGCGGTGGGGCCCACGCCGACCATCCTCCGTGGTACGGCGACCTCCCCCGGTTCGGTCGAGGCTCCCGTCCTCGATGCTGACGACGTGGCCGGCTTCGGACCGCTCACTCCGGTCGCCAACCGACCCGACGACGCTGCGTACGTGATCTACACGTCGGGGTCCACCGGCGATCCGAAGGGCATCGTGCACACGCACGGGAGCGCGCTCGCCTACGCGACGGCCGCCGCCGTGGAGTACGAGCTCACCGCACACGACCGTCTGGCGAACTTCGCGCCGCTGCACTTCGATCAGTCGACCTTCGAGCTGTACTCGGCGCCGCTTGCCGGCGCCTCCGTGGCCGTGATCGGAGACGCTCAACTCCGGTTCCCGGCGAGCATCGTCGACTTCCTCGACGAGACCGCGTCGACCGTCTGGTACACGGTTCCGTCGTTGCTGTCGCAACTCGAACAGCGGACCGATCTCGCCGAGCGCGACCTCGCGTCGCTCCGTCTCGTGTTGTACGGGGGTGAATCGTTCGCGCCCGACGCCGTTCGACGATTCATGGCCGCCGTCCCCGGCGTCACCCTCTCGAACGTCTACGGCCCCGCCGAGGTCAATCAGTGCACCCGGTACGACCTGGCCGAAGCGCCGACGGGAGACGCGGCCATCCCGATCGGTCGAGCCTGGTCGGCGGCCGACACCGCCGTCGTGAGGATCGACGACGACTCCGACACCGTCGCCGTTCCCGAGACCGACACCGCCGCCGTTTCCGAGACCGAGACCGACGGCCGTGCCGCCGCGGATCGGGTCGGTGAACTGTTCGTCCGCTCCGCCACCGCGATGCGCGGCTATTGGCACCGTGCCGATCTCACGGCCACGGTGCTCGTCGAGAACCCAGCGGACTTCGGCGAGGTGATCGACCGGCGCGACGGCCGGATCGACCACGCCACCCACGAGAACTCGCCGCAGCAGTGGCTCCGGACCGGCGACCTCGTGTCGGTCGGCCAGGACGGACTCATGCGCTTCATCGGCCGCCGCGACCACCAGGTGAAGGTGCGCGGTCAGCGCGTCGAGCTCGAGATGGTCGACACGGTGCTCGCCTCGGCGCCCGGCGTCGCCGAAGGGGTCGCGGTCGTCGACGGTCCACCCGATGCACGATCGATCGTCGCCATCGTCGTGCGCGCCGAACCGGGCGACCCGCCCGACGTCCAGACCGGCGACGTGCGCAGTGACATGACGAACGACGAGGACTTCGCCCGCTCGGTGCGCGAGTACGCCGCGGGTCGCGTCCCGCCCGTGGCGGCGCCGTCCGCGGTCCACGTGGTCGACCGGCTCGCCCGCACGACGACGGGAAAGGTCTCCCGTCGTGAGTCTCTTGCGGCCGTCGCTGCGATGATGTGAGGCGATGACCAGTTCCGACTCCACGACCGACACTTCTTCCGCCGGCTCCGACCCTGCGCTCGCCCGCGAACTGGCGGCGTTCATCGAGTCCGAGGTCTCGCAGGTCGACGCTCCCATCGAGCCCGACACCGACCTGCTGCTGAGTGGTGCGGTCGACTCGCTCGGCGTCATGGTCATCGTCGACTGGATCGAGCGTCGACAGGGGATCCGCATCGATCCGGGTGACGTCGTGCTCGAGCACTTCCAGTCGGTGTCCGCGATGCTCGGCTATCTCGACGCTCGATGACGTCGGGCCAGCCGGTCGGGATCCGACCGGCCGTCGTCGCCACTCGGCCGCTCACGGCGACACAACGTGCCCTCTGGACGAGCCAGCGCCTCGACCCCGACGCCCCACTCGCCAACATGGGCGACCGCTTCCGGATCGACGGACCGCTCGACCCCGACCGGCTGATCTCGGCGTTCGGCCGAGTCGTCGCCGTCAGCCCGGCACTGCGCACCGTCATCGACGCGGACGCGGACGGGTCGCCCGTGGCGCGAATCCTCGCTCGGGCGCCGCGCACCACCGAACTGATCGACCTTCCCCTCGACGACCTCGACGACTGGTCGGCGCAGCGCATCTCGACGCCGATCGACGCGACGACGTGTGTCTACGACTCGGTGCTGCTCCGACACGGTGACGACCGATGGACGTGGTGGCTCGACATCCACCACGTCGCGACCGACGCCGCCACCGCGGCCCTGCTCTTCGCCTCGACGTCCGAGGTGTACGACGGCCGCGAGGCCGGCGAGCTCATCGACACCGGAGGCGGACTCTACGACTGGGCCGACTCGGTCACCGACGTCTCGGACCCGGTCGAACCGCCCCACGAATCGACCCGTACCGACGGTGGTCGCTCCGCCCCGACCGAGTGGGCGCCGTACGGTCGACGCGGCCCGCGCACCACCGCGGTCGAGCGGATCGAGCTCCCGATCGACGACGACGTCCACCGAGCGCTCGACGATCGCCTCGCCGACGAGTACCGATCGCTCAGCCGCGAGCTGAGCCTCCTCGCACTGTCGATCACGATCACGGCGGTCCTCGGCCACCGGTTCGAGAACCGGTCGTCGCTGACCGTCGGCGTTCCGATCCACCACCGACGCACACCCGACGCACGTCGCACCGTGGGTCCCCTGATGCGACTCTCGCCGGTCACGGTCGAGGTCGATCGCGACGCGACGTGGCGCGAGCAGTTCGCCGACGTGCTCCGCTCCCTGCTCGACGTGCTCCGGACGGCCTCCCCCGACGGCGAGCCGGGAACCGACGGCCCGTTCGACATCGTTGCGAACGTCACCACCGCGACGTACGGACGGTTCGCCGGGCTGCGCACCGAGCGCCGCTGGATGCGGTCGGGCCACGTCGAGCCCGGCCACGTCGTGCGCCACCAGCTGTTCGATCGGGCCGATCCCGACGACCCGTCGATCCACCATCTCGACTGGGAACTCGACCTCAACACGTCGCTGAGCGCCGACGGCACCCACCGAGCGCTCCCTCGCCATCTCGCCTGCGCTCTGGAAGCAGCGGTCGCGGACCCCGACGCACGGCATCGTGACGTCGCGCTCGCCGACGCCGCCGATCGCGCCGACGCAGCCCTCCTCGTGCCTGATCCCGCACCACGACGGCTCGATCGGCCGATCCACGAGGAGATCCGTCGGCGGTTACGAGCAGAACCCACACGGGTGGTCGTCGAGCAGAACGAGTTCATGCTCACCGCCGACGAGTTCGATCGCCGAGCCGACGCCCTCGCTCGATCCCTGATCGACGACGGAGTCGGTCGGGGCTCGGCGATCGGCCTGCAGATCGCCCGGTCGACCGAGGCGCTCGTCGCGATCCAGGGTGTCCTGCGCGCCGGCGCACACTTCGTGATCCTCGATCCCGACGACCCGCCGGCCCGCCACGATCGCATCGTCGCGGAGGCCGGGGTCGCCCTCGTGCTGGGGCGCGACGACGTGCACCGCCGCTGCGATCCGAGCACCTTCTCGGAGACCGACTCGGCCTCGACCCATCGGGTCGTCGCCGAGGTGGGGCCCGACGATCTCGCGTACGTCCTGTTCACGTCGGGTTCCACCGGGACGCCGAAGGGTGTCCCGATCAGCCACCGCGGTCTCGCCGACTACCTCGGTGTCGCGGCCGAGGCGTACGTCGACGCGATCGACCACGGACCCGACGGGCCGGTCGTCGCACTGCACTCCTCGCTCGCCTTCGACCTCACGATCACGAGCCTGTTCCTCTCGTTCCTCGGCGACGGACGAGTGCCCGGTCGCGTGGTGGTGTTCGACGACGAGCCCGTGGACGCGATGCGACGTATCGCACACGACGACCGCATCACGTTCCTGAAGGCGACGCCGTCGCACCTCGAGCTCCTCACTCGGCTCGCGTCCGAGACCTCGAACCTCCGCGAACTGGTGGTCGGCGGCGAAGCGTTCCGGCGTCCCCTCGCCGAACGTCTCCGCGCTCTCGCTCCGGTTGCGGCGATCCACAACGAGTACGGACCCACCGAGGCCGTCGTCGGGTGCATGATCCATCGCTGGGATCCCGACCTCGACCTCGGCCCCGACGTGCCCGTCGGCGCCGCCATGCCGGGCGCCGAGCTCGCGGTGCTCGACGCAGCGGGCCGCGTCGCACCGACCGGCGTGTGGGGCGAGCTGTACGTCCGCCGGCCGGGGATGGCCGAGAGCTACCTCGACCGACCCGAGCTGACGGCCGAACGGTTCCTGTCACTCGGCGCCGACGACCTCGCCAACCCGCCGGTGGCCTACGACCGTCCGTGGTATCGCACGGGCGACCGCGTCCGGATCGAGAGGCCCGGTGTGCTCGTTTACGGCGGGCGTGCCGACGACCAGTTGAAGGTGGGCGGCATCCGGCTCGAGCCTGCCGAGGTCGAGGCCGCACTCGTCGAGCACCCGGCGATCTCCTCGGCGTTCGTCCGGACGTGGACACTCACGGCACCTCCGATCGACGAGATCACCCGATGCGTGCGATGCGGACTCGGCGACGACGTCCCCGGGATCGACGTCGACGCCGGCGGCGTCTGCAGCACGTGCCGAGCGTTCGACGACGTCGAACCGCAGACACGTCGATGGTTCCGAACCGAACGCGATCTCGACGAGCAGCTGCAGCGAGCCCGCCACCGACGCGCCGGTGACGTCGATGCGCTGCACCTGCTGTCGGGAGGCAAGGACTCGACCTACGCCCTCTACCAGCTCGTCGACCGAGGGTGGAACGTCCATGCGTTCACCCTCGACAACGGGTTCATCTCGGAGGGGGCGAAGCAGAACATCCGGCGCAGCGTCGCCGACCTCGGCATCACCCACGAGTTCGCCATGCCGGACTCCCAGGACGTGATGAACGAGATCTTCCGCGACAGTCTCGATCGCCACTCGAACGTGTGCCAGGGCTGCTACAAGACGATCTACACACTCGGCATCGCCCGCGCACGCGAGATGGGCATCCCGCTCGTCGTGACCGGGTTGAGCCGGGGCCAGTTCTTCGAGACCCGCCTCGTGCCGCACCAGTTCGAGGAGGGTCACTTCGATCCCGACGAGATCGACGCCACCGTGCTCGAAGCCCGTCGCGTGTACCACCACACGGTCGACGCCGTCACCGAGCTGCTTCCCGAGCAGCGGATCTTCGACGACGCCGACGACGTCTTCGAACACGTCGAGTTCCTCGACTTCTACCGCTACGTCGACGTCGAGCTCGCCGAGCTCTACCGCTACCTCGACGAACGAGCGCCGTGGGTCCGGCCCGACGACACGGGTCGATCGACCAACTGCCTCATCAACGTCGCCGGCATCTCGACCCACCGGGCCGAACGCGGTTTCCACAACTACGCCGAGCCGTACGCCTGGGACGTCCGCCTCGGTCACAAGACGCGCGACGAGGCGCTCGACGAACTCGACGACGAGATCGATCCCGACGAGGTCGACGATCTCCTCGACGCAGTGGGTTACGAGCCCTCCCCACCCGAGGTGCTGACGGCCTGGTACACGCTCGACACCACCGGTCCGGATGCCGACGACGCGATCGACCCCGACGAACTCCGCGGGTTCCTGCGCGACCGGCTCCCGGCCCACGCCATCCCGTCCGCGTTCGTCCGCGTCGACGACATCCCGTTGGCCGCCAGCTCCAAGGTCGATGCGTCGGCGTTGCCCGCGCCGACGCGGTTCGATCGCCGCTCGGGCGAGCGCGTCGAGCCGGCCACCGACACCGAGCGACGGATCTCCGCGATCTGGGCCGCGGTCCTCCATGTCGAGCACGTCGGCGTGACCGACGACTTCTTCGAGATCGGGGGCGCCTCACTCGCGGCGCTCGACGTCGTCGCTCGGTGCGACCGCGAGTTCGGCACCGACCTGCCCGACGCATCGGTGTTCCGATCGCGCACCGTCCGCGAGCTCGCAGAGGTCGTCGACGCCGCGCTGGCGTCCGCGGGCGATGTGGCGTCGTCCACCGACGCGACGGCCGCCGCGCTGGTCGTCGCGACACCGGCCCGAGCGCGTCGTCCGACCGACGACCCACCGCCTCTGTCGCCCGGGCAGGAGGCGATGCTGCTCGAGATCCGGTCGTCGGGCGACGACTCCCGCTACAACGTCACCTGGTCGCACCGCCTGCGACACGATGTCGATGTGGCCGCGCTCGAGGCGGCCATCCGCGACGTCGTCGACCATCACGAGACACTCCACACCTGCTTCGACCCGGCGCGCACGACACTCTCCCGCGAGCACGCCGTCGAGTGGGTCGATCTCGGCGAGCCGACCGACGACCAGTACGTCTCGCTGGCCGATGCGGAACGGCGTCGACCGTTCGACCTCGAGGCAGGACCGCTCGTGCGCTGTCACGTCGCGAGGACGCCGGCACGGGACGCTGACGAAGGGGGTTCTCTTCGTCTCCTCGTCGGCATCCACCACCTCGCCGTCGACGCGAGCAGCTTCGACGTGTTCTGGGATCAGGTCGCCGACCGCCTCGCCGGGCGACCGCTGCCCGATCTTCCGCTCACGTACAGCGACGTCCTCGGGCCGTCGGCACCTCCGTCCGACCGAGAGCTCGCCTTCTGGCGCGGCCGGGCGCCCGACGAGTCCGGATCCCGCTCGTCGATCCAGCCGCCCGACGTCGCCGAACCCGACGGATACATCGCCCGCGATGCGTCGATCGACGCCGCGGCACTGCGCTCGGCCGGCTCGACGCCCTTCGTGGTCTCGCTCTCGGCGGCCGCGCTCACGGCGGCGACGTTTCGCGGCGAGGACCGCGTCGACCTCGGGGTGCCGATGTCGACGCGAGCAGGCGCCGACGCCGGCGACCTCATCGGCTACTTCCTCAACACCGTGCCGGTCGAGCTCGACATCTCGGGCGCCGACACCGTTCGCGAGCTCGTCGAGCGGGCGTCCGACGAGGTCGCCGAGGTCCTCGCGCACCGCACGACGCCGCTGGCCGCCATCGTGCGCGATCGACGGGCGAACCGGCTCCCCACCCCCGACACGTCGTTCCTGCTCGCTCACGAGGTCTTCCGCTCGGGCGCGGCCTCCGACGACGAACGCCCCGACGAGCATCCGCTCGTCGACCACGAGGTGTTGGCCTCGGGGACCGCCGTCGCCGACGTGACACTGTTCGTCCAGGAGCGCGCCGACGCCGTCTCGATCGGGATCGAGTACTCGGGTGCGTCGATCGGGCGCGACCGCGCCGAACGGATGCTCGATCTGTTCGACACGGTGCTCGAGGCGGCAGGACGACGCCCGACGACCGCACCGACCGCTCTCCGCGATTCGGCAGCGCACCGCGACCTCGTCGGCCCCCCGCTCCGCACCACCCCGACGGTGCTCCACCAGATCGTCGAGTCGATGAGGACGCATCCCGACTCGACCGCCGTGGTCGATCACAACGGCGTCGAGCGCTCGGCGGCGCAGGTGGCGGTCGACGTGAGCGCACTCGCCGCGCAGATCGACGCGGCCATCGGCGGTGCCGCGATCATGGGTCGTCGTCGCATCGGCGTCGCTCTCGGTCGCACGGCGGGACTCGTCGAGTCGATGCTCGCCACCTGGCTCGTCGACGGCGTCTACGTGCCGATCGACCTCGGCGGTCCGGCGGACCGCCTGGCGTCACTCGTCGAGATCGCCGACCTCGATCTGGTCATCACCGACCTCGCGGGCAGCGACGATGACCAGCTACCCACGGCGCTCGCCGACGTACCGGTCCTCGACCTCAGCGCGATGACGGAGCCGCCGGCCGTCCGGGTCGATTCGTCGGCCACCTACGACTGGCTCGAGCGACGCGCCGACGCGCTCGACCCGTCGTCCACCGCGTACGTGATCTTCACGTCCGGCTCGACCGGCCGACCGCGGGGTGTCGACGTCACCCACGCCAACCTCGCCGCCAGTACCGCCGCCCGAGAGGTCTTCGACGACGGCATTCCGCCGCGCTACCTCGTGACCCCGAGCCCGACCTTCGACAGCTCGATGGTCGGCCTCGTGTGGCCGCTCACGGTCGGCGGCACGGTGGTGCTGGCCGGTGACGACGTCGTCGGCGACATCGACCGACTCGGCGAGCTGATCGCCCGATCCGGCGTCGACCACACCCTCATGGTGCCGAGCCTCCACTCGGCGCTTCTGCGCCGCGGACCCGAACTGCTCGGCGGTCTCCGACGCGCCGTGGTGGCCGGCGAGGCCTCCAGCGCCGCGTCGATCGCCGAGCACGAGCGGCTCCTCCCGCGCGTCGAGCTGATCAACGAGTACGGGCCGACCGAGGCCACGGTGTGGGCGAGCTGGCATCGCCTCGACGGAGCCGGACTCGGTGCCACGGCCGACACGCCGTCAGCGCCCGGCGTGCCGATCGGATCGCCGATCGCCGGTCTGACAGCCCGCGTCGCCGATGGCTCCGGCCGACCTCTGCCGCTGGGGACGACCGGCGAGCTCTGGGTCTCGGGACCCACCGTGGCCAACGGCTATCTCGGCGACCGACCGGCGACGTCCGCCCGGTTCGTCGACGTCGATGACCGGCGGTGGTACCGCACCGGCGATCTGGTCGTGTGCCGCGACGACGTGCTCGTGTTCGTCGGTCGGGTCGACGACCAGCTGAACGTCGGTGGTGTCCGCGTCGAGCCGGCCGAGATCGAGTCCGGGATCGCCACCGTGACGGGTCGTTCCAGCGACGCCGTCGCGGTCGTGGCGGCGGGTGACCCGCCACAGCTCGTCGCACACGTCGAGTCGGCGACGCCGATCGACGTCGGCATCCTCCGTCGATCCCTCGCCCGCACGCTGCCGCCCGGGGCGATCCCCCGGCGGGTGGTCACCCACGAGGTGCTGCCGCGCACGGGGCGGGGCAAGCTCGATCGCCGACGGCTCGAGGACTGGCCTCTCGACGACACCTCCCACCAGGACCCTGCGGGTCCGCCGGCAAGCGGGGTGGACACCACGTCGACGCGATCGCCGGTCGACCCGCTCACGCCGCTGGGCGAGGGCGTGCTCGCCGAGTGGCGACAGGTCCTCGCGTGGACCGAGATCGACGCCGACACCGACTTCTTCGCGGCGGGTGGCGACTCGCTGACCGCCGTGGAACTCGTGACGGCGCTCGAGGAACGCGTCGGCCGACCGGTCGCCATCGCCACGCTGCTCGATGCGCCGTCGCCGCGGATGATGACCGAGGCGCTGGCGGCCGACGGGTTGTGGATGCCCGACACCGGCGACGATCGGAGAGGGGTCGACGTACCGTCGCCCGGGCCCACCCCCGGCGACGACGGTGTGCGCGTCGTCACGATGCGCCGCGGCGCCGACGAGACCTCCGATCCGATGGTGCTCCTGGTCCCCGCATGGGACGACGTGTTCGGGTACCAGGCCCTCGCCGACGCGATCGGCGAGGTCGACGACGGCCGGACCGACATCGTGGCGCTCGCGTACACCGAGGTCGACGGTCAGGCGGTGGTCACCCGGGTCGACGACCTGGTCGATCGCTTCGTCGCCCGGCTCGCCGACGATCCCGTCACCAGCTCGGGCCGGCCGCTCATGGTCGTCGGCTGGTCGGTCGGCGGCGTCGTCGCCGTCGAGCTCGGCGAGCGGCTCGCCGCGTCCGGCGTGCCCGTGGTCGAGACCGTACTGGTCGACACGTTCTTCCCGGGCCAACACCTCCACCTCTGGTCGAACCGCTGGTGGAAGTACAAGTCGATGCTGCGGCCCGACACCCTCGGCGAGGTCGTCGGGGAGTTCACCACCATGTTCCGCCGACGCCTGCAGCGGTACGCGAAGGAGATCGGGAAACGGCTCCTGACGTGGTCGGGGACCGACCTGCCGGCGGAGCCGCCCCGCACCTCGGTCGGTGGATTCCCCGTCGAGGCCCTCACTCACGATCCGCGCGTCGACCTCGTCCCGATCTTCATGGTGAGCGCGTCCACCACCAATCCCGAGCGAACGCGCAACCGTTGGCGCGAGATCGCACCCGAGCTCGAGTACGTGGTCGTACCTGGTCGTCACCGTGGGTTCGAGTCGGTCATGGGTGGAGATCGCGTGCCCGCGGTCGCCGACGCGATCGTCGAGCGTCTCGCCGGACATCTCGAGCCGTCGTCGGAGTCACGGTCCGACCACGACTGAGGTCGCCTCCTCGGCCGGGTCGCCCTCACGGGTGGAGGCGGAGCTTGTCGAGCGCCTTGTCGACCTGCTTCGGATCTCCCGCGACCGCGAAGCCGACCGGCGACATGTCCTGCGAGCGATGACGGGTGAAGGCCGTCCGATTGTCGACGTCGTTCATCGTGGCGAACATCTCGTGCACGTAGGCGCTGACCACCAGGTTCCGTTCGACCGCTCGCCGATGAGCCCGCGTCACCGCCGCCTCGTCGCCGGCGAACACGCGCACCGGTACGGCGAACATCGGCGGGCCCACACGACCATCGGCGTCGACGTACGCCTCGCCGACGAGGTCTGGGTCGACGGTCGCGAGACCGCTCGCCACGAATGCGGTCACGTTGAGCCGTTGCCAGACCTCGAGGCCGGTGCAGACGACCACGGCGATCTTCGGGGTGGGCGAAGAGGGAGGGATCTCGGTCACGAGACCATCGTGCGGGAGCACGGCGACCGGGCGCTTGTACGTTCTTGACGCCCACCCGGAGCCACCACACGTCGGTGACCCGGGCGCCTTTCGGCGCAGCCGTCGCGACGCCTCACGGTGATGTCAGCCCGGACGCGACGATGCCGGAGGACGCTGAGCATCCTCCGGCATCGCACGGACTGTTGGGACTGATCTCACCGTGAACCGTTCAGCCGCACGCCGGAGCGAGCGACGAAGAGGGAACGCCGCCGGGACCAATTGCGGCGGCGGGATCAGCGGGGGTTGGCGGAGTTTCGCCAGGCGGTCCAGCCTGTCGGCCTAGCGGCCAACCACCTCCAGGGTCCCACATTGATTGTCTGGCATTGTCTGGACCACCTCCTTTGTCCTGTCTGCCGCATGAATGCTAGGCTTTTTCGAGAACTTGTTGACGGACTGGTCAAGGTCTGGTACCTTGACTCCCATGACAGACGAAGTCTCCGTCGAAGAGATCATCGGGTGGGAGCGGTTGCCGCTGGGCAGCGACGGCTACTTCATCGCCCCCGACGCCCCGGCCCGCATCCGTGCTGAGGTCGACGACCTGCTGACGTGGCTCAACGGTCAGAACTTCGACTGGCTGATCGAGCCCGACGAAGGTCGGGTGCATCTCGAGATCTGGGATGCACGACTCAGCGAGCCGACGAAGCGCTACGTCGAGCCGACTGCTCGTGAAGCGCTGGTCGCCGCCGTGCGAGAGGTCGGTCAGTCATGACGGCTCCGAAGTTCAAGCCCGGCGACAAGGTGCGTCGCATCGACTCCGTCGACACCGCCTTCGATCTCGTCGTGTCGGTGTACTCCGACATCGGAGATAACGAAGTCGTGCGGTGCTCCATTGGGAAGGATGGGTACCAGGTCGGATCGACCGCGGTGGACGTCAACCGCTTGGAGCTCGTCGAGCCGGCCGGCTTCCAGGTCG
>JBCDAK010000118.1:0-14319 GCA_039185545.1 Actinomycetota bacterium
CGGGCAGCTGATGGACGTGACCGTCGAAGATCATGGCCCGCAGTCTCGCAGCATTTCGCCCGGTGACCGTTCGGTAACTTCCCCGGCGGCGTCGTTCGGGTGGCTCGCTCATCGTCCGCTCTGCTTCCTCCTCGTCTCGCGTGCGGCTCGTCGCTGGCGCTTCCCTCGCCGCCGTCCCGCGATTGTTCCGTCGAGCCCGGGACTCGACGGAACAACTGTCCGCTTCTGCCCGGGCCGGATCCGGACACTGTCCGCTTCTGCCCGGGTCGGGTCCGGACACTGTCCGCTTCTGCCCGGGTCGGGTCCGGACACTGTCCGCTTCTGCCCGGGTCAGATCGCGGGACCGCAGCCGATCAGCGTGGAGTGGCCTCCACGGCGAGTCGGTCGGCGAGGTCGTTCATCGGGTCGCCGCTGTGGCCCTTCACCCAGCGGAACGTCACGTCGCCCTGTTCCACCAGCTCGATGAGCGGTCGCCACAGGTCGGCGTTCGCCACCGGTTGCTTCTTCGAGTTCTTCCACCCGTTGCGCTTCCAGTTCTTCCACCAGCCGTCGCGAAAGCAGTTGACGACGTAGGTCGAGTCGGAGACGACCTCGACCGGGCGCGGCGATCCGTCGTCGGCCGTGCCGAGCGAGCGCACGGCTTCGAGCGCCGCCCGGATCTCCATCCGCTGATTGGTGGTGTCGGGGTCGCCGCCCGAGCCGGCCGGTTCGCCGTCGGGTGCAACCGCCCATCCCCAGCCTCCCGGTCCGGGATTGTTGCTGCACGCCCCGTCGGTGAACACGACCACTCGCTCCGTCACGGCGTGCATCGTGCCATCGGGACGGCCCTCGACGGCGAATGTTCCGTCGAGTCCCGGGCTCGACGGAACAATGGGAGCTGGATCTGGCACGGGTCGGACGACTCAAGAACGGTGTGCTCGATGCCGATACAACCCTCGTGCCGATGTCGAGACTTCGCGCGCAGACATTACGGTTGCGTGACGTGACCATCCGCCGAGGGTCCCGACGCGGCCGCCCACGGCGCGCAGCGCGCCTCGCGACCGCCGGCGCGCTCGTCGCGGGATCTGTGCTCGTCGGATCGGCAGCGACCACGACGGCGGTCGCGCACGCCGACGAGTCGCCCGACGAGGTCATCGCACTCGTGCTCGATGGCACCGGCTTCGGACACGGCCGCGGCATGAGCCAGTGGGGCGCCTATGGCTACGCCGTCGACCACGGCTGGGACTGGCGCGAGATCCTCGACCACTACTACGGCGGCACCAACCCCGGCACGGTGTCGGCGGGTCAGCGCATCAACGTACGCCTCACCCCGTACGACGGGATGGGTGACATCACGTTCATCTCTCACGGCTCGGGCGTGACGTGGAACGGCGTCACCGCGCCGTCGATGCGCGTCGTCGAGTCGGCCACCGGACGCTTCGATGTGTACCGCGGCAACACGATCGCCTGCCCCGGCGCGACCACGATGACCGTGCCCGACGGTCCCGTGCTGCAGGGCGCCACCAACAACTCGAACGTCCGCCTCATCCAGAGTTTCCTCAAGTCGTTCCAGTCGAGCTCTCTCTCCGTCGACGGATCCTTCGGTCCGCAGACCGCATCGGCGCTCGCCGCCTGGCAGAGCGCACGCGGTCTGCCCGTCGACGGCTCACGCTGGGACGGCGACGACGCCGCAGCCGCACGGTCGCAGATCGGTGCCTCCGGCTCGGGCGTCACGTGGTCGTTCGTCGGCCAGCACGCGCAGTCCCCGGGCAGCCCGGTTCGCCTCACGACCGCCGGCGGCGACTCGTGGAGCACCAGCCGCAACTCCGTCATCGGGGTCTGCGCCGGCAACGGATCGGTCCGCCACTATCGCGGCGCCCTGCACGTGGTCGACTCCGAGAACGGCAACCGCGTCGTCAACGACGTCAGCGTCGAGAACTACCTCCGCGGCGTCGTCCCGAAGGAGATCTCGGCCAGTTGGGCGTCGGCCGGCGGAGGCGCCGGCGCCAACTCGGTCCGCGCCCAGTCGGTCGCTGCCCGCTCGTACGGCCTCAGCGAGAACCGCACCGGCAACAGCTACGAGTACCGGGGGAGCAGCGTCCAGTTCGCCACCACCTGTGACACCACCTCGTGCCAGGTCTACGCGGGCGCCGCCACCCGGTCGTCGGCGCTCGGCTCGCCCTCGCGCGTCGAGCAGGACGCGACCGACGCTGCCATCTCCGCCACGGCCAACGCCGTACGGAAGTGGCCGAGCGGCGCAGTCGTCCGGACCGAGTTCTCGGCGTCGAACGGACCGCGAACCGCGGGCGGAGCGTTCCCGCCGGTCGACGACATCGGCGACGACACGTCGCCGAACCCGAACCACAAGTGGACGCGGGTGCTCGATGTCCACGCCATCGCATCGACGTACGGCCTCGGCACCGTGACCGCCGCCTACATGACCGAGGCGCAGTCGTCGACGTACGACGACTTCGACGGCATCTGGTTCAACGACCTCGTGATCGAAGGCACCGGTGGCACCAAGCGGTGGCAGGCATGGGATTTCCGCAACGAGTTCGATCTTCGCTCGCCGGGATTCACGGTCCGGGCGATCACGCGCGACACCGCGGCCACGACGTTCGCGCTCATCGGCGACTCGGTCAGCAACTCGATCGCCCACTCGGGTGACTCCGAACTGCGACGGCTGCTCGACGGCACGTTCGTGTCGGCCCGGTACGACGTGCAGGACTCACGCTGCACCGTCAACCCATCGTGTCGCGGGACCAGCGGCATCGAGGCGGCCCGGGAGGTTCCTCGCGGCACCGATCTCGTCGTCGTCGCACTCGGCTACAACGACGATCCATCCACGTTCGACACGGCTGTCGACACGATGATGCAGACGCTGCGCGACCGCGACGTCGCGCAGGTCGTCTGGGTCAACATGGCCGAGATCCGACGGAGCTCCTCCGGTTCCTTCTACGCCTCGGCGAACTCCGCCCTCCAGGCAGCGCAAGGCCGGTGGAGCGAGTTGACCGTCGTCGACTGGCACCAGCAGAGCAACACATCCGAGCGCGATCGGTGGTTCACCGACGGCGTCCATCTCACCGTCACCGGCCAGGCCGAGTTCGCCGTGTGGCTGCGCGACGAGATCGTCGGCGCCGCCCCGAGCCACTACCTCTCGCCGCCGGAGCGGATCGTTCTCCCCGTCGTCGGTCAGGAGCTGACCACGCCGGACGGCTCCACCGTGACGATCCCCGAGAACGCCACCGGTGTCGCACTCAACGTGACCGTGGTCCGGCCCGCTCGACGCGGCTTCGCCACCGTGTGGCCGTGCGCCTCCGAGCGCCCCTTCGTGTCCAGCCTCAACTACGAGGCGGGCGGCACGCTCGCCAACTCGATCATCGCGCCGGTCGACCCCGATGGGACCGTCTGTCTGTACTCGTCCCAGGGCACGCACCTGGTCGTCGACGCCGCCGGATGGTTCGACGGCCCGATCGACGACGGTGACTCCTTCGGGGCGACCAACGGTCCCTTCGTGGGCGTCTCACCCGTCCGCCTCATCGACACCCGCGACGGCACCGGTGGCCGGACGAGCGCCGTCACGCCGACGTCTGCGCTCGCGATCCCGATCGCCGGTCGATCGCTCGTGACCGCCGCAGGCGCAACGGTCGACGTGCCCACCGACGTGGCGGCCGTGTCGCTCAACGTGGGCGTGGTGCGCCCCGACCGCAACGGCTTCGTCACCGTCTGGCCGTGCGACGTCGATCGTCCACTGGCCTCCAACGTCAACTTCGACGCCGGGGCCATCGTCAGCAACGGGGTGGTCGCGCCCGTCGGCGATGACGGTCGTGTGTGCATCCACGTCGAGGCCGTCGCCGAGGTCGTCGTCGATCTCGCCGGTTTCTTCGACGGGACCATCCCGTCCGACGTGGTCGCCGACGCACAGGGGATCGCGTCGCCCTCGTCCGGCGACGACGACGCGACCGACCCGGCCGCGACGACGACCACGACGACGACCACGACGACCACGACGGCACCTCCGGACACGACGGCGCCCGACGCGTCCGTGCCGACCACGACGGCGCCCGAGACGACACTCCCCGAGACGACCGTTCCGACCACGACCGTTCCGACCACGACTGCGCCGGTCACCACCGTCCCGGTCGAGGCCGACCCGGTCGATCTCCCGACCACTCCGGCGTTCCGCGCGACGGTGCCGACGCGGCTCGCCGACACCCGACCCGCCGAGGGCGGTTCCGGCGTGGTCCGTCCCGCCGAACCGCTCGTGGTCCAGGTGCGGGGCGCTGCACTGACCGACCCGTCAGAGCCCGGCGGCGCGGTGGTCGTTCCCGACGACGCCACGGCCGTCGCACTGAACCTCGCCGTCGTGCAGGCTCAGGCGAAGGGCTTCGCCACCGTCTGGCCGTGCTCCGCCGATCGGCCGCTCGCGTCCAACGTCAACTTCTCGGCCCGACGCAACATCTCCAACGCCGTCGTCGCTCCGATCGGGACCGAGGGCACCGTCTGCGTGTTCGTCGACCAGCCCGCACACCTCGTCGTCGACGTCGCCGGATGGTTCCGCGGCGGCGACCAGCCGAGCTTCGTCGGAGCGGTGCCCGAGCGCCTGGTCGACACCCGCATCGCGGTCGGACCTCTCCCCGTCTGACCTCTCCCGACCGACCCGCGCCGCCGTCCGCTCGGACCGCACGATTTCTGGCCGAGTTGGCCGGGTCGATTGCCCGACCGATCGGGTCGGCGTCTACCGTTCGGGCCCGTATGGACATCTCAGGTGCAAGTGCAATCGTCACCGGCGGCGCCTCGGGCATCGGTGCCGCGTCGGCCCGCATGCTCGCCGAGCGTGGAGCCAAGGTCGTCATCGCCGACCTCCAGGAGGACAAGGGCAACGAACTCGCCGACGAGATCGGCGGTGCGTTCGCCAAGGTCGACGTCACGAACACCGACGACATCATCAACGCGGTCGAGATGGCCAAGTCGATGGGTCCGGTGCGCGTCCTCGTGAACTCGGCCGGTATCGGGTGGGCTCAGCGCACCGTCGGCCGCGACGGCTCGCTCGACTCCGCGGCCAACCTCGACGCCTTCACCAAGGTCATCGCGATCAACCTGATCGGTTCGTTCGACTGCATCCGCGTCGCGGCCACCGCCATGAGCACGACCGATCCGCTCGAGCACGGTGAGCGTGGTGCGATCGTCAACATCGCGTCGGTCGCCGCGTTCGACGGTCAGATCGGCCAGGCCAGCTACTCCGCCTCCAAGGGTGGTGTCGTCGGCATGACCCTGCCGGTCGCCCGCGATCTCGCGGCGGTGGGCGTGCGCGTCAACACGGTCGCACCCGGACTCATCGACACGCCGATCTACGGCGAGGGCGAGGCCAGCGAGCAGTTCAAGGAGAACCTGCAGAAGGGTGTGCTGTTCCCGAAGCGCCTCGGCGATCCCGATCAGCTCGCGTCGATGGTCGTCGAGTGCATCACCAACAGCTACATGAACGCCGAGACCATCCGCGTCGACGGCGGGATCCGGATGCCGCCGAAGTGAGGTTCGCGTGAGGTCGTCGAGGGTCGTCTCGGTCGCGGTCGCTGCGACACTCGTGGTCGCCAGCTGCGGAGACGACGGCGACGAGGCGTCCGACACGGTCGCCGAGGCCGACGACTCGCTCGAGACGGCCGAGGGTGAGGCGCCCGCCGAGTCGGCGGACGACATCGACCCTCCAGCTTCCGACGAGCCACCCGCTGACGACCCCGATCCGGAATCGGAGACGCCACCGTCGTCGGGATCGCTGAACGCCGCCGACCAGGCGTTGGCCGACGCCATCGCTGCCGATCTGAGCGCCGAGGACGACGACGACCTCGGGTTCTCGGAGGTGTTCGACACCCAGTGCATGGCCGAGGGCACCGTGCTCGCTCTCGGCGGCGCCGAGGCGATCGAGGCCGAGTACGGCGTCACGTCCGAGACCGTCGGTCAGATCGACGACACCCCACTCTCCGAGGAGGACGCCCGGGCGGTCGCCAGCGCCTACGGGGAGTGCGGCGACTTCGTCGAACTGTTCGTCCGGTCGTTCTCGGCCGACGGGTTCACCGAGGAGCAGTCGCGGTGCCTGCTCGACGGTGTCGGCAACGAGCGGTTCGAGGACTTCATCGCTGCGAATTTCGCCGAGACCGATGCGGGAGCCGCTCAGGACGCGCTCTTCAGCGTGATCATCGCCAACGCCCCGGGCTGCGGCATCGAGTTCTGATCGCCTCGCCGGGATCGCCGCGATCGCCGCGTCCGGAATGGTCCCGTCCGTCGGTCGGTTGACCTCGGCATGAAAGCGATCTTCAACGGTCAGGTCATCGCCGAGTCCGACGACACGGTCATCGTCGAGGGCAACCACTACTTCCCGCCCGAGTCCGTCCGCACCGAGTTCCTGTCATCGCCGACCGGGCACTCGACGCACTGCCCGTGGAAGGGCGATGCGGGCTACCACGACGTCACCGTCGACGGCGAGACCGCGTCGAACGCCGCGTGGTTCTACGCCGCACCCCTCGAGAAGGCCACCCACATCAGGGATCACGTGGCCTTCTACCCGGTCGTCTCCGTCACCGATTGAGCCCACATGAGCTGCGGCCGCAGCTCGTCGTCGCGACCCGGCCGGGTCGTCGATCAGGTCGTGTAATCGGCGTTGAACCGGACGTACTCGTCCGAGAGGTCGCAGCCGTACACGGTCGCAGCGGCATCGCCCGTGCGGAGCGACACGTGGATGACGACGTGGTCGCTCCGCATGTAGCTCGACAGCGAGGCGAGGGCGACGTCGTCCAGGAGGTGTGGGTACACCTCGGTGTCACCGAACCGGATGACGACCGAGTCGGCGTCGACGTCGGTGTCGTCCTCGCACTTTCCGATCGCCATCGCGACGCGACCCCAGTTCGGGTCTCCGCCGTGGACCGCCGTCTTGACGAGCGGCGAGTTGACGATCGCCTTGCCGACCCGACGCGCCTGTGCGGCGTCGGCGGCCTCATCGACGACGACCTCGATGAGCGAGTTGGCGCCTTCACCGTCGCGAGCGATCTGCTTCGTCAGTTCGAGGCACACGTCGTACAGCGCCTTCTCGAACGCGGTGAGGTCGACCGGCCCTGCGTCGCCCGACGCCAGGACCACCGACGTGTCGCTCGTGGACGTGTCGGTGTCGATCGACACGCAGTTGAATGTGCGGTCGACGACCCGCCGGAACGCGGCGTCGAGGTCGGACGACGCGATCTCGGCGTCGGTGAAGAGCAGCGAGATGTGCGTCGCCATCTTCGGTTCGATCATGCCGACGCCCTTGGCGACGCCGACGATTCGAGCATCTGATTCGCCGACCGTCGCTTCTGCGGTCTTGGCGGTCGTGTCGGTCGTCATGATCCCGCGGGCGACCGCGACGGCGTCGGTCGAGGCGAGCGCGTCGGGCATCGCGGCGAGACCGGCTCGGATCGCGTCCATCGGGTACGTCCGGCCGATCACCCCGGTGGAGGCGACGAGGACGTCGCGCGGTGCGACGCCGAGGCGCGCAGCCACGCCGGCGACGAGTTCGTCGGCGTCCTGGCGGCCTCGCTCACCGTTCGCGACGTTGGCGTTCTTCGAGATGACGACGACCGCCTGAGCCTCCCCGTTCGCGACGTTCGCCCGGCTGATGTCGACGCTCGGACCCGAGAACCGACTGCGGGTGAACACGCCGGCCGCGGCAGCCGAACGATCGGCGACGACGACCACGAAGTCGTCGGTCTCGTCCTTGATCCCCACGTTCGCCACGTGGCAGCTGAATCCCGACGGAAGCGAAGTCATGGCGACGACGGCCGGTTCAGGCTGCTGGGCTGTCGGCGTCGCCGGTGCGCGCGGCCACGGCCTGGGCGACCTTCGTGAAGATCGACTCCATGGCGGCGACCTCGTCGACGGTGAGGTGATCGAAGATGACGCCGCGCACGCTGGCCACGTGGTGAGGTGCCGTGTCCTCGAGGAGCGCGCGGCCCGACTCGGTCAGCGCGGCGAGCATGACCCGTCCGTCGTGCGGCGAGCGGAGACGCTCGACGTGGCCGTCGGACACCAGCCCGTCGAGACGGCGGGTCAGGCCGCTCGGCGAGAGTTGGAGGACGTCGGCGAGATCGCACATCCGCATCTGCGAGCCGTCGGCCTCGGTGAGGTACACGAGTACCTGGTAGTCGCCCAGCGTGAGTCCGTGGGCAGCGAGGTCGTGTTCGAGAGCGTTCGTGAGGTCGCCGTGGGTCTCGATGAAGGCACGCCACGCACGCTGCTCATCGTCACTCAGCCATTTCGTGCTCACGCAAGCATCGTACGAGACGACACCCGCGGTCGGCGCCGATGTGTCCCATTTCTTGACGATTCGGTGTCAGGCGCGCTGACGAGTCGCCGTCAGGACTCGACGACGTCGGCCAGTCGGACGAGGGTCTTCTCGATCGAGGCCGCGTTGTCCGCCGGATAGTTGACGAGCTTCAGCGCGAACGGGACCAGTGCGGGTCGCCAGTCGAACTCCTCGGTGACCTTCGTGCGGGGGGCGTCGGCGGTCGAGTCGTCGGTCGGCTCGAGCGTGTACCGCCACACGTGCCGACCGAGGTGACGCCACGCGATGGTCTCGTTGTCGACGAACTCGACCACGTGGTTCGTCATCGCGTACGGGAGGAACCGCTTCATGCTCATCCCAAACTTGGCGCCCTCGGAGAGCCGGGTCGGCGCGGTGTGCTTGGCCCGAACCACGGTCCCCGAACCGTCGAATTCGGGATGGCGTGACGGATCGGCGAGCAGGTCGAAGATCACCTCGGGTGCCGCATCGATCACGATGCTTCGGCGTTCGACTCGATCGGGCGCGTCTTCGACGACGACGTCGGTGGCCATGCGGGTGTCTCCTCTTCGGGTTGGGCGGATCCGGGCGACGGATGATGAGTCGGTGGTGGCGGTCAGGCCGCAGCTGCGAGGCCGAGTCGGTCGAGGACGGTCTCGGCGCAGCGGCGCCCCGAGAACAGCGCGCCCTGGATGCTCGCGGTGTCGCGGTGGTCGCCACACACGAACCGTCCGTCGGCCAGGGCGACGGGCTGCTTCGGATGGAACGGCGGCGTCTGGCGCGGTTGCCCGTGCGGGATCCGGTACACGGCGAGCTCGTCCCAGCCGTCGACCTGCGGCCCCCACCAGCCTCGGAGCTGCTCGCGAGCGAGCCCCGCGACGTCGCCGTCTGCGACGCCGGGCAGTGCCGCCGCGACGAGGTGGCGGCCCGTCGGTGCGTAGGCCGGAGCGACGTTGCTCATCACCGCGACGTTGAGCACCGGTCCGCCACCGGTGCCGTCGAGCACGATCAGCTTCTCGTCGATCGGCGCCTCGTCGGCGGCGAAGTAGACGCACCCCGCCGACTTCGATCCGGGATCGGGGAGTCCGAGGAGGTCGGCTGCCGCGGGTCCCTCGACCGCCACGACCGTCGCCGACGCGACGAACTCGTCGCCGTCGTCGATCCGAACGGTATCGGCGGTGACCTCGGCGGCTCGCTGACCGAACCGGATCGTGCCGGCCGGAAGCCGCGCCGCGAGCTGCTCGGGGATCTGCTGCATCCCGTGCGCCGGCACCGCCGAGTCGCCGTCGGCGAGCATGCGGAAGATCACGTCGAACATGCGCCGGCTGTCGCCGAGTTCGGGGTCGAGCTGAATACCCCCCACGAGCGGGGTGAAGAACCGTTCGACGATCGAATCGGAGAAGCCGTCCGCCCGGAGCGCATCGCCGGTCGCGGTGTCGTCGCCGACCACGAGGCGAGCCGGATGGATCGATCGGAGGCGACGGCGGAGCAGCGCGATGCGGAGCTTGTCGGCGAGCGATCCGATCGGGGCGAGTGCGGTCGAGACGACGCGGGTGGGGGAGCGGAACGGATCGACCACCGCCGAGCCCCTCCCGTCGCGCCAGACGAGCGCGCCGGGGTCGAACGCCCGGAGGTCGAGAGCGTCGACGTCGAATTGGCGGTGCAGCTCGGGGTAGGCCGTGAGCATCACCTGGAACCCGCGGTCGAGCAGGAACCCGTCGACCTGGTCGGTGCGGACGCGTCCCCCGACGCCGTCGGACGCTTCGACGACCGTCACCGGTACGCCGGCTTCGTGGAGGGTGGTCGCGCACGCGAGCCCGGCCAGGCCGGCGCCCACGATGACGACGGGAGCGTCGCCGGACGGCCCGTCCTGGGCGGTCATCAGCGCCCCAGGAGGTGGCGGAGGGCCGACTCCAGGTCGCGGTGAGCGAACTCGTAGCCGTCTCGCTCGAGCGCGGTCGGGAGGACCTTCTGACCGCTGAACAGCAGGTTCTCGGCCAGCTCGCCACCGAGCAGCAGCTTCGGGCCGAACTTCGGGATCGGGAGGAAGGTGGGTCGCCCGAGGACGCCGCCGAGCGTCTTCGTGAACTCGGCGTTGGTGACCGGCTCGGGGGCCGTGAGGTTCACGGGGCCCGACACGTCGCTGGAGAGAAGGTGGAGGATCGCGCCGACCTCGTCGTCGATCGAGATCCAGCTCTGCCACTGCTCGCCACTGCCCATCTTCCCGCCGAGCCCGAACTTGAAGAGGGGGAGCTGCTTCTTCAGCGCGCCACCGTCGGCCGAGAGCACGATGCCGGTGCGGAGGAACACGACCCGCGTGTCTCCCTCCTGTGCCGGTGCCGCAGCCGCCTCCCAGGCGTCACACACCTCGGCGAGGAAACCGTCGCCGAGGGGGCTGGTCTCGTCGAACTCGGCGGTGGGGCTCGCTCCGTAGTACCCGATGGCCGAGCCGGAGAGGAGAACCGACGGCGGGTTGCTCGCCGAGCTCACCGCCTGTGCGACGAGGTCGGTGCCGATCGTACGGCTCTCGAGGATCTCCTTCTTGTACGCGTCGGTCCACCGCTTGTCGCCGATGCCGGCGCCGGCCAGGTGGACGACGGCGTCGATGCCGTCGAACGCCTGCTCGTCGATCTTCTTCTCGCTGATCGACCAGCCGATCTGGTTGTCGCCCGGCGACGATCGGACGACCGGCACGACCTCATGTCCCTCGTCGGTCAGTCGACGTGACAGAGCCGTTCCGATGAGCCCGCTCGAACCGGTGATGGCGATACGCATGGCGACGGAGCGTACGGGTGACGCCACTCACCTGCGTACCGCAGGTGGCTGGTGGGGCTGCCCGCGCACCGCAGGTGGCGCCCAGCCAGGACACCGCGCAGGAGCCCCTCCGGGACGTCACATCACGGACGACGGACGCCATCGGGTGGCGGCCGGTACCCCGGCCGGCTGGTCCTTCTCGATGGCCATGGTCGCGCTGACGAGCACTGTCGGGATCGGGCTGCGTCGTCGATGCGGCGTCTGGATCTGGTGGCTCGTCGCCGTCGGCCTGCTGCAAGCGACGGTCTTCCTGTGGATCCTGCTCCCGCTCGGGAACTGCGGCGTGACGTGACCTTCGGTCGCAGTCGGACCCGAGGACGACGCCCAGCGCTCACACCAGCCGGCGTTCGCGCCGGGTGGCCGGACCGGCAACCCGGTCGGAGAGATGTCCGCATCCGTGACGGGCGGAAGCGGACGGTTGTTCCGTCGAGCCCCGGGGTCGACGGAACGTTCGGGGTGAGCCGCTCAGGTCGCGTTGGCGATGAGTTCTTCGAGGATCGACTCGTCGACGCGACCGCTGGTCTCGACCGAGCCGTCGGGCGACACGAGCTTCAGCGCCGGCTGGAAGGCGACGTCGAACCGGGCGAACACGTTGCCAGGATCATCGGAGATCTGCGGGAACGTCAGGCCGTGGCGGTCGACGAACCCCTGGAAGGAGTCCTCGGACCCGGTCCAGGCGACACCGACGAAGTTGACCTGATCTGCATAACGGAGGGCGACCTCTTCGACCGAAGGGGCTTCACGATTGCAGATGCTTCAAGTGGGCGACCAGAACCAGAACGCCGTCGGCTTGTCACCGAGGGTCTGGGCGTCGAGTTCTCCGCCGCCGACCAGCGGAGCGGTGAAGTTGAGGATGCCGGATGCGGCATCGCCGCCGCCGTCGCTCGATCCCGCGTCGGCGGATGCCTCGGCGGGAGCGTCGGATGCACCGTCGGCTGCGTCGTCAGACGAGTCGCTGCCGCATGCGGCGACGGCGAGTCCGGCGGCGATCGCCAGCGCACCCAGTCGGGGGGAGAGGGATGCCATGTCGTAGACGGTACCGAGGTGTTCCGATCCGTCCAGGACGCACCACCGACGTTTCGGATTCGTTGATCGCCAATACCCTCGGCCGCCGATGAAGACGAGGACGCTGATGCTGCTGTCGGTGGCCACGGCGCTCGCGATCCTCCTCGCCGGAGGGGTTCTCCTCCTCCAGTTGTCGAGCGACAGTTCCACGATCGCCCCCAGCCCGATCGGCTCTCCCGTGCAGGTCGGTGACCTCGAGATCACGGTGAACGGCTCGGCCGAGGACGGCGGCGTGATGTCGGTCGACGCCACGCTGGGCGGGGTCGACGACGACCTGGCCAGCATTCGCCTCGTCACGGGGGATCGCACGCTCGAACCGATCGCCGCACCCGCCGACGACCGCTGCGTCGAGATCACGGTCGCGGAGCAGACGTGTCTCGTCGAGTTCGACGTCAGCGCCGCTACCACCGACAACCGCACCCTCGTCGTGCGGCGCGGCGACGACCAGGCGAATTGGATCCTCGTCTCGCTCGGCTGACGGCGCCGACCGACCGGTGGGCCGGAGCGTCCGGTGCAGGATGCGCGCCGACATGCCGGCTGACCACCCGGCGTGAGCGGCATCGCCCGGGTGGGCGGTACGGTGCACCGACGTGAGTGATCATTTCGATCTGGTCGTGATCGGCGGGGGCCCCGGCGGCTACTCCGCCGCTCTCTACGGAGCGTCTGCGGGCCTCAAGGTCGCCCTCGTCGAGAAGGGCGCGCTGGGCGGTACGTGTCTCAACCGCGGATGCATCCCCGCCAAGGCGTTCCTCGAGACGGCGGCGGTGAAGCGACACGTCGACCACAGCTCCGATTTCGGCATCGGCTCGGGCGAGTCGACGGTCGACTTCGCCCGCACACAGGAGCGCAAGCAGGGCATCGTCGCCGGCCTCGTCGGTGGCATCGCCGCGATGTGCAAGGGGCGCAAGGTCGAGGTCTTCAACGGCACCGGCTCACTCGGCGCCGGGCGCACCGTCACGGTCGCGATGAACGACGGTGGGTCGGCCACCATCACCGGCGACGCCGTCATGCTCGCCAGCGGCTCGGTCCCGCGCCTCATCCCCGGTTTCGAGCGGGGCGGCCCGATCATGACCTCCGACGAGGTCCTCGACCTCGACACGGTCCCGCCCCGCGTCGCCGTCATCGGCGGCGGTGCGATCGGGTGCGAGTTCGCGTCCACGTTCGCCGACCTCGGGTCCGAGGTGACCATCCTCGAAGGCCTGCCGAAGATCCTTCCGGGTCTCGACAAGGACGTGGCCAAGGTCGTCGAGCGTTCGTTCAAGAAGAAGAAGATCGAGATCAAGACCGGCGTGATGGTCAACGGCCACACCCCCAACGACTCGGGCGGCACGGTCGTCGCGTTCGGCGACGGTGAGTCGGTCGAGGTCGACGCCGTCGTCGTGTCGGTCGGTCGCCGTCCGTTCGCCGACGAACTCGGTCTCGAGGGCACGGCGGTGCAGGTCGACGAGCGCGGCTTCGTGGTGGTCGACGATCACTGCCGCACCGCTGAGCAGGGCGTGTACGCCGTCGGTGACCTCATCAACACCCCGCAGCTCGCCCACGTCGGGTATGCCGAGGCGATCCTCGTCGTGAAGGACATCCTCGGCGAGTCGCCGATGCCGGTCATGTACGACCGGGTTCCGTGGGCCATCTACTGCCACCCCGAGGTCGCGTGGGCGGGCCCGGGCGAGGAAGAGGCCAAGGAGGCCGGCCACGACGTGGTCGTGGGCAAGCACCCGTTCAAGTTCAACAGCCGGGCGCAGATCGTCGGTGAGACCGAAGGCCTCGTGAAGGTCATCGCCAAGAAGAACGCCGACGGTTCGGCGGGCCAGATCCTCGGGGTCCACATGGTCGGTCCGTGGGTCACCGAGCAGCTCTCGGGCGGCTACCTCGCGGTCAACTGGGAGGCCACGGTCGACGAGGTCGCGGAATTCCTCCAGCCGCATCCGAGTTTGACCGAGTTGTTCGGCGAGACGGTCCTGTCTCTCACCGGCCGCAGCTTCAACGGCTGATCGACTCCGCTCGTCGCACGCTCACGTTTCCGCTTCCGCCCATCTCCCCCCACCACACGACGAAGGACTTCCGATGGCAGACGTCACGCTTCCCCAGCTCGGTGAGACCGTCACCGAGGGAACGATCACCCAGTGGTTCAAGAGCGTCGGGGAGACCGTCGCCGA
>JBCDAK010000119.1:0-14238 GCA_039185545.1 Actinomycetota bacterium
CCTGTCGTGTCGTCGAACGGATCGAGGTGCACGTCGAGGCGCTCTGGGAGCACGTCGTGACCCGACTGCTGATGACGATGCAGACGCCGGCCGAGACGCTGCACCTCGGCGTCGACGTTCCGGCCCCGTCCGGCGCACCGCTGTTCCCGCGTCCGCTCCGACGGCTCGACCATCCTCCGCTCGTCGATCTGATGGCGCAGTGGGATCCCACCGGGGGGACCGGTCAGGGATCCGGCGCTCGCGACTGGGCGCGGCTGCGTGACCGGATGGGCTACATCGTGAACCTGTTCCGCAGTCGCCAGCAGGTGATGGCGTTGACGGCGCGACCCTTCGACGCGGACGAGCTGGCCGGGATGGACGACGCTCGTCGAGCTGTCGACGTCTAGGGACGGTCGACGTCGTCCGCGAGGTGGATCGGGATCTGGAACGCCGGCCGCTCTCCGTGGCGCTGTTCCGCCAGGATGCCGTTCATCAGGTGCCGGCCGACGAATGCACTCCAACGAGCGTGGACCTGGTGCTCGCTCGATCCACGGGTCGTGAGTCGGGTCATCCGGGTGAGCGCCGGGAAGAGGTGACGCGACCAGTTCGCCGGGGCGATCCCGATCACGTCGGCGACGTCGTCGCCGAGGTAGTGGCGGAATGCGGTCGGCAGCATCGGGCGGACGAGCCGTGGCATGTGTCGATGAGCCTGCACGACGAGGGCATCGGTCATCGCGACTCCTGAGGCACACCGCGCCCGCTGTCGCAACTGGATTCGTCGGTACAGCGCCGTGGCCGATGCTCGATCGGGCGGCATCAGCGCGGGATCGACACCGAGGTGATGACCAATGAGCCGCCACATGTGCAGATGGTCGTCGACGTCGGCATCGGTGTACACCACGCCGCTCGCGTCGAACGCGTCGTAGACGGCCACGGTGAAGGTCAGCCACGTGCCGACGAGGTCTTCCTGATTGCCGGGCAGCCCCCACGAGCGAGACCACACGAGGTCGCGCGGGAGGGTCGGCGGCGGGGCCAGGTCGTCGACGCGGCGGACCGCGGGATCGTTCGCGATGAGCCAGCGCACCGCAGCGTGCATCAGCCGGACGTGCAGCACGCGGTCGACGCCGACGCCGCCGTCGAGCGCTCCCGGAGCGGCGACGTCCATGAGGAACTGCGCCGTCTCGTTGAGGCGTCGCTCCGCGTCGGTGCGGAGTCGACCGGTCAGGTGCAGAACCTGGACTCCCTTCGCCGCGGCATACGAGCTCGGCAACGACGAGAAGTACAACGCGGAGAAGTGGTGTGTGACCAGTCGGTTGAAGAACCGCTGCCCGCGCGCCACTGCGTCGTGGTCGACGCCGGGTGGCGGGTTCTTGCCGACGGCGAGGAAGCGCTCGATCGCCGGCACCCGCTCTTCGGGAGGCAACTGGACGTGCCGGACGAGCGCGCCGAACAGAACGCCGGGTGACTCGGCGTCGATCGTGGCGAAGTACTCGGCCACGGCTGCGTCGGCCAGTGGGTCGGCGAGCTCCCGCGCACCATCGAGGTCGATGTCGTCGACCGACCACAGCGACCGACGAGCCGGCGATGCGGCTGGCGCCTCGGCGGTCACGGCACGAGCCCGGATCGCTCGCTCGGCACCGGGACCTCGGTGGGGTGCCCGAGGTGGAAGCCCTGTGCGAAGTGAACGCCGAGGCGGCGGACGGTGTCGAACTGTTCGGCGGTCTCGACGCCCTCGGCGATGACGTCGATGCCGAGCGTCGAGGCGACTCCGACGATCAGGCGGACCAGGTAGGCGTCGACCTGCGGGCTGACGATGCTCGCATCGATCTTCACTCCGTCGACGGGGAAGTGCCGCAGATGGCTCAGCGACGAGTAGCCGACTCCGAAGTCGTCGAGGAAGATGCGGACGCCGCCACGCCGAAATCGCTCGAGGTTCGCTTTCACGGTGGGGCCCTGCGCGAACGCCGCCTCGGTCAGCTCGATGACCAGGCGAGCGGGATCGATCCCGTGGTCGGCGACCTGTTCGAGCAGCCGCTCGGACGCGTCGGCATGACCGAGCTGCGGAGCTGAGAGGTTGATCGTGACGAACGTGTCTCCGTCGGCGAGCCACCGGTTGGCGCCGTCGCACGCCAACTCGACCAGTGCGCCGCCGACCTCGCGGATCATGCCGGCGCTCTCGGCGACCGACAGGAATCGGCGAGCGTCGATCAGCCCTTCGCTCGGGTGATCCCAGCGAGCCAGGGTCTCGAAGCCGTGAGCGCGATCGGGCTGCAGCGCCACGATCGGCTGGTAGTGCACTCGGAGTTGTCCGGTGTCGAGCGCGGCGCGTAGATCGCTCCGCAGGCTCGCGGTTCCGGCGCCGGAGGTGTCGAGGCCGGGGGAGTACTGCGAGATGCGTCCCCGTCCCCGACGCTTCGACTCGTACATGGCCAGATCGGCACGGTGCAACAGTCCGGCCGCCGCGGTGCAGTCGGCGTCGGTCACGGCGACGCCCATGCTCAACCCGATCGTCACGTCGACATCGCCGCAGACCGCTGAGCCGACCACGGCGTCGAACACCCGCTGCGAGAGTGCGAGGGCGTGGTCCTCGCCTTCCACGTCGGGAGCGACGACGACGAACTCGTCGCCGCCGAACCGTCCCACGATGTCGCCCGATCGAATCGCACCGCGCAGTCGGCTCGCGACCTCGGTGAGCACGGCGTCGCCGACCCGGTGGCCGGCACTGTCATTGATCAGCTTGAAGTTGTCGACATCGCAGAAGATGAGTGCCGTGCGGTCGCCGGTCGACTCCGCCGCTCGCAGCATCGACTCGAGCTGGGCGTGGAGTGAGGCGCGGTCGGGCAGCGTCGTGAGCGCATCATGTGTCGCCTTGAAGCGCAGCTCACGCTCGGCGAGGTGCCGTTCGTGGACGTCGCTCATGACGATGAGCAGACCCTGCACGTCGGGGTCGTCCAGCAGGTTCGTCGCGGTGACGTGATGCCAGCGGCTGCCGGTGCCGTCACCGGTCACGACCCGGAACTCGATGTGTCGTGACGACGAGGGCTCGGACCGGACGCGTCGAACGAGGTCGTTCAGCGCCGACCGATCGGCCGGATCGGCGAACGCCAGCAGGTCGTCTTCGTGCTCGATCTCGTCGTGCGAGGCCAGGGACCGATCGACCGATGAGCTGACGTAGCGGCGCCTGCCGTCGGCGTCGAACACGACCACGATCTCGGACGCGTTCGCGTCGATCGCCTCGAGCAACCGGTTCGAGGCCCGAAGTGCGCGCTCGGCCTCGGCGAGTTCGGTCGTGTCCTCGATGGTGACCACCACGGTCCGCCCGGGTGCGGGCGACGCGGACATGCGCAGTGCACGTTCGGAGTCGGTCGGCGAGTCGATCGTGCAGTGTCCGGCGGTCCCGGCGGCGGCCGCCAGGAAGATCCGACGGACGTCGGCCTTCTGGTCTGCGGCGAGCCCATCGAGGACGGCGACGACCGGATCGGAGCCGTCGGCACGATCCGGTTCATCGCTGCGGTCGTGCAGAGCGACCAGAAGCTGCCCGGTTCGGGCGCCGACGAACTCGGCGGCGGTGGCGTTCCGGTGCAGGATGCGTCCCTCGGGCGACGCCACGGCGACACCGATCGGAACGTGATCGGACACGATCAGGCCGGTGAAGCCGGTCGGGCCGCCGTCGGTCGTCTTCGAGGCATCACCGAGCCGGCTGCGCACCAGCACGCCGCGCAGGTCGGGGTCGTGCATGGCGGACTCGACGGTGTCGATGATCGTGTAGGTCCGATCGGTCGACAGTCGGTGAGAGACGACGCGCCGCTCGTTCGGGTCGGCGCCGACGGCGTAGATGGCCTTGCCGAGCGTGGACATGTCGTCGGGGTCCATCAGCTCGATCCACTCGGTCGGATCGTCCCCGGGGAAGACCTCGGCCAGCTCGTTGGACGTCATCGACCAGAGTGGCTGGACGTCGGCGTCGAGCAGAATGTGCCCGTACTCGCCGCGCCGCAAGAGTCGCTCGAGGCGGAACTCGTCGGCCAGCGACCGCACCTCGAGGAGGACGTCGTCACCGTCGACGCCGATCCACCGCAGTCGCACCGGCCGGTCGAGCACCTCGGGGCCGAATCTGACACGGAGCGTCGCCACGTCGGCGATCAGTTCGTCGTAGGACACGTCGTCGAGCCGCGTGCCGAGCGCCGTGAGCGGACCCAGGAGTGGCTCGGGCGAGCAGCCGAGTTCGCGTTCGAGGTCGGGCCCGACGCCCACGACGACACCACCGCGAACTCGCAGGTGGGGGATGGTGTCGAGCAGATCAGGATGCGGCATCGTCGTCACGACGTTGCGCCGTGCTCCACAACAACAATCGGCACGATAGCTGCGTCCTTGAGCAATTCTTGAGGCGCCGAGACACCATCCGTACCGCTGCTGAGCAGGGGGGATTCACCGTCGCGGAGCAGTGGCGTCCGATCTCAGCGTCTCGCTCGGAACTGTTCGCGCCGGTACGTCGCCGGGCTCTGTCCGGTCCACCGGCGGAATGCACGTCGGAACGTGCTCTCACCCGAGTAGCCGAGGGAGAGAGCGATGTCGAGCAACGTCAGGTCGGGGTCGGACATCAGCTGTCGTGCGGTCGCCTCGCGCACGTCATCGATCACTGCGCTCACCGACGTACCGAGATCGTCGACGCGCCGCTGCAGTGTGCGAACGCTCATGCCGAGGAGACGTGCCAGGGCCGAGGCGCTGAACTCGCCCCGCGCCGCGTTCTGCGTCGCCGCATCGCGGATCGGCTGCAGTTCAGGGGGATCGCCCTGCTCGTCCAGTCGTCGCCGGACCAGCTCGAGATGCGCCCGCACGACGCGCAGTCGCGCCCCGGCGTCCGGATCGACGGGTGCGTCGAGCCGATCGGCTCGGAGCAGCACGGCGTTGTAGGGCGCGTCGAATCGGAGCGGCACCGAGAAGAACTCGGAGTACCGATCGATCGGCGCAGTGGGTGGGTGGGCGAACCACACCGTGCGGACGGCATCGGGGACACCCAGGACCTCGTCGATCGCCCGGACGCCCATCGTCAGACCCATCTCGGCGCTCTGCGGACCGAAGACTCGATCGTTCGGATGGTCGAGTCGGAGCAACGGACCCGGCGGCTCCTCGACCAGCTCCAGGACGGCGTTCGTCGACAGCACGCTCCGGAACCGCACGAACAGGTCGACGCCCTCGCGGAGATCGGGCGCGAGTCGCGCCATCGCCTCGAAGGGGCCGAGGAAGTGCAGAGGCGTCGACGCCGCCATCGCGACGCCGACCGGCTCGTCGGGAAAGTGATCGCTCAGCAGGTCGAGGACACGCGACACCGAGTGCTCCGGGACGCGTTCGGGTGCGGCGATCAACGCGTGCGGCTCCATATCGGCGGCCTCGGCCACGAGGTCCACGGCGATCCCTCGTTGCACGGCGTACCCGGCCGCTGCGGTCATCAGATTCGCCAGCATCGACGGATCGCTCGCTGTGGCGTCAACGGCTCGGTCTTTGTCGTCCATGGCGCGGCCGGGTCTCCGGGTGGTGGAGCACGATCTGTGTCGACGCGACGCGACCGACCGCTCGCGACCACCGAAGCACATCCATCGAAGCACATCCGTCGGGAGAGGCAAGGAGCCGACCATGAACGCAACCGTCGAGGACCGGCTCGCCCTGCCGAACGAGGGCTCACAGATCCATCACGTCATCATCGCCGACAGGGCGCCGATCGTGTGCTCGCCACCGACGGTGGGAGGGTGACGATGTCGACACAGCTCGACACCGAGGTCACGCGTGCCGTGGTGACCGAGCGGCTCGATCACGATCGACTCGTCGCGGCGGCCGAGGGGCTCGTGCCGCTGATCCGTGCGACAGCGCGAGAGGCCGAGATCGCCCGTCGACCGCTCGACGAGGTCATCGACGCAGTGAGCACGAGCGGTCTGTTCGCGTTGATGGTGCCCGAGTCGCTGGGTGGGCACGAGGCCGACCTCGACACGTTCTTCGAGGTGTCGCTCATCCTCTCTCGTGCCGATGCCTCGATGGGGTGGCTCGTCGCCTTCTACATCGAGCACTGCTACTGGTTCTGCGGGTTCCCCGAGCCGTTCCAGCGGGAGCTGTTCGCCGACCGGCCGTACGTGCTCGCTCCGGGTTCGCTCAGCATGGCCGGTGGGTCAGCCGATCGCGTCGACGGCGGCTACCGGCTGAGCGGGACGTGGCAGTGGGGCACGGGAATCGTCCACGCCGACTGGGTGATGGTCGGAGCGATGAACACCGACGAGAACGGGACGCCTGCACCGCAGTTCTTCGCCGTACCCCGCGACGAGGTCGAGGCGGTCGACACGTGGTTCGTCGCGGGCATGTGCTCGACCGGGTCGTACGACCTCGTGATCGACGACGTGTTCGTCCCCGAGGGTCGCACCGTCGACATGATCGGCTTGATCAACGGGGTCAGCGCGTCGCAGTTCCACGACGGGCCGCTCTATCGGACTCCCCTCACGCCGATCCTCGGATTCGCCTCAGCGCTGTCGGTGCTCGGGGCGGCGCAGGGTGCGCTCGACGAGTACTGCGCGCAGACCAAGGCGAAGATCGCCGCGAACGTGCAGCGTGCCGGTGGTGTGATGACCAACGAGGGCAAGCCCTCGGTCGTCGCCGCTGCGGCGCTCACGATCGAGGCCGCCGAGCTGCTCCTCCGCGACGTTCTCCGCGACGTGATGGAGCAGCGCAACGCAGCGTCGCCCGACACGCGCAGTGGCTGGCTGAGCCGGATGGCGCACGCCGTCTTCATGTGCCGTGAGGCGGTGCAGGACATCGTGTCGGTCACCGGAGCGGGTGGACTTCGACTCGAGAGTCCGATCCAACGTGCGTTGCGGGACATCACGACCGGGTCGAATCACATCATCTTCGACCGCGAGACCCGGTACGCCGATCACGGGCGGACCCTGCTCGATCAGCCGATCCAGAGCTTCATGGTGTGACCCGATGAGCGCAGACCGGATCTCGCTCCTTCCGCTCGGCGACGCCCTCACGGCTGCCGACTCGATCGGCATCGTCGAGCTGAAGGCGCAGTCGTCGGTGTATCGCGCGCTCCTCCATCGGCCGGCATACGCCAAGGCGGTCAACGACGTCGTCGACGCGCTCATGTCGGACGACGCGCTCGACGCCCGTCTGCGTGAGTTGGTCGTTATGCGGATCGGCTGGGTGAACGGTGGGGTGTACGAATGGTCCCAGCACTGGCACATCGCCCAGATCTTCGGCGTCGACGAGACGGAACTGGTGGCCGTCAGGGAGTGGGAGGCGCACGATCACTGGTCGCCGGCCGACCGGACCGCGCTCCGCGCCACCGACGAGTTCGTCACCACCGGCACGATCTCGAACGAAACGTGGGGCGACTGTGCGATCGCGTTCCCGACCGATGGCCAGCGGCTCGCGCTCGTCGCGACGATCGCCTCCTGGACGATGATGTCGCAGCTCGTGCGGTGTCTCGAGGTGCCGCTCGACGACGGGCTCGAACCGTGGCCGCCCGACGGACGATCGCCTCGACCGAGCGAGCGCGAGGGGTCCCGCCGACGGCGTGCGGAGGTCGGTCGATGACCGCCACGCTCCTCCCGATGTCGACGCAGCCGTTCGCGCTGCCCACCGATCGCGACATGCTTCCGTCCGAGCGCCGGGCGTTCGTGCGGACCCATCGGACGTGCGTGTTCGGGTACACCGGCCGATCGGACGGGCCGGCGATGTCCGTCGTGTACTACGTGCCGACCGAGGACGACCACCTGCTCATCGCCACGATGTCGGGTCGAGCCAAGGCGGCGGCCGTGGAACGATCGGGCAAGGTCGGTCTGTGCGTGCTCGACGAGCACTGGCCGGTCGGGTACCTCCAGGTGTATTGCGATGCCGTCGTCGACCGCGATCGATCGTTGACCGTCGACGTGATGATGGCCGTCGGTGCCCGCATGTCGGGTGCCGAACTCGATCCGGCGGCGCGCCCGATCGTCGAGCGGATGGCCGAGGAGGAGGACCGACTGCTCATCCGCTGTCGGCCATACGCCACGTTCGCCACACCGCCGCGCCAACCGCCCTCGTCGGGTGGGCAGCTGACGCATTGGCTCTCCGGTGCGGTCGCCTGGGATGCCCCGGATGGCGACTCGGAGTAGCGATCGATGCGGTGGCTCGTCGGCCGCCCCGACGTTCAGAGACTGTCGCGCCAGTCGGTGAAGCGTGCGAGTTCCGTGAGGTCGTAGTCGGGGCCACCCCGGCCGATGGTGATCTCGTCGACGTCGGCGTCGGCCAGTCCGGCGAAGAGCGCGTCCCAGTCGTCGACGGTGTCGGTGTCGACACCGACGGAGCGCTGGATCTCACCGGGGTCGCGACCGTTGGTCGCACACCACTGCTCGAGCACGCCGTTCTTGTGCGCCCACTCGTCGTTCCACCACGAGTGCCAGACGTCGGCGTACCGCGACACGTAGTCGAGCGTCTTTTCTCGCCGCCCCCTCCGATGAGGACCGGGATGCGGCGGTTCGGCGCCGGGTTGCCGGCGGCCATGCGGCTGATCAGCCGGGGCAGGTCGTCGCGCAGTGCATGGAGCCGGCTGCCGGCCGTGCCGAACTCGTAGCCGAACTCGTCGTAGTCGCGCTGGAACCAGCCGGCGCCGATGCCCATCACGAGACGACCGTCGGAGATGTGGTCGACGGTGCGCGCCATGTCGGCCAGCAGCTCGGGGTTCCGGTAGCTGTTGCAGGTGACGAGGCAGCCGATCTCGACCCGGCTCGTCACCTCTGCCCAGCTCGCCAACATGGTCCACGCCTCGAAGTGCTCGCCGTCGGGCTCGCCGTAGAGGGGGAAGAAGTGATCCCAGTTGTAGATGGCGTCGGCGCCGAGTTCCTCGGCCTGGATGGCGGCTTCCCGGATCTGGGCGTAGCTGGCGTGTTGCGGGTGGAGGTGAGCGGCGATCTTCACGAGGCGTCCTTCGGTGTTCGTGGGTGGTGCATGCGACCGTAGACGAAGTTCGGAAACGTTCGCTTCCGAATCTGACGTGACATCCGTCTTTCGTGCGATTCCGCGCGCATGCCGACGAATTGGAATGGTCGAGAAGGACGGAGGTGATCACCATGGACTTCGCGATCTCACCGCGGATGCAGACCATCCTCGATCTCGCCCGGACGTTCGTCGATAACGAGGTCGTCCCCCTCGAAGGGGAGCTCCTCCACGGCGACCCCGACACGCTCGACACGGCGGTCGCAGCCGCACAGGACAAGGCGCGCCAGACCGGCCTGTGGGCGCCGAACCATCCCGAGGAGCTGGGTGGACTGGGCCTGACGATGCTCGAGCACGGACTGCTCAGCGAGGTGCTCGGCCGCTCACCGCTCGGGCACCTGGTGTTCGGCGCGCAGGCTCCCGACGCCGGCAACATCGAGATCCTGCACGAACACGCCACTCCCGAGCAGCGGGACCGCTTCCTCGTGCCCCTCGTCGCCGGACAGATCCGGAGCTGCTTCTCGATGACCGAACCCGAGACGGCCGGCTCCAACCCGGTCCTGCTCGAGACGACCGCGCACAAGGACGGCGACGACTACGTCATCAACGGCCAGAAGTGGTTCACGTCGTCGGCCGACGGTGCGGCGCTCGCCATCGTGATGGCGGTCACCGATCCCGACGCCCCGCCCCACCAGCGGTCGAGCATGATCATCGTCCCGACCGACACCCCGGGCTTCGAACTGATCCGCAACGTCAGCGTGATGGGTCACGAGGGACGGGGATGGGCCAGCCACGGCGAGGTGAGCTGCCAGTCGTGCCGGGTCCCCCAGGCCAACCTGCTCGGACCCGAGGGGGCCGGTTTCACGATCGCCCAGAAGCGCCTCGGGCCGGGACGTATCCATCACTGCATGCGGTGGCTCGGCATCGCGTCCCGGTCGTTCGACCTGCTGTGCGAGCGGGCGAACAGCAGAGTGATCGATCTCGACGGGTCGACGCTCGCCGACCGACAGGTCGTCCAACACTGGGTGGCCGAGTCCGCTGCCGCAATCGAGGGCGCTCGCTTGATGACGCTGCACGCCGCGTGGCAGATCGATCAGGTCGGATCATCGGCGGCCCGTGACTCGATCGCCGCGATCAAGTTCACCGTCGCGAACGTGATGCTCGACGTCGTCGACAAGGCGATCCAGGTGCACGGTGCCCTCGGCGTCACCGACGACACGATCCTGTCGTACTTCCTCCGTCACGAACGCGCCGCTCGCATCTACGACGGAGCCGACGAGGTCCACAAGACGAGCCTCGGCCGACGCCTCCTCCGATCCCGACGGGAACAGCCCGTCGGGTGAACGCTGTGGCCCATCTCGGTGGCCTTCGCCAGGTGATCCGCGCAGCCCAGCACCGCGTCGACCGCCCGAAACGACAAGAGGCCCTCTCCGACTGATCGGACAGGGCCTCTTCTTCGTTGGTGGCGGGGGCAGGATTTGAACCTGCGACCTTCGGGTTATGAGCCCGACGAGCTACCGAACTGCTCCACCCCGCGGCGATTTGGGTCTCTGACTGTACGCCTCGCTGGGCGAGATCACAACCGGAGCGGAGACGGGAACGACCTCAGCGACGCACGTCACGGGCGGATCACGGCGGCACCGATCGGGACGCCGCTCACGTCCGCCGTCGTGCCGACCACCACGCCCGGCTCGACCTGCACGCTGGTGATCGACCCGTCGTCGGCGAGGAGGTCGACGACGTAGATTCCGCTGTCGAGTCGACGGAACACGTCAGCCGGCAGCGTCGGGGCATCCTCGACCAGGACGTCGGTCCAGGAGATGTCGATCGTCACCCCGTCCAACGGCGGAACCAGGTCGGGGTCGTCGAACTCGACCACGGCGGAGCGAACCGTTGCGTCGGTTCCGAGCGTGACGCTCCGGACGGTGCCCGCCACCTCGGTGCGGTCGGGCAGCCGGAGTGTCACGTTGTCGTCGACGTCGAGCGTGACGGCATCGGCGACCGGAACCAGCGCGGTGACCACCTGGCCGACGGAGGCGAGCGTGAGCAGGGGGTCGGCGCCGGTGACCTGGGCTCCCGTCGACGCGTTCACCGTCGCCACCCGCATCGGCTCGGCGAGAACGACGACGCTCGCCGCGGTCACCTCACCGGTCTCCTCGGTGCCGAGCGAGACGTGCCAGTCGTCCACCATCGACGCCGTGGCGTCGGTGAACTCGTCATCGACGGTGACGTTGCCGTCCGGGTCGAAGCCGAGGTCGACGAGCGCCGCCTCGAGCTGCTGGACGTCGGGACCCTCGTCGCCGACGCCGAGGTCGCGCCACATCGGGATCGTCCCGCTGATCGCCACGACCAGCCGGTCGTCGACGGTCGCGATGACGTCGCCGGGCTCGATCAGCTCGCCCGGATCGGTGACGTCGACGACCGTTCCGTTGGTCGGCGATCCGATTTCGAGCGTGGCGCTCGGTTCGACGGAGCCGGTCGCCTCGTGGCCCACGGCGAGATCGACCCGTCGGACCTCGACGGTGGCGTACTCGATCGCCGGGTCCGTGTCGTTGGCGTCGTCGGCGTTCGCGCTCGTCGATCCGAGCGCGGCGAACAGAGCAACGCCAAGTGCACCGACGGCGATCGCGGCGCCTCCGACGGCGGCCGTGCGGGAACGGAGTGTGTGGAGACGCATCGTCAGGCCCTCAGCGCTTCGGTCGGGGCGAGCCGTGCCGCTCGCATGGCGGGGTAGAGACCTGCGACGGCCCCGATCGCAATGGCGGCGGCGAACCCGCCGACGACCGCGATCCTCGGGATCACGACGATCCAGCCCTCGTAGCTCGCGTAGCCGTACGTGACGGCGACGCCGAGCCCGACGCCGGCGGCTCCTCCGATCGCCGACAACAGCAGCGACTCCGTGAGGAACTGGCGGCGGACGTGGGCGCGCGTGGCGCCCAGCGCTCGCCGGAGGCCGATCTCGTTCCGTCGTTCGATGACGGCGATGACCATCACGTTGGCGATACCGATGCCACCGACGAGCAGCGCCACCGCGCCGAGGCCGAGGAACAGCGACGTGAACGCGCTGTCCGCCGCCTGCTGGGCTTCCAGCACGTCGGTCGGTCGGGAGATCGACACCTCGTCGGGGCTCTCGGGGTCGGCGGTCGACGGCAACACGCCGCGCACGGCGTCGATCTGTTCAGGGGTCGTCCGCACGTAGAGGACACTCGGGTTCAGCTCGGCGTCGAACACGGCGGTCGCCGCCTCCTTCCCGATGAACACGGCCCGATCGAGATCCGGTGACAGCGGGAACTCCTCGAGGACCCCGACGATGCTGAACCACTCGTCTCCGAGGTACATCTGCGTGCCCTCGTCGATGGCGGTGATCCCGAACCGGTCGGCGGCGACCGCACCGAGCACGACGTTCGGCGTCGCGGCGGTCGCCTCGGTGAGCCAGACGCCGTCGGCGACCTCACCCTTGAGCGTGTCGAGGAGATCGAGGTCGGCGGCCATCGCGTCGATCGCACCGGTCTCGTTGCTGCTGACCAGGTCGTTCCGCAGCGGTGCGGCGTCGAGGGTGACCACGTCGGCCACCAGCTCGACCGGACCGATGCGGGCGACCTTGGAGACGGTCTCCTCCGGCAGCACGCCGTCGCCGCCGCCGAAGCCGCCGGACGGCTCGACGGTGAGGAGGTTCGTGCCGAGGGCCTCGATCTCCTGGGCGAGGTCGGCGCGACTCGACTCGGAGAGCCCGAGGACGCCGACCATCGCCGCGATCCCGATCGTGATGCCGAGCGCCGACAGCGCGGTACGGAGCTTGCGTCCGCCGAGACCGCCGGCGGCGGCGCCGACCACGTCGACGGGCCGGAGCCGGCTCGGTTCGAGCCGACGTGTCGTGGACGGTTCGCCGAGCGCGCCGGTGTCGGTGTGCTCGCTCCGTCTCCAGCGGCTCATGAGACCGCTCCCGACAGTCCGGCCGCCGCCACGAGGTGGGAGCCCGACTCGTCGAGCCGGCCGTCGCGCACGGCGACCTGCCGGGGCAGGCTCGCCGCGAGGTCGCGGTCGTGGGTGATGACGACGATCGTGCGGCCTTCGTCGTGGAGGTCGCGGAGGAGCGATACCACCGACTCGCTCGACGCCGAGTCGAGGTTGCCGGTGGGCTCGTCGGCCAGGACGATCGCCGGATCGTGCACGAGAGCGCGGGCGATGGCCACCCGTTGGCGTTCGCCGCCCGACATCTCGTTCGGATGGTGGTGCAGTCGATGGCGCAGGCCGACCCGGTCGAGCGCTTGCGCCGCGCGCCGGAGGCGTGAGTGTTTCGACGCCCCCGAGTACAGCAACCCGTTCGAGACGTTCTCGACCGCGGTCGCACCGTCGAGCAGGAAGAACTGCTGGAACACGAAACCGATGAGTCGAGCCCGCGCCGCTGACAGCTTCCGGTCGGTGAGGGTCGACAGTTCGATCCCGTCCACCATCACGGCACCCGACGTCGGACGGTCGAGGGTGCCCATCACCTGGAGCATCGTCGACTTGCCGGAACCGGACGGACCGACGATCGCCACCAGTTCACCGGTGTCGACACGGAGGGAGACGCCGTCGAGCGCCCGCACGGGCGGGGTGCCGGGGTACTCCTTCACGACGTCGATCAGCTCGAGCGCCGGCGGTCGTGACGGGTGGTGTGCGTTCATCCCCGTCATGACGGCACCACCACGTCGTCGCCGGGCGACACGTCGCCGCTCACGACCTCGACGAGTCCGTCGTCGAACGCACCGAGCTCGATGCCGACGAGCTGTTCGAAGCCGTCGGCCCGTCGAACGGTCACGGCGAATCCGCCCTCGCGGAGGCTGACCAGAGCACGGGTCGGGACGAGGACGGCATCCTCGATGCGTCCCACCTCGATGCGGACGGTGACCGGTCCGAGGACGACCTCGTCGGGCACGTCGGCCACCTCGATCTCGACGTCGACCGTCGGCGTCTCGTCGACGGTCGCCGGCTCGTTCGCGACGTCGGCGATCGACACGATCCGCCCCTCGAGCGTCGAGCCGTCGGCCAGGTCGATCTCGACGGCGTCGCCGAGCTGGATGTCGTCGATCTCGTCGACGACGACCTCCATCGACACGGCCAACGTCGATGCGTTCGCCGTGGCGAGCAGCACCCCGCCGTCCAGTTCGGCGTCGGGGTCGGCGTGGGCCGCCGAGACGGACAGACCGGCCGGCGACTCGACGTAGTACGCCGACTCGGTGGCTCCCGTCGGCTGGAGTTCGACCGATTCCTGCCAGGCGATCACGGCGGCGGCGGTCGCGAGATCGACCTCGTCGTCGA
>JBCDAK010000120.1:0-13969 GCA_039185545.1 Actinomycetota bacterium
CTCGACGACAGCGAACAGCCCGTCAGCCGTTGACGAGGGGGACACCGTGGCGTTCGGCCGTTCGGCGAACGAGCGCGAGGATCTCGTGGACGTCCGGACCCGACAACGAACCGAGTCCGCGAGCTCTGACCAGCCGACCGGAGCCACATCGCGCGGCGAGACCGCCGAATCGCTCCATCTGCGCCGCGAAGGAGCAGGTCTCGATCGTGCTGATCTCATCCCACGGGATCACATGACGTCGCCACACGTTGCGAACGACGACTCCGTCGAGCGACAGATCGAGGCCAGCTCTCAGCGCCCGGAGGACGAGCAAACCTACTCTGTCGCTAGACGGCGGTGGCGGGGCCGTCGAGGAAGAGGGCGCGGATGCCGAGGCCGGCGATGAAGAGTCCACCGCAGCCGTACAGCAGGTGGAGCTTGTCGGCGATGAACGGGCTGGTGCGGTAGCTGTAGAGGATCGCCACGGCGAAGATCGTGGAGAAGCCGTAGAGGGCGTGGAACGCTTCGAGTTCGACCCCGTCGGTGTTCACCACGATCGCTCCGGTGATGGCGACGACGATCGTCATCAGCTGCGCCGCCGTCGTCGCCCACCACAGCGACCGGTGGCGGATCGGCTCGACGTACTGCGCACCCAGAGCCCAGAACCCGACCGCCGCGTTCGAGATGATCATCACCCACCCGGTGACGACATGGGCATCACGCACGGGCCACCCGGACGATCATCCGTCGCAGGGCAGGCCGCCGATGATCTGAGTCACGGTGTCGTCATCGGCGAGACCGGTCATCAGACCGCGCAAGTTGTCGTTGACGAAGAAGTTGGGAGCGATGAACTCGTCGGCCGACCGCAAGGTCACGTCGGGGTACGCAGCGATGAGCTCGGCCACGGTCGAGCCGAGCGTGATGCCCTCGGGCGTCTCGATGCCGACCGGCTCACCGATCGGCTGACCGTCGATCCCGTAGTAGTACGCGTAGAAGTGAGGCCGTCCCTCGGTGACCACGGAGACGTCGGAGAACTCGAGGGTGAGCACACCCCAGCGCACCTGTCGCAGCTGAGTGCCACCGCACGGCCCGATCTCGAACGGGTCGACCCACCCGGTGTCACTCGCCGGGCCGCCCAGGAACGAGTTGAGGAAATCGATCACACCATCGGGGTCGGCGCCGAACGATGCGGATCCGAGCCCGTCGGTCTGCAGGTCGAACGGTGCCGGCGGCGTCGTGGTCGTCGGTGCAGCCGTCGTCTCGGGAGCGGTCGTCGTCTCGGGAGGTGGCTCGGTCGGAGCGGGCGTCTCGACCGGCGTCTCCGTGGCCGGGACGGTGGTCTCCGCCGTGTCGGTGGTCTCAGCGGTCGTCGTGTCGCTCTCGCCGTCGTCGGGCGTCTCGGTGAACTCCCCGTCGACCGATCCTGTGGTGGTCGGCGGCGGCGACGTGGGAGTCAGCGTGATCTCGGGCAGCGTGCCGTCGACGTCGCTCGCATCGTCGGATCCCGCGCAGGCAGCCGCCAGGAGGACCACGGACAGTCCTGTCGGGACGATCGCACGTACACGCACCGCGTCATCATGCACCAGCCCACCGGGGTGATGTTGGATGCGTCAGCAGGTTCGACGAGTGTCACGTCCTCCCGTGGACCGGGCGTCAGTTGTCCTCGAAGATCCATCCGTCGCGCCACGGCGGCTGACGGTCGTGTTCGATGAACCACTCGGTCCCGAAGGCCCGCGTGAACACGTCGTCGGACATCTCGAGGAAGAACGACGAGTCGGTCACCTGGCTGCGGTGCGAGCGAAGTGCCGTCCGTTTCGCGTCGATGTGATCGGTCACGTCGACACGCAGCGTCAGCACCGATTCGGGTTCCCCGAACGGGTTCCCGTCGTCCGCCGGTCCGCCCGGGTCGAAGTCGTCGTCCTGCCCGCCCTCGTGTTCGCCGCCGGGCGGCGTCATCTCGCCCGACTCGATCGCATCGGTCATCTGTCGGATCATCTCGTCGCGATTCGCGGTCGCCTCGAGAACCCGCAGCCCCATCAGGCCCGACGCCGACGCGAGTTCGGCCGCCCGCGTGCCGACGGTGTGCACCTTGATGTGATCGGGATGTCCGTAGACGCCGTGCCAGTCGTAGATGGTCACCACGTCGGCCGCCTCGTCGCGCAGGATCGTCGCCAGTCGCTCCGCGGCCTCGTCGAGATCGGATTGGTGGAAGCTGCCCGGATCGGAGTTCTGGTCCCACCCGGTCATCCCCGAGTCGCGATATCCGAGAAACTCGAGCCGCTCGACCCCGAGCGTCGCACACGACCGCTCGGTCTCGGCTCGGCGGCGGTCGACGAGCGTCTCGCCGTCGGCGAGATCGTCGGGGACTTCGCCGTGCTCGCCGCCGGTTGCGACGACGAGCACCACCCGATGGCCCTCAGCGGCTGCCTTGGCCATCGTGCCGCCCGTCGAGATCGCCTCGTCGTCGGGGTGGGCATGAAAGCAGACGAGCGTGGCCACGGCGGAACGGTATCGGCCCGACGAGCGGACGCTCAGCCCGCCTGGACGATCGCCCCGCCGTCGACCAATGCGTCGATGCGATCGGCCGCGACACCCCAGTCGGTGAAGACGTCACGGGTGTGCTGGCCCGGCCACGCGGGGAGCTGGGTCACCTCGGGAGCGGTCCGGCTGAACCGAGGAGCCGGCGCCGGCTGCTGCACACCACCGAGCTCGATGATCATCTCCCGCTCCACGTTGTGGGGATGCTCGGCGGCTTCGGCCATTCTGAGCACCGGGGCGAAGCAGACGTCGGTGTGTTCCATGATCTCGCACCACTCATCGCGGGTCTTGGAGGCGAACACACTCGCCAGCCGCTCCTTGAGCGCCGACCACCTGGTGCGATCCATCTGAGCGGCGAACTCCTCGTCGCCCTCGAGACCCGTCAGGCGCAGCAGCTCGGCATAGAACTGGGGCTCGATCGAGCCGACCGAGATGTACTCGCCGTCGCTGCACTCGTACACGTCGTAGAAGTGCGCGCCGGTGTCGAGCAGGTTCGTGCCGCGGTGGTTCTCGTCGAACATGCCGACCGATCGCATCATCCAGAACATGGTCATCAGCACGGCCGAGCCGTCGACCATGGCCGTGTCGACGACCTGCCCCTCCCCGCTCTTCGACGTCTCGAGCAGAGCGGCGACGACGCCGAGCGCCAGGAACATTCCCCCGCCACCGAAGTCGCCGACCATGTTGAGCGGAGGAACCGGGCCCTCACCCGCCCGTCCGAAGTGCGCCAGGGCCCCGGCCAGCGAGATGTAGTTGATGTCGTGGCCGGCAGCTTGCGAGTAGGGGCCGCTCTGCCCCCAGCCCGTCATCCGCCCGAAGACCAGCTTCGGATTGCGAGCGAGGCACTCGTCGGGCCCGACGCCGAGGCGCTCCATCACCCCCGGCCGGAATCCCTCGATCAAGGCGTCGGCCGACTCGACGAGGTCGAGGAGCGCAGCGGCGCCCTCGGGGTTCTTGAGGTCGATCGCGACGTTGCGGCGTCCGCGCAGCGAGACGTCGGCGTGAGGGTGGTCGGGTGCCGGCCCCTTCACGGCGCCCGCTCGCTCGACCCGGATCACCTCGGCCCCGAGGTCGGCGAGCAACATCGCTGCGAACGGGCCCGGCCCGATTCCGGCGATCTCGATGATGCGATGTCCCTTCAGCGGTCCGGTCATGTCGGTCTCCGTTCGAATCGATGGGTCGTACGTCGTTGGCGCGGGTGCGTGTGGGGTGGCGTGTCAGACGGCCGTGCGGACGTGTCCGCCGATGGCCTCGGCGAGCACCGGCCACAGCGGGACGGGAAGGTCGTGGCCCATGTCGGAGAGCAGCAGGTACTTCGATCCGGCGACGAGCGCCGCGGTCTGCTCACCTCCCGACGGCTGGATCAGGGTGTCGTCGCGACCGTGGATCACGAGCGTCGGGACGTCGAGTGAGGCCAGCCCCTCGGTCCGATCACCGCTGGCGTAGATCGCGGCGAGCTGACGGGTGGCGCCCTCCGGGTAGTACGAACGGTCGTAGTCGGCCCCCGCCCGCTCCCGGACGTACTGGACGTCGAAGTGGCGGTTCGACGCCCACACCTTCACGCGCTCGGCAGCGTCGACATACGCATCACGGTCGCGGGGAGGAGGTGCGAGGAGTGCGTCGCGGGCCTCGGCGGTGGCCTGTCCCACCCGGTGGTCGCCGGTGGTGGACATGATCGACGTGAGGCTGGCGATGCGATCGGGGTGCTCGATCGCCATCGTCTGCACGATCATCCCACCCATCGAGACGCCGGCCACGTGTGCCCGATCGACACCGAGGTGGTCGAGGAGGCCGATCGCATCGCCCGCCATGTCGCTCAGTCGATACGGCACATCCGGAACGACGCCTTCGTCGATGATCGTTCGCATCACCTTCATGGGCGACACCCGGACGCCGTCGAGCTTGGTCGAAAGACCCACGTCGCGATTGTCGAACCGGACCACACGCAGACCCTGGGCGACGAGCTGATCGACCAGCCCGACATCCCACCCGAGGAGCTGGGAGGTGTACCCGCTGACCAGCAGCAGGGTCGGGTCGGACGGGTCGCCGAACGACTCGTACTCGATCTCGATGCCCTCGCCGACGGTCGTCCTCGTCACGCCACGGATCTTGGCAGAGGCGCCCGAAGCGGCGGAAGCCGGTCCTCCGGTCCTCCCCGCTACCTTTCCGCCGTGCCCTTCGTCGTCCATGCGCCCGGCCGTGTCAACCTGATCGGCGAGCACACCGACTACACGGGCGGGCTCGCGCTGCCGATGGCGATCAGCCGCGGGACAACACTCACCGCCACCGCCGAGGTCGGCCGGATCGAGCTGACCTCCGACGACGCTCCGGGCACCGTGGCGTTCGATCTCCCGTTCGTCGACGATCCGTCGGAGTTCGCCCCCGCCTGGGGCGCGTTCGTGGCGTCCATGGCGCGGGAACTGAACGCCACGACGGGACTCGTGGGACGCCTGACCTCCGACATTCCGGCCGGAGCCGGCCTCTCGTCGAGCGCTGCACTCGAGTGCGCGCTCGGCGTGGCGCTGGGCTTCGAGGGAACACCACTCGAGCTCGCTGAGGTCGCGCAGCGCGCGGAGCACGCGGCCACCGGGGTGCCCACCGGAATCCTCGACCAACTCGCGATCGCCGCAGGCCTCGAGGGGCACGCGACGCTGATCGACTGCCACGCGCTGACGACGCAGGCGGTTCCGATGCCGTCCGACATCGAGGTGGTCATCAAGTTCATCGCTCAGCGCACCCTCGTCGGGTCCGCGTACGCCGATCGGGTCCGCGAGTGCCATCGGGCCGAGGAGATCATCGGACCCCTGCGGCTGGCGACGCTCGACGACGTCGCACGGCTCGACGACCCGCTGCTCCACCGGCGGGCACGCCACGTCGTCTCCGAGAACCAGCGGGTCCACGACTTCTCCGCCGCACTCGACCGCGCCGACTACCCGGAACTCGGGCGTCTGCTCGCGGACGGACACCGGAGTCTGCGCGAGGACTACGACACCTCGACGCGTGCGATGGACGCAGCGGTCGATGAACTCAACGCCACCGATGGGGTGTTCGGGGCTCGGATGACCGGCGGCGGATTCGGCGGGTGCCTGATGGCACTGGCCGAACCGGGCGTGATCACCGACGGCTGGGTCGTCACTCCGACCGACGGTGCTCGACTGCTCTCGACAGACGCGTGAGCGCATCGACCGTCCGGGTCCCCCACCAGAAGAGGTCCTGACCGTCGACCCGTCGCACCTCGGCGGCCGGGATGGCCTGCCGGAGTTCGTCGAGGTGGACGTCGCGGAACACGTAGGGCTCGCTCGGCACGAGCACCAGGTCGGGCACCACGTCGGCGATCTGACCGAGATGGACCTCGGGGTAGTCACCGGTCGAGTCGGGGGCGGCGACCACGTCGATACCGAGGCGTGCGAGGACGTCGGCGCCGTACGTGTCGGGTCCGATCGTCATCCATGGACGGCGCCAGATGGGTACGAACGCCGTGCGACGGTCCGTCGTGGCCGGAGCCGCCAGCGCCGGATCGACGGTCGCCGGCCACTCGGGACGAGACACACCCGCCGCGTCGGCGAGGAGCTCGACGGCGGCGAGTGCGGTGTCGACGTCGCGAACGTCGGTGACCACCACGTCGACGCCTCGTGCGATCAGCGCATCGTGATCCTCGATCCGGTTCTCCTCGCGATCGAGCGCCACGACGTCGGGTGCGAGCTCGACGATGGCGTCGATGTCGGGGTTCTTCGTCCCGCCGACGTGGCGGATCTCCGGTTGCTCACAGAAACGAGTGCACGCGACGACGTCGGCTCCGAGGGCGAGCAGCGTCTCGGTGCTCGACGGGACGAGGCTGACGACGCGCCGCGACGGCGGTTCCATCGACGGGTCAGCTGCCGAGCAGCCGGGCCTTCTGCGCCTCGAACTCTTCCCGGGTGAGGGTGCCTCGCTCGAGAAGTCCCTCGAGCTTCTCGAGCTGGGTCGCGATGTCGTCGCCCGATGACGCCGGCGAGTTGACCGTGAACCGCCGCCGCTCGTTCACTTCCATCTGGGTGTGGATCTGATTCTGGACTCGATCGGGCCGCCGGATGTCGGTGAATCGCTGTTGGCCTTCCTCACCGCCGGACTCGATCAGCAGGTCGCCCGCACCGATGACCCGCTCGAAAACGCTCTGGTTGAAGTGGACCGTGTTGACGCGCTCGAGCGGGATCTCGATGCCTGATTTGGCGACGACACCCGAGCGGAAGATCAGACGGTCGCTCGTGATCACGAAATTGGTGGTGGCCCAGCGCGAGTACTGCACGGCGAGCCAGATGATGGAGGCGACGAGAGCAGCGAGCGACAGCCACCCGAAGAAGGTCCGGGCGCCGGTGTCGCCGTCGGTGAAGAGCAACGTGACGATGCCCAGCGCGATGGCCCCGATGACCCCGAGCGCCGGCTTGGCGTAGAACCACCAGTGAGGGTGCAGATCGACCGCGACCTCCTCGTAGTCGTTCAGCAGCTTCTTCGGATAGGGCATGTCGCCAACGTACACGCGGGGTCCGCCGTACGATGCCGACGTGGGGACCGACGATGAGGTCGACGAGACGGACCTCGACCCGGACTCGGTCCTGGCAGATCTCGACGCCGATCAACGTGCGGCGGTCACGACCGATTCCCGCCTGGTCGCCGTCGTCGCCGGTGCGGGCTCGGGCAAGACGCGCGTCCTCACCAGGCGGGTGGCCCACCGCATCGCCACCGCTGACGCCGACCCCCGGCACACCCTGGTCCTGACCTTCACCCGGGAGGCGGCGGGTGAGCTGCGCCGTCGCCTGCGCCGGCTCGGGCTCACGACGCCGGTCGAGGCGGGGACGTTCCACTCGGTCATGTTGGCGGTGCTCCGTCAGCGGTGGGCCGACACCGACCGCGGGCCCCGCTCGGTGCTGTCCGACCGTCGGGGCTACGTGCGCGAGGTCGCCAAGGGTCTCGGCGAGTCACGGCGCGGCGTGGTCGAGTCGGCGATCTCCGAGATCGACTGGGCGATGGCGCGGGGGATCCGTCCCGATCGGTACGCACCCGCCATCCGCCGTGCGTCACGCCGGTCGCCGAACGACGTCGACCGCATCACCGAGATCTTCGACGCCTATCAGACGCTGAAGCGGCGACGAGGAGTCATCGACTTCGACGACGTCCTCCTGCTGACCCTCGACGAGGCCGAGCGCGACCGCGAGTTCGCCGACGTCCTTCGGTGGCGGTTCCGCCATCTGCTCGTCGACGAGGCGCAGGATCTCAACCCGGTCCAGCACCGGATCGTCGATCTGCTGAGACACGGGCGCGACGACCTCTTCCTCGTCGGTGATCCGTCCCAGGCGATCTTCGGCTTCAACGGAGCCGACCCGCGGCTGCTCATCGACGTCGCCGAGCACTTCCCGGGTGTCGAGGTGCTCCGGTTACCGGTCAACCATCGATGCACCCCACAGGTCGTGCACGTCGGCCGACACGTGCTGGAAGCCGCAGCGCAACCGGCGGAGATCCGATCGTCGCGTCCCGACGGGCCGCTCGCCACGACGGTGTCGGCCGCCGACGCCGACGCCGAGGCCGGCTCGATCGCGTCGACGATCGCGGCGGGCTCGCCCGACCTGGTGAGGAGCGGACAGGTCGCCGTGCTCGCCCGGACGAACCCTCAGCTCGCCGTGATCGAGCAGGCGCTCGAGGGTGCCGGTGTGAAGGTCCGCCGCCGAGCCGACCGGGTCGGGACGCCGCTCGAGCGAGCGGTGCGAACCGCTGCGTCGATGCGATCCGCGGCCGAGCTGCGCACGTGGTCGCACGATGTGCTCGACGACGTCGCCGCGCTTGACTCGCTCGTCGGCGGCGAACTCGTGGCGTTCGAGGCTGAGCGGCGCGTCGCCGCTGCGGCACTCGACTATCTCCGCGACCATCCGCTCGGATCCGGACCGGGATTGCGACAGTGGATCGCCGCCACCGCTCCGTTCGACGACGGCGAGCCCGGCGGCGTCGAAGTGCTGACGTTTCACGCAGCCAAGGGTCGTGAGTGGCACACGGTCTACGTCACCGGTGTCGAAACGAGCCTCGTGCCCCACCGCTCGGCGACGAGTCTCGACGAGCGGGCCGAAGAGGGGCGTCTGCTCTACGTCGCGTGCACCCGGGCGACGGACCGACTCGTCCTCACGAGGGCTGATCGTCGCGGCGGCTATCAGAGACGAGTGAGTCCGTTCCTCGAGGACCTCGACCTCACCGAACAGGCGCCCGCGCCACCTCCTCGCGAGCTCCTTCGTCAGATGCGAGAGCGTCGAACGACTCCCCCGTCCCTCGAACGCCTCCGGGCGTGGAGGTCGGACGTGGCCCGCCGGACCGGAGCGCTCCCCGAGCACATCTGTTCCGATCGTGACCTCGCGTCGATCGCGTCCGAACGGCCGCGCAACGCCGACGAGCTCGCCGCGGTCACGTCGATGGGACCGATCACGGCGGCCCGATTGGCCGACACCGTGGTCGAGGTGCTCGACGCGGACTGATCAGTCGAGGTCGACGATGACCGGCGCGTGGTCGCTGGGCGATTTGCCCTTGCGGGCGTTGCGATCGATGACGCACCACTCGCTGCGCTCGACGACCGAGGCCGAGCACATGAGCAGGTCGATGCGCATGCCGCGACCCTGGTGGAAGTCACCACCTCGGTAGTCCCACCACGAGAACATCCGATCGGCGTCGTGGTGGCGGCGGAACACGTCGGTCAGCCCCCACGTCTCGAGGGCGGCGAGGCGCTCTCGCTCGGCGTCGCTGCCGTGGGTGGCCCCGACGAGGACCTCGGGGTCGTGCACGTCTCGATCGTCGGGGGCGATGTTGTAGTCGCCTCCCACCACGACGTCCGCCTCGGCCGATGTGTCGGCCTCGAGGTGGGTGGCGAGCCGATCGAGCCACCACAGCTTGTACGTGTAGTGATCGTCATCGAGTGAGCGCCCGTTGGGCACGTACACACTCGACACCCGGACACCGCCACAGGTCGCCGTGATGATGCGCGCGTCGGGATCAGGGCCACCGTCGCCGGCGAACCCGGAGACCACGTCGTCGATGCCCACACGGGACAGGATCGCCACACCGTTCCACTGCCCTTGGCCGTGGTGAGCGGTCTCGTAGCCGAGCGCCTGGAACGACAACGCGGGGAAGGCGTCGTCGGCGAGCTTCGTCTCCTGCAGGAGCGCGACGTCGGGCTGGGCGGAGGTGAGCCACTCCTCGACGCGCTCCTGGCGCGCGCGCAGTGAGTTGACGTTCCAGGTGGCGATGCGCACGCTTCAGTCTGCTCCCGACGCGTCGGTGACCGACGCCTTCTTGGCAGCGGACTTCCTCGTCGCCGCCGACTTCTTCGCCGCGGTCTTCTTGGCGGTCTTCTTGGTGGTCTTCTTGGCCGCCGACTTCTTGGTTGCGGTCGTCTTGACCGCCGATTTCTTCGCCGACTTCTTGGCCGTGGTCTTCTTGGCCGCCGACTTCTTGGCTGTGGTCTTCTTGGCCGTGGTCCTCTTGGTCGCCGACTTCTTCGCCGCCGACTTCTTCGCGGCCGACTTCTTCGCGGTCGTCTTCCTCGCCGCCGACGTCGTCGCGGTGCTCTTCGTGGCAGCTTTCTTCGAGCGGGATCGGCGGCGGGCGGGTGACGGCTTCGCCTCCGATGCCGGCTGCTCCTCCGACACGGCCGGAGCGCCCGTCACCGCCTCGTCGTCGACGGTGGGATTCTCGGCGATCGCCTGCTGAGCCATGCTCGGAAGCGCGCAGTCGATACTGCGACGCTCGGCAGCGAACGCCACGACGACGAGATCGACGCTCTCGCCGAGCTTCATCACCTTCTTGGCACTGCGTGGGGCAGGGTCACCCATGAACCTCAGTGGGACGTAGGCGCGGACACCACTCGGGTCGAGTCGCGCATACGCACCGTGCGACGAGTAGACGTCGACGATGCCCGTCACGTGGGTCCCCACCGGCGACGTCTCGACGAAGTCGAGGAACGGCATCAGCTCGTTGACGGGCTCGCTGCCCTTCGGCGCTGCCGCTGACCGAGCCGCGTCGCTCCCCGCTGTCTCGGTGGGCGCCGTGTCGTCAGGTGCCGTGCCGGCAGTCGCCTCGGCAGCGGTCGTCGGACTCGTCGTCGCGGTGGTCGCCGAGCGACGTCCTCGCCGTCCCGACGAACTCGATTCGCGGGCCGCTGCCTTCTTCCGCGACACACGAGACGTGGACGAGCCGCGTTTCGATGACGAGCCGCGGGTCGCCTTCCGGCTCACCGGGCCGCGGACGGGCATGCGGGGAACCCACACCCACCCGACGTGCGGAACCGGCTTGCCACCGACGAGCCGACCTTCGTCGAACAGCCACTCGTACTCCCCGTGGAACTCCTGGAAGGAGTCGTTCGACAAGACGGTGGCGCCCGCCTTGTCGGCGATGCCGAGCACGAACGCGTCGCCGCGGCCGATTGCTCCGGCCGGTGGCGCGACCAGCTCGTTGTTGGCGATGCCCGCTTCGTAGTCGGCCGCCTCGGACTTCGGGATCCGGTGCCCGAAGGTGGCGTCGACCACGACCGTGACGGCCGTGTCGGGGTTCTCCTCCATGAAGCTCATGACGGCTTCTTGGAGCTGCGCGAGGCTCGGCATGCTCCGGCCCTCGGTCGCGATGTTGGAGCCGTCGACCACCACGTGGTCGGGGCCGTCTCCCTTGCTCATGACGGATTGTCTCGTTCCTCGTTGCCCGTCCGGGCCCACTCCGGGCCGGAACGCCGACCGGTCCTGCGCTCGCTGAGCCGCACGGGCCGGGTCGGCCACCCGACAGGGTACGGGCGATCGGAGCCGAGTCGGCGGATGCGGTCCGGCGGATGTCGCGACACTCGTTCGTTCGGGGCGCCACCGCCTAGCGTCGGCCGCCGTGTCGACCTCCTCGTTGCGTGCCGTGTTCTGGGACTTCGGTGGGGTGATCCTCACCTCACCGTTCGAGGCGTTCAACGCCTACGAGGAGCGCAACGGACTGCCGACGGACTTCATCCGCACGGTGAACTCCCACGACCCCGATGCGAACGCATGGGCGCGACTCGAACGCAGCGACATCGGAGCCGACGAGTTCGACACGACGTTCGCCGCTGAGTCGGAGGCGCTGGGCCACCGAGTACCGGGTGCTGACGTCCTCGGACTGCTGTCCGGACAGGTGCGCCCGGAGATGGTCGTCGCGCTCGATCGGGTGATCGAGGCCGGCTACGTGACCGCGTGCCTCACCAACAACGTCACCGGTGGCGACGCCCGACCCGAGGTGGCCGACGTGATGGCGCGATTCGATCACGTGATCGAGTCGAGCAAGGTCGGTGTTCGCAAGCCCGAGGTCGAGTTCTACGAGATCGCCTGCCGGACCGCCGGCGTCGAGCCGACCGAGTGCGTGTTCCTCGACGACCTCGGCATCAACCTGAAGCCCGCGAAGGCGATGGGCATGACCACGATCAAAGTCGCCGGCGCCGCCCAGGCCCTCGACGACCTCGAAGCGACAATCGACCTCTCGGTGCGCTGACCCTGCGACCGGCCAGCTCTGGGACGCCGACTACTCCGACCGGTCGTTCTCGATGAGCGTCACGAGGTTGCCGGCGGGGTCAGCGATCTGCGCCTTGTTGACCCACCCGTTGTCGGTGGCCGGCATCACGATCGTCGCGCCGGCGGTCGTGGCTGCGGCGAGCGTCGCCTCGAGGTCGTCGACGCCGATGCCGACGGTCAACTCGGCCCCCTCCGATTCGCGGATGGCTCCGTTCGGAGAACCGTCGGGGGTCGACACGAGCGAGTAGCCCGGCCCCATGTCGCGCACCTCCCAGCCGTGGAGTGCTCGGTAGAAGTCGACCAACTCCGGACCGTTCGGTCCGGTGATCTCGAAGTGCACGATCGGGTCACTCATGGGTCGTTCCTCCTCGAACGGATGGTCTCGATCGGGTCGGTGGGCTTCGGAAGGTCGTGACGAAGGGCCAGGAGGGCCTCGGCGATTCGCGCCTCGTTGGCCCGGTAGTACCAGTGGGCTCCGTCTCGCCGGACGTCGACGAGACCGGTCTTGCGGAGCACCTTGAGATGCTCGGAGACACTCGCCAGAGCGAGGTCGATGTGTGCGGCGATGGCTCCCGCCGTGATCTCGCCCCCGGAGGACAACCGCAGGATGTGACGACGCGTTGCGTTGGACACCGCTCGAACAAGCGAGTCGAGTTCGTCATCGTCCACGACTCACTCTGACCGACGACGGGCTCACGGACCCAGTATTTCGGGTTTTTCCGAAATGATCAAGTTCATCACTCCGGCGACCGGATCACGGTCTTCAAGAGGTCGTCGACGGGTGCCGATGTCTTGGGGTCTGGCCACTCCGGAGCCAGCGGATGTGAGCGAGGTCGAAGGTGTCGTTGCTTCGGACGAGATGGGCGGCGATCGGCGCCGCGATCGCGGTCACCCTCGGTGCTGGTGGACTCATCACCGCAAACGCCGAGGACGCTGCGACCGAGTCGGTCTTCGTCGCCACGGAACCGACACGAATCCTCGACACGCGCGCCGACCTGGGCCTGTCGGGGCCGCTCGCCCACGGAACGTCCCGTACCCTCCGGATCACCGGAACCATCCCGACCGCCACCACCGGCGACATCACCGACGCGACGGTCGTTCCGACGACCGCCACTGCGGTCGTCGCCAACGTCACCGGCATCCGCCCGACGCACCCCGGCTTCCTCTCGGTCCGTCCCGGCGACGCCATCGGCACCCCCACCACCTCGAGCGTCAACTTCCCGACCGCCGAGACCGTCGTCGCCAACGCGGTCACCGTCGAACTCGCCCCCGACGGCACCATCGATCTCCACTACAGCGGCTCCGCCGATGCCGCCACCCACGCGATCATCGACATCGTCGGCTACTACACCCCTGCCAGCACCACTCCGGGACCGCAAGGACCCGCCGGACCCGCGGGACCGACGGGCGCCACGGGAGCGATCGGACCCACCGGACCAGCCGGAGCCGACGGCGCCACCGGACCAGCAGGCCCCACCGGGGCAACCGGACCAGCAGGCGCCACCGGAGCGGCCGGGGCCACTGGCCCCACCGGACCGGCGGGAGCCGACGGCGCCGACGGCGTCCGCCTCGCCGCGACCACCCTCACCGCCGTCGACACCACCGACAACACCGGCCAGGACACCTCGATCACCATCGGCGCCGACGGCAACCCGGTCATCAGCTACTACGACGTCGGCACGGGCGACCTCAATGTGGCCGCGTGCGACGACCCCAGCTGCGCGACCGCCACCATCCGCGCACTCGACACGACCGACGTGACCGGTCGGTACACCTCGATCACCATCGGCGCCGACGGCAACCCGGTCATCAGCTACTACGACTCGACTGCAGGCGACCTCAGCGTCGCCGCGTGCGACGACCCCACCTGCACCACCGCCACCATCCGTGCGCTCGACACGACCGACGTGACCGGTCGGTAC
>JBCDAK010000121.1:0-13819 GCA_039185545.1 Actinomycetota bacterium
AACGCGGTCGACTTGCCGCACCCCGACGGACCCACCAACACCAAGAACTCACCATCGTCGATGTCGATCGACAAATCATGAATCGCATGAAACCCGTTCTCATACACCTTGTTGATGTTGTCCAACGTGACAGTGGCCATGTCGACGTCTCCTCTCTGTTCGTGTGTGGTTCTGATCGGTTGTCGTGGGCCGGACGGTTCGGACCGTGGGTCACAGCTCGGTGAGTCGAGCGTCGCCGTCGACCGACACGCTCCACTCCATTCCGGGAAAGATGAGTGCGCTGATCGGCGCCCGACCGCGGTCGGCGAACACCTCGATGGTCCCGTGATCGAGGACGATTCGATGCTCGTCGGTGGCGCGGAGGGGACGACGGAACCTCTGGTCGAGGCCGGAACCGAGGTCGTCGTGGCGGACGAGCTCGACGTCGTCGCGAGACGTGCGAATCGTCGCGAGTGGGCCGTGCTCACCGGTGATCGTGGTCTCGATCGCTCCGCGCGCCTCGATGTGCAGAGCGCGACGCGGCGCACTCGACCACGTCGACGCGGCGATCGGTGCGCCCCGTTCGAGGCGTCGTCCCAGCAAGGGCGTCGACGTGATCGTCCCGTCGGCCGAGGCCTCCGATCCGGCGACGAGCGAGAGCGATCGGGCGAGCGACAGCACACCTCGGCGGCCGACCGAGGGCTGCGTCTTGGCGTATCGCCAGCTGCCCAGCCACGCCATCGCCACGGGTGGTCCCGGAACGCCGTGGAAGGTCTGTGCCGCATAGAAGTCGGGCCCCCCGTCGAGGAGTGCCGGTTCGCTCCTGGGAGCGAACTCCGACCCGTCGAAGTCGCCGATGACGCCGAAGGTTGCTCCGTGCCCGTGGGAACCACCGTCGGCCAGTGAGAACGTCAGGAGCCACACGATCCCGCCGTCCGGATCCTCGATGCGGCAGAGGTTCGGGCACTCCCAGACGTTGCTGTCGATCCGGGGATCGGAGAACGATCCCGATGCGGCCCAGTTGCGAAGGTCGGTCGAGCGAAAGAAGTCGATCCGATCGCCGACCGCGAGCGACATGGCCCAGTGGCCGTCGGCTCGCTCGTGTTCGAACCGGATCACGTGCGGATCGCGGGCGTCGGCGTCGCCGGTGTCGAGCACCGGGTTGCCGTCGAACTTCGTCCACGACTCGCCGCCGTCGACGCTGAAGGCCAGGGACTGTGACTGGCGCTGTCCGGTCGCGGTGTCGCGATGGTGAGTGAACACCGCGACCATCGCATCGTCGCCGAAGCCGGCCGAGTCGCCGTGGTCGATCACGATCGAACCACTGAAGGCCACACCGAGCTCATCGGGCGCCAGGGCAACGGGGTGGTGGGACCACTGGACGAGGTCGGAGCTCGATGCGTGACCCCAGTGCATGGGGCCGTGGTGATCGCTGGTCGGGTCGTGTTGGTAGAAGACGTGCCAACGTCCGTCCACTCGACACAGACCGTTCGGGTCGTTCATCCACCCGATCGGTGGCGTGAGGTGCACGGCGGCGCGCAGCGGAGCACGGCTCGCGTCGGACGTGCCGGACATGTGCGAGTTCCGGGACGACACGGCGATCGACGACGAGTCTGCGGCCAGGAGGGTCGAGATCACGCGTCGACGTACCCGCGCGACGACGGAAGTACCAGACAGCCGAGAGCGAGGAGCGCGAGAACCGGCGCCGCGACGGCGGCCCCCGTGTTGGTCGACCAGGCGGCGGCGAGCAGCGCCGCGGAGAGGATGTCGAGGAACAGGAGCCACTGCCAGGCGCGGCGGCTGCGACGCCGCACGACCTGGAAGAACAGCGCGGCGATCGCGATCGCGCCGAGTCCGATGCGGCCACCTTCCGACCACGCAGGTGCCGCGAACGCCAGAGCTCGCAGGCTGGCGTAGCCCCAGAGCGCGGTCGGAACGGCGGTCACCCAGCGGGTCCCGACGCGAGGTCGGGAGCCCGTCATCTCCCGACCCGCCGGCGGGTCGGACGGTGGACTCGGTCGCTGCTCGCTCGTCCGGCTCATCCCTTCACCGATCCCGCAGTGAGGCCGCGAACGAAGTAGCGCTGGAGGGCGAAGAACACGACGAGCGGGACGACGATGGCGACGAATCCGCCTGCCGTGAGTAGATGCCAGTCCTGACCTCGGTCGCCGATGAGCCGGACGAGCGCCTGTTGGATGACCTGGTTCTCCTCACGCGAGCCGAGGAAGATCAGCGCGATCAGGAAGTCGTTCCACACCCACAGGAACTGCAGGATGGCGAAGGCGGCGAGGATCGGAGTCGACAGCGGCATGATCAGCTTCCAGAAGATCTGGAAGTGGCTCGCTCCGTCGATCCGGGCCGACTCGATGATCGACTTCGGCAGGGAGCCCATGTAGTTGCGAATGAGGTAGATGGCGAGCGGCATGGCGAACCCGGTGTGGGCGAGCCAGACGGCAGCGAACCTCCCGGTCAGGCTGAGGTCGCCGTACAGGCGCAGGATCGGGATCAGCGCCACGTAGATCGGAACGACCAGCAATGCGATGAGGATCGCGAACAGGGTCTGTCGTCCTCGGAAGTCCATCCACGCGAAGGCGTACGCGGCGAACGAGGCGGCGATGATCGGAATCACGGTCGCCGGGATCGAGACGACGAACGAGTTGAGGAACGCCGTGCCGAGACCTGCGTCGAACACCGATCGGTAGTTCTCGAGCGTCCAATCGGTGCCGAACGGGTTCGTGAGGACGGTCCACCATCCGGTCGACCGGACGTCGTCCTCGCCGCGGAACGACGAGACGAACAGTCCGAAGGTCGGGATCAGCCAGATGAGGCAGAGGAGGGCGACCGGCAGCCGGACGAAGAGCCAGCGTTTCCCCCGGCTGCCGAGGCGACGGTCGGTCGCTGCTGGCATGGTCGACGCTGCGGCCTGTGGTTCCGCTTCGAGAGTGCTCATCAGCGGGACGCCTCCTGTTCACGGAAGTTGCGGATGTTGTAGTAGATGACCGGGATCATCACGACCATGAGGAACACGACGATCGCCGAGGCCTGGCCGAATCGGCGGAAGTCGAAGAGCTCCTTCACGAATCGGTTGGCGATCACGTCGGTGTCGAAGTTGCCGCCGGTCATCACGAAGACGATGTCGAACACCTTGATGACGCCGATGGTGATCGTGGTGAACACCACCGCGACCGTCGAACGGATCTGCGGAAGCGTCACTCTCCAGAAGACTTGGACCTCGCTGGCACCGTCGATCCGTGCGGCCTCGAGTGTCTCCTCCGGCACGCCCTTGATCGCCGCCGAGAGCAGCACCATCGCGAAGCCGGTCTGCGCCCAGATCATGATGATCAGGAGGAGCAGCGTGTTGAGGCGGAAGTCGGACTGCTGGAGCCAGCTCACCGGCTCTGCGCCGAAGCCGGTCCAGATCGCGTTCAAGAGGCCGATCTGGTCTCGACCGGCGGGACGCCAGTAGTAGATGAACAGCCAGATCGTGCTGGCGCCGACCGCGCTGATGGCCATCGGCATGAACACGATCGACTTCGAGGTCGACTCCCACCTGGTCGACAGCCGGTCGGCGAGGACCGCCATCGCCAGGCCGAAGACGATGCACGAGATCGGGACGAACACGACCCACAGCACGTTGTTGATCAGCGTCGAGCGGATCGAGGTGTCGTCGATCAGCTGCCGATAGTTGTCGAGCCCGACGAATGATTCGGACCGGTCGTCGTAGAAGCTGTCGCGCACCGACCGGAGTGCTGGGTAGACGAGGAAGATCGTGACCATCACGATCGCCGGACCGATGAACGCGTACGGACGCAGGCGTTCCGCGATTCGTTTGGGCAGTCGCTCCACGAGCGTGTTCAGGAGCCAGAACAGCAAGATGCTGCCGCCGACGCCCAGCACGATCGCGAGCACCCCGCTCAGGACCTTGGACATGTCGTGCCTTTCTGTCGATCTCGACGCCGGCTGTTGCGACGCCACCGCGGGGAGTCAGGTGGAGGTTCGAGGGTGGAGGTTCGAGACCGCTCGGGCGAGCGAGGGGCGCTCACCCGAGCGGCCTCGGAGGGGAACCGTCAGCGGCTCATTCCGGCCAGCTCTCGTCGATGGTGACCAGCACCTCGTCGAGAGATCGCTGACCGCCGATCCAGTCCACCATTCCCGTCCAGAACGAGCCCGTCCCGACGGGACCGGGCATCAGGTCGGAGGCGTCGAACCGGAGCACGTCTGCTTGGGCGCCGATCTGGAACAGATCCCGTTCGACCTGAGTCGGGTACAGGCTGTCGTCGAATCCGACGTGGGGGGAGAGCCATCCACCCGCGGACGCCCACTCGGCGCCGTAGGTGTCGGTGGCGAGGAACTCCATCACCGCCCGAGCGGCGGGGTTGTCGTCGATGAGCAGAGCGAGGTCGCCGCCGGCCAGGACCGGATTGCCGTCGAACCCTCCCTCGACCGGCGGGAAGTACGACACCGCGACGTTGTCGTCGAGTTCGTCCTGGACCTCGGTCGGGAAGAAGCCGGTGATGAAGTTGCCCTGGCGATGCAGGTAGCAGTTGGCGGGTTCGGTGAACAGGTCGGCGGTGACGTCGCCGAAGCTCAGCCCCAGCACGCCGGCGGTGCCGCCGACCACGTTGCCGTCCTTGTCCCACAGCTCCTCGAACTTCTCGAACGCTGCGCGGACCTCGGGCGAGTCGAACGGGAGCTCGTTCGTCACCCACTGGTCGTAGACGTCGGGGCCGTGCAGGCGGAGCATGTACTCCTCGACCCAGTCGGTGCCGACCCAGCCGGTCGCGGGGCCGCTCTCCATCCCGAGGCACCACGGCGTGCCACCGTCAGCGAGGATCTGGTCCTCCAGCGATGCGAGCTCGACGTCGTCGGTCGGGACGGTGTACCCGCCGTCGTCGAAGGCGGGCAAGGGACGCCACATCGCACTCTTCACCGCCATGCGGACCGGGAATCCGTAGACGTTGCCGTCGTCGGCCGTTGCCGCGTCGAGGAAGCCGGGGATCAGGCTCGCTTCGAGGGCGCTGATGTCGAGATACTCACCGACCGGTGTCGCATCGGTCTGGTCCGCGATGTCGAGAAGAAGACCCGGCTGAGGGAAGAACGCGATGTCGGGGAGGTTGCCGCCTTCGACCCGCGTCGTGATCTCGGTGTCGAAGGCGGGGGAGTCGACGTACTCGACGTCGATGCCGGTGGCGTCGATCAGCGGCTGGAGCGTCTCGCGCATGAGATCGGCTTCGTCACCCGAGTAGGCGCCGAAGATCTCGACCGACTCGCCGGCCAGATCGGAGTCACCGCCACCACCGCCCTCGGCGTCGGATGAGTCGCCTCCGTCGTCGGAGACGGAGGCGTCGTCGCTCGAGTCGTCGTCACTGCCGCAGGCGGCGATGACGAGAGCGGCCGAGACTGCGAGAGCGACCGGCCGGAGCATCCGGGATCGAGTTCCCATGAGTTTCCCCCTTCGTGGAAGGCCGGCGGCGCGAGGTGTCTCGCTGCGTCGGAGCCCCCAGCTCCACCGGCGATAATTGTCGAAAGCGTCGAAGCGCTTCGACGCGAAGGTACGACCGAGCCAGGCCCGTGTCAACCGGAATTCACGCAGATCGCGCGCGTGTGGTGCTGTCGCGGATGCTGAGCCGAACCGAGACCAGGTCGCGGCGAGGTCCCTCGTCGGGCCTGCGGAGTTCGGCGACCAGGTTCTCGGCGGCGAGCCGACCGATGTGCGCCGGCACCGGCGACACCGTGGTGAGGGGAGGTGAGGTGAGACTCGCGGCGAGTGACGTCGAGAACAGGCCGATGACCGACAGGTCGGTCGGCACGTCGAGCCCTCGATCGCGGGCGGCGCCGATGAATCCGCCGAGCGCAGGATCGTTCATCACGATCGCCGCCGAGGTGCGTGGGTCGGCATCGAGCACGTGACGAGCGACGGAGCGACCGGCATCGGCCGTGCGCTCGCAGCTGTGGATCGACAGGGCGACACCGTTGGTCTCGGCTGCGGCCGTGAGCCCGTCGATCAGGCGGACGACGATGCCGTAGCCCTGGTCGATCTGGTCGATCGGCGGGCCGACGAATGCCACGTGTCGATGACCGAGGGACACGAGGTGGTCCATCGTGACCGCCGCTGCTTGTTCTTCGTCAGCGTCGGCATAGGAGTGGACGTCGTCGGCGGTCCGGCCGATGAGCGTGAACGGGATGCCGGCCCGGGTCAACGCCGGGATCCGCTGGTCGTCGAGGCGAACGGCGAGGACCAGCGCCCCGTCGATCAGACCGTGTCGCACGAGTTCGCGCAGCTCTCCACCCGAACCGATCGGCTCGGTCCAGAGGAGGAGGTGATAGCCGCTCGACCGGGCGGCCTCGGCGGCCGCGACGATGATCTCGGCCATGAACGGGTCCGCATCGCTCTCGTCGGTCGGAAGGAGGAGAGCGATGATCCCGCTCCGGCGCGAGGCGAGACCACGTGCGAGGGCGTTCGGTGAGAACTCGAGCTCGTCCATGGCCGCGAGGACCTTCTGCCGAGTCGCGTCCGAGATCGGACGTTCGCCGCTCAGGGCGTAGGAGACCGTGCTCAACGAGACTCCCGCGAGTCGGGCCACATCTGCCATTGTCGCCATCGATGTCCGATCGCTCCCCGCGCCCCGTGGTCCGTCTCTCGCGGCCGACACCCAGTGTTCGGCTCGGGCGAGACGTTAGTCTGTCGAAGCGATTCGACGATCAGAGAGGAGCTGCGTGACGCATCTCATCGCCGACCAGTGGTGGAGCGACCGGGTCGTCTACCAGATCTATCCGCGCAGTTTCGCCGACGGGAACGGCGACGGTGTGGGCGACCTCGCGGGCATCCGCGAGCGCGTCGACCATCTCGCCTGGCTCGGCGTCGGGGTCGTGTGGTTCTCGCCGTTCTTCCCGTCCGGCGGCGCCGACAGCGGCTACGACATCAAGGACTATCGGGGTGTCGAAGCCCGGTACGGCACCCTCGACGAATTCGACGCGCTGATCGACGACCTCCACCGCCACGACATCAAGGTCGTCATCGACCAGGTGTACAACCACACGAGCGACGAGCATCCGTGGTTCGCCGACTCGGTGGCCGGCGGTGAGCGACGCGACTGGTACATCTGGCGCCCCGCCAGGTCGGGAGCCGAGCCGGGTGCACCCGGGGCCGAGCCGTCCGAGCTGCGAAGCGTGTTCCGGGGACCGGCCTGGACCTTCCACCCCGATGTCGGCGAGTACTACCTGCACCTCTTCCATCGCAAGCAGCCCGACCTGAACTGGGAGGTCCCGGAGGTCCGCCACGCCGTCTACGACACGATGCGGTGGTGGCTCGACCGAGGCGTCGACGGCTTCCGACTCGACGTGATCAATCTCATCTCGAAGCCCGACGACTTCATGGCGCCCGGCCGTCGCAACCCGATCGCCACGGTGGCTCACGGACCGAGGCTCGCCGAGTTCCTGCAGGAGATGCGTCGTGAGATCGATGCGGGACGATCAGCCCGCACGCTCCTGATCGGCGAGACCCCCGGTGTCAGCGCGGTCGAAGGTGAACGGCTGACGAGCACCGAGACCGAAGCGCTCGACATGCTGTTCCAGTTCGAGCACATGGACGTCGACCGTGCCGCCACGAAGTGGATCGCGAACGTCGACGGGTCGGTCGGCCGGCTCAGTGCGGTCCTCGACCGCTGGCAGACGTCGCTCCGCAGCGGGTGGAACTCGCTCTACTGGTCGAACCACGACCAGCCCCGAGCGGTGTCGCGGTTCGGCGACGACGGCGAGTGGAGAGCGCGGTCGGCGAAGACCCTCGGCACCGTGCTCCACCTGCTGCGTGGAACGCCGTTCGTGTACCAGGGGGAGGAGATCGCCATGGCGAACGTTCCGTTCAGCGGACTCGACGAGATCGAGGACGTCGAGTCGACACAGTTCGCCACCGAGTTCCTCGCCGACGGCGGCTCGCCCGACGAGTTGCTCGACGCGATCCGACACTCCAGCCGCGACAACGCACGAACCCCCATGCAGTGGGACGGAACCCCCGAAGGTACGTGGGCCGGGGGAGGGTCACCGCTCGCGATCCATCCCGATCACGTCGACTGGAACGTGGCTGACCAGCGAGACGATCCGACGTCGGTGCTTCACCACTATCGCTGGCTCATCGACCTGCGACGAACCGACCGTGTCGTCGCCCACGGCGAGTACGAGCCGTTGCTCGTCGGCGACGATCAGGTGATCGCGTTCGGCCGGCGGCTCGGTGACGACCGACGTGTGGTGGTTGCGAATCTGTCCGGCGATCCCGCGTCGTTCGACGCGACGCTCATCGACGGCCTGACGATCGAGCACGCCGATCCGGAAAGGCCTGACGGCACTGCCGGGGCCGGCGAACTCGAACCGTGGGAGTCGCGGCTGTACCGGAGCTGACCGGCTCGCGATCAGCCGGCGAGGACGAACTCGGCGGCCGAGCGGACGTCGTCGGCCCTGAGCCTCAGGAGGGCGTCGCGGTCGAGGTCTCCGTCGGTCACCGACGACAGCCGCACCGCCTGACGATTGACCGACTGCTCGAACAGTGTGCGTGCGAATCGTCCGTTGCCGAACCGGGAGTGGCGCCGGGCCCGGCCGAACACGTCGCGCAGCACCGCGTCGACGCCGTCCTCGAGTTCGTAGTCGGCTCGGCTGGCGAACGTGCCGAAGATGTCGACGAGTTCGCCGTCGTCGTAGTCGTCGAACTCGATCACACGGGAGAAGCGCGACCCGAGCCCGGGGTTCGACGCGAGGAACGACCGCATGAGGTCGGGGTAGCCGGCCACGATCACGACGAACCGCTCCCGGTCGTCCTCCATCCGCTTGATCAGCGTCTCGACCGCCTCCCGACCGAAGTCGAGGCTCTGCGGCCCCGGCGGAGTGAGTGCATACGCCTCGTCGATGAACAGCACGCCCCCGATCGCCTTGCGGATCGCTCGGTTCGTCTTCATCGCCGTCTGGCCCACGAACTGCCCGACGAGCCCCGCTCGATCGACCTCGACCACGTGGCCCTGATCGATGAGACCGATCGCTCCGTACATCTCGGCCAGCAAGCGTGCGACGGTCGTCTTGCCCGTTCCAGGGTTGCCGAGGAAGACGAGGTGGTGGCTCATCGGCACCTCGCCGAGGCCCTCACTCCGGCGCTGCTGCTGGATCCGCAGGAACGCGATGAGCGTGGTGACCTGCTCCTTGACCGAGTCGAGACCGACGAGTGCGTCGAGATCGTCGTGGATCTCGTCGAGTGACCGACGCTCGTTCGGCGAGGACAGCCGCTGCTCCTCGACGAATCGGCCGGCGGACCGCACGAGGCCGGCGATGTCGTCGCCCGCCCGTCGAACCACCTTCCCCAGTTGTCGCGGCAGGCTCGGCACGCCCGTGACCGTACCGACGGACCACCGGTCCCGCCGCACGCTCAGTCCGGCTCGACGAGCGGTTCCGGAGGTGCCTCGAACGACCGGCTCACCACCCGCGCTGCCAGGTGACCACGGCGACGTCGTCGGACTGGCCCTGGTGGGGCACGCAGTCGTCGATCAACCGGTCGACCGTGGCGTTCTCGGCGGCGCGTTCGGCGATCCGTCGGAGCCCGGCGTCGATCGACTCCTGCTGCGCATTGAGGAGACCATCGGTGAAGAGGATGAGCCGGTGCACGTCGGCCAGTTCGGTCGTGACCTCGAACGATTCGTCGATCGTGCCGACGCCCAACGGCGGCGCCACCGGACCCTCGGCCACCACGGTGTCGACCCCGACCACGATCGGCGGCGGGGCGCCGGCGCGAGCCCAACGGACCGTCTCGCCGTCGGCGGAGAAGGTCGCCACCAGCGCTGCGGCGTTGGTGCAGCCCGACAGCGATCGGGTCAGCACACCCAACTGGGCGAGCACGTCGGTCGGTCCCATCGGCCGCTGCGCCAGGATCGCCCGAGCGGCCGCGCGCAGCTGGGCCGCCGCCTGCGTGCTGCCGAGCCCACGCCCGGCGACGTCGCCGATCACGATGGCGATCGATCCGTCGACGCACGCGACGCCGTCGTAGAAGTCGCCGCCGATCGCATCGCCGAAGGGAACGGGGCGATACCGAGCCTCGAAGGTCCCGTTCGGCGCAGGAGGGAGGCTCGGTGGGAGCGAACGGCGCTGCAGGTCGAGCAGCTCGTTGGTGAACGAGATCGACGTGTCGACCGCGTTCGTGACGATCTCGGCGATGCGTTTCAGCAGGCGGATGGTCTCGGGCCCCCACTCGCGATCGGACGAGTCGACGACGCACAGGCTGCCCATGACCTGGCCCTGCGACCCCCGGATCGGGACGCCGCAGTACGACTCGACGGGTCGTTGATCGGTGAGTTCGCGAAAGCGTGGGTCGCGGGCCATCGAGTCGAGCAGGAGGGGTTCGCCGCTGGCGATCACCGAGGCACACGTCGAGTGAGAGAGCGTCGACGTGCGCTCGATCGCCCACTCGCTGTCGAGCCCGGTCGACGCCACGACGTACGCGTGGCTGTCGTCGACCACCGAGATCAGCGCGACGGGTGCGCCCGTGACCGTCACGGCGATGTCGGTGAGGAGCTCGAGTTGGAGCGGATCTCCGACCGCGACGAGACCGCTGCGACGAATCGCCTCCGCGCGGTGGGGGTCGCGCGACCGCCCCTCCCGGTCCGACTTCACAGAGGCGGAACCTACCCCGGGTGACGGCATCACCCAGTTGCCAGATCGGCATCGCCCGGCCGACGCGTCGTCGAGCTGTGACCGCTGCGCTCCGATGGGATCCTGGCGGTCGGTACCCTCGCCCGCCATGGCGATCACCGACGTCTCGGGCGGCCCTGTCTTCGAGGGCTCGGCCTCGTCCGCATCCGTCGCCGAGCGGATCCGGACGTGCGACGAGGGCGTGGTCGTCGACGATCGCGTGTTGTCGTGGCGGTGGCTCCGAGACCACGCCACCGACCCGGCGTCGTTCGACGCGCGAGCGACCCAGCGCCTCACTCCGCCCGATGTGGTGGCGGCGGCCTCGGCGGGTCGGGTCGACGTCGACGCCGCGGGCGGACGCGTGATCGTGGCGTGGGGCGACGGGTCCTTCGCCGACTTCTCCGTCCCCGACCTCCTGACGATGGGCGACGCGACGGTCGCAGCGGCCGCTGGGCGTCCGGACGCGGTGGCGTGGGACGCTGTCGGCATGCGGTCGCGGCACCGCACCGTCGGCCATGCCGATCTCGTGGCCGACGACCACGGTCGACGCACCGCGCTGAGGTACTTCTGGGAGGACGGCTTCGTCCATCTCACGGGCGTCCCGATCGACCACGCGGCCACACGGAGCGCCATCGAGTGCTTCGGCGGAGTCCGATCGTCGATCTTCGGTGACCTCTGGGAGTTCGGCAACGACGGCGATCTCGACGATCTGGCGTCGACGCCGTCGGAGATCACGCCACACACCGACGGGACCTACAGCCACGACGCTCCCGGCGTCCTCGCACTGCACTGCCACGAGTACGAGGCCGAGGGGGGTGGCAACGTCCTCGTCGACGGGGCGTACGTCGCCGAGCGACTGCGCCGCGAGTCCCCCGACCTCCATGACGTGATGTGCACGATCGAGGTGCCGGGCCGGTACGTCGGCGACGATGCCCACCTCGTGGCTCGCCGCCCGCCGCTGCGCTACGTCGGCGACCGCTTCGAGCAGATCAGCTACAACCACCACGACCGGGCACCGTTCTGGCACTCCGAGCCGCTCATGACCCAGGTGTTCGACGGGCTCGCGGCGATCGACCGCATCGCCGCCGATCCCGCAGCGCAGTTCGAGGTCGACCTGCGGCCGGGCGACATGATCCTCCTCGACAACTGGCGCATCCTGCACGGCCGGCGCGCCTTCCGGGGGCAGCGGCGGATGGCGGGTGGGTACGTCAATCGAGAGGACGTCGAGAGCACGTGGCGTCGACTGTCCGTCGACGTCGATCTCGACGTGTGACAGCCTGGTCCGATGACGGAGGTCATCGACTTCGGCAGTTCCGAGTTCGTCCATCTCGGTGTCGGCGGAACGGTGGTGCCGCTGCCACGGCACACCGGCGACATGTCGTGGTACGCCGACTACGGCACGCGGCACGGAGACGACGGTGACGACGGGCGGCTCGTGTCGCTGCACACCTTCACCGAGCCGTGGGACACGTGGGAGGTGCACCCGAACGGTGAGGAGCTCGTGTTGTGTCTCGCGGGGTCGATCACGCTGCACCAGGAACACGTCGACGGCTCGACCGAGACGGTGACGATCGGAGCGAAGCAGGCGGTCGTGAACCCGCCGGGCACGTGGCACACCGCCGATCTCCCGGACGGCGCCACGGCGGCGACGGCGTTGTTCATCACATCGGGTCGGGGCACCGACATCCGGCCCCGCTGACCGCGCGTGGGCGAGCAGATCTTTATCTCCTATCGCAGGCAGGAGGCCGGAAACGCGCGCAGCATCTCGACCGAACTGATCTCGGAGTTCGGGGACGAGACCGTCTTCCAGGACGTCGACAGCATTGATGTGGGCGAACGGTTCCCCGAGCGAGTCCGCGAGGCGATCGAGCGCTCGAGAGTAGTCCTCGTCGTCATCGGACCCGAGTGGTCGGTCGAGCGACTGCACTCGGAGGGCGACTGGGTTCGGATCGAGATCGCGACCGCGCTGGAACTGGGCAAGCCCCTGGTGCCGATCCGGTTCGAACGCGCCGTGCTTCCGTCTGCCGAGGAGCTCCCGACAGACATGGCCGCACTCGTCGAGATCCAAGCGGCCGAGATCGAGTACTCGAGCTGGGCGCGCGACCTCCCCCCGATCCTCGACGCGGTTCGCCCACACCTCGAACCGCGTCCTGAACCCGGGCCACCGCGTCCGAGGTCGGCAGACCCGCACGACCCCGAACCCGGCACTCGGTCTCGCACGGTCGCCCTGGCGTCGGTCGGCGCGCTCATCGTCGTGTTCGCAGCGGGTCTCGCCCTGGTGCTCGGATCGTCCGGGTCCGAGCCGGTTGCTCTCAGTACCGCGGCGATCCTCTCCTCAGAACGTCCCGCAACCACCGCCCCCGACGCAACCACCATGTCCGACTCAGCCATCACCTCGGACGTGGCGGCGGATCCGACGTCGTCCGAGATCGGGTCCCCGACGACTGCGGCTCCGGACGACCCGTCGCCGACGCCCGGGGAGGTCATCGAGATCGTGTTGTCGGCGACGACGGTCGAGGTCACCGCTCCGGCAGAACTGGAGCCGGACGGCGTGGTCGCGTTTCCCGAGCCCGAGGCGGGCGAGCTGAGAGTGGCGTTCGAGACGACGCAGAACGATGACTACGTCGTGTGGGTACGTGTGCAGATCCCGCCGGAGGTCGAGCAACCGGTCGATGCCAACTCGATGTTCGTCGTTGCGGGAGACAACGTCTCGCGATCCGACGAGTTCGTCTGGGACTTCTGGGAGAACGCCGGATTCCCGGATCCAGGGGCGTGGGCGTGGGATCGGATCAGTCGCCGTGGCTTCGACGGTTCGCCCTCCGACCACGCGGACGATCCCCTCGTGGTTCCGGCACGGGTCGGTTCCCTGAACTCTTTCACCCTCGGCGGTCGCGAGGCTGGCGTGTTGCTCGATCGAGTCATCGTCACCAACGATCGCGAATGGCGTCCTGTGGGCTGCGACGTCTCGCAGGTGTGCTCACGACGTGCCGAGCCCGAGGGCTGAGCTCGGAGCCGTAGGCTGCGCGCGTGACGGCCGATCGCCCGGAGCACCTCTTCGACCGTGACGCGGCCGAGCGTTTCCGTCCGATCGCTGACTTCGTGAAGACGGCGATCATGGTCGAGCCGGTCGAGCCGGTCACGGTGCTCCGGACCCCGTTCGGTGAACAGACGATGCGCG